>CALLLR010000122.1 GCA_938008185.1 uncultured Saprospiraceae bacterium
TTTCACCTTATATCCTTCCTTTTTGAGCAATTCGATGATTTTAGAGCGGTGATTACCCTGAATCATAATCTCTCCATTTTTGACGGCGCCCCCTACTCCACATTTGGATTTGAGTATTTTCCCGAGGGCTTTCATGTCCTCATCGCTACCCACGAATCCAGTAATCAAGGTGACCTCTTTCCCGCGGCGTTGTTTTCGGTCAATATGTACCCGAAGATCTTGTTCTGAAGGGTCGGGTGTATCCTGGTCATGATTTTCGTTAGAAGGAGGGGTAAAATCAGGATTGGTCGAAAAGACAAAGGGGCTATTATTATTTTTATTTTTTTTAGACATGAAATTAAATTGTAATTATAATAAGATACCCGCTTCCTTTTTAATGGCAACGAGTGCTTTATCGAGTGGCATAAATTCTCGATCTTGCAGATGCGCGAATAATCCTTGTATATAATTTTCGAGTGAAGTATCAGCACCTTGTTGCTTATATACTTCGCTTACGACGTTCATCACATCATCCCGGGCGATTTTGATAATCTGCCAAAGCTGCTGAGAAATATATACCTGTTGGGTAATATTATGTTCAAATTCTTGTTGTGTAGCAATCATCATAGACATCCGTAAATCTCCGGCAGTCAT
Organism: uncultured Saprospiraceae bacterium; assembly: GCA_938008185.1. Taxonomy (GTDB): domain Bacteria; phylum Bacteroidota; class Bacteroidia; order Chitinophagales; family Saprospiraceae; genus JALZUU01. Next base: position 634 of record CALLLR010000122.1, read on the forward strand.
TCCTTCCTGTCTCAAGCGCAGGATCAGGTTGGGAATTGCGATTCTTTCGCAGAACAATGACAACCGCTCGTAGGCCTGCAGGCGCAACGGAATTGTCGTCGACTGCTGATTTTGCTTAAATTCCAGTGATTTCAGCTGATACTGGCTGGCGAGATACTGTTTCATCAAATAAAAAACGGTAAAAAATACAATTAGTGCTGGAACAGTGATTTTGATGATTTCAAGAAGAATCTCAATGATAGCATTCATAAAAAAATAGTTATTGGTCTTAATTTTGTCGACAAAAGTAACGAAAGACATTGAGATGACAACAATTCATAATTCGCTATTGTTTGGTGAGTAGACAAGCATTATAGATTTTAGCTGTATTTAAGCGACAAATTCTGTATTTTTGTGAATAGGGTGTGTTTTACATACTTTAAAAGAAAATAATAAAACCTGTAGATATGAACGATACCAAAGAAAAAACGACGATTCAACCAATTACGCTGACGGATGGAGCGGTTAAACATCTGCAAAGAATTATGGAAGAACAGAAAGTATCCGCTGATCACGGGTTGCGGGTTGGGGTAAAAGGAGGCGGTTGTTCCGGTTTTTCTTATATCCTTGGTTTTGACCAAAAGAAAGAGAACGATGATGTTTACGAGGTGAATGGAATGCGTGTTTTTATGGAAAAGGCACACGCTATTTACTTATTGGGCATTGAGATTGACTGGCTAGAAGGTTTAAACAATCGAGGTTTCACTTTTAATAATCCTAATGCAAAGGAAAGCTGTGGATGTGGAACTTCCTTTTCTGCCTGATTTTTATTTTTTAATTTATAAAAAACTCCGTCTCAGCATTAAGCCGAGACGGAGTTTTTTTATCTATCTCTTATTAGGTAGAACCAAGAAATATTCTTAGTTAAGGTTTGCTACCTGATGACTGGTAATTTCAGTACCAATTCTTGTTGTTACGATGTACAATTGCTGGGTAAGGCTAGAGATTTCTTCTTCGAAAAAATCAACTTCACCCGCCTGGAAAGATCTTTCAAAGATCACCTTACCTAATAAATCAGTTACTTTAACAGAAGAGTTTAGACGATCTGGATTAGAAACTGTAATCGTAAAGGCTTCTTTAGCTGGATTAGGAAAGATAACGATGTTTCCGTTATTTGTTTTTTCGCGCATTACTTCGATTACATCAGAATATTCGAAAGCACCATCAAAATCCATTTGCTTTAAACGATAGTAAAGGCTGCCTGGACGATTGATCTTGTGCATGTATTTGTAATTTTGAACTTGGTCGGTTGTACCTTTCCCAGTTACAAAAGTTACTGTTTCGAAAGAACGAGCATCTAAGCTATATTCGACTTCGAATCCTTCGTTATTCACTTCTGAATCAGTAGTCCATTCTAAAGAAATACCAGCATCTACACTATTTCCTCTAAAAGAAGTCAATTCAACGGGTAAAATTACATCAGCACACTGAGCGCCTTCTTCCGTTCTTGAACTTGGAATGAAGAAAATAGGATCACTTTCAATCATATCACCGTTGTTACAACGTACACAGTATCGAAAATATCCAGGAACGGTAATCCGCACAATATTACCTGGCTGAGCTGGCGTTATTTCCTGCTGGTCACCACCACCATTACTTCCTGCTACAAAAAAATCACGAGCGACTCCACCGCGTCCAGCACAAGCAGCTGCGGCACTACCAGAATTTAAACTAATTGGTACACCAGAACAGACTCGAAAAGCAGTAGTATTTCCTGAATTGTAGGTAAATGTACCATTGGTGTAAGATACAGAACCAGTTAAGGTCACCTGAGCAAATAAATCTAAGGAGGTAGCCAAAAATAGGCCTAACATTAGGGAGAATTGTAAAAATTTACGCATGTTTTAAAGATTTTATGAGAGATTAATTAATTTACTTAATATTTTTTTTGTGCCAAAACTTACTACAGATCATACCGAGTCACGGCTGTAAACTACAACATCAGTGTAAATACTAACATTAGTTACGTATTCTTTTCGTCGCAACACTATTTCTTATGCTAAATATTTGGGGCTCAGCGTTATATACCGACTATAATTTTTTATTGAACCTTTTGAGAAAATAATTCAAGAAGACAAAATTCTTTTACAAAAATATATTGTTACTTAGATTTTACTAAACAAATATATTGTCAAATTAAAATTGCTGAATGTGTATTGAAATCGGTTTGTGGTTAGTTAAAGAAATATGAAAATTAATCCATAGATAGAAAGGACCAGATTTTAAAATGTTCACGTTTCTTAGAAATAACTGTAGTTTTTGGGAACTAAAAATTACTACCAGAGTGCAATATATAAGATATTTTCTAATTAAAAAAAAAAAAGAACAAAAAAAGTTCGCTTTGCTCTTGGCAAAGCGAACTTAGGTATTCTAAACTAAAAAGAATTAACTTTTACATATTCTTAATGATCTCTTTCCCAAATTGTGAGCACTTTAGAAGTTTCGCACCGGTCATTAATCGTTCAAAATCGTAAGTTACCCGCTTGGAACGGATGGATTTACCAACCCCTTTTACGATCAGATCAGCTGCTTCGTTCCACCCCAGATAACGGAACATCATTTCTCCCGAAAGGATGACGGAACTAGGATTTACTTTATCCAATCCAGCATATTTGGGTGCCGTACCGTGCGTGGCTTCAAAAATTGCAATACCAGTGTTGTAATTGATATTTGCTCCGGGTGCGATACCAATGCCTCCTACCTGTGCAGCGAGGGCGTCTGAAATATAATCACCGTTTAGATTGAGGGTAGCGATCACTGAATATTCGGCAGGTCTGAGAATAATCTGTTGTAAAAATGCATCCGCAATCACGTCTTTGATGAGAATCGCTCCTTTTGCCAGTGCTTTTTCCTGCATCTTGTTGGCTTTTGCCTTTCCACTCTTGGCAGCTACTCTATCATATTGCGCCCAGGTCCAGACTTTGTCACCGTATTCGCGCTCGGCCATTTCGTAGCCCCACTCTTTAAACTTACCTTCGGTAAATTTCATGATATTCCCCTTGTGTACCAAAGTCACAGAAGGCTTTCCTTCTTTGATTGCGTGCTCGATAGAAGCACGAACCAAACGTTCCGTTCCTTCTTGAGATACCGGCTTGATTCCTAAAGAAACGCTTTCAGGAAATCGAATTCCTTTCGCCTTCATATCTTCCAGCAAAAACTTTCTCAATTTTTTGAGCTTAGCCGTACCCGCTAAATATTCGATACCCGCGTAAATATCTTCTGTGTTTTCACGGAAAATAATCATATCTACATCCTGTGGACGTTTTACAGGAGAAGGAACACCTTTGAAGTAAACCACCGGACGTACACAAGCGTATAAATCCAATTTTTGACGCAGCGCCACATTTAGTGATCTAATCCCTCCACCAACCGGGGTTGTCAGTGGCCCTTTGATGGCTACTTTACTCTTTTTGATTTCACGGAGTGATTCTGCGGGTAACCATTTACCTGTTTTGTCAAAGGCTTTTTGACCTACCAAAATTTCCTGCCAGGCTATTTTCCGTTTTCCTTTGTAGGCTTTCTTGACAGCTGCGTCAAAAACCTGAACGGCGGCTGCCCAGATATCCGGACCAATTCCATCTCCCTCAATGAAAGGAATAATTGGATTGTCAGGAACGTGTAGTTCGTTATTTTTAAAAGTGATTTTCTGTCCACTCATTTTTGGATAAAATTTTATGATTATACCGGTTAATTAATTGAATACTAATTTTTTAGCTTAAATTTCTGCAAATGTAGAAATTTTATTTCTTATTTGGAGAATCTTCCTTTTAAAAAATAATTAACACCCTTTTACTGTTATGTATACGTCACAATTGTGACAACAGATTCGTATTTTTGGTGTTTATTTAAACAAAATTCTCTTATGATGTTAAGAACCTTAACGCTATTTTTTTTCTTTGTCACTTCATTAACAATTTCGCCGCTGTTGGCCAGTGACTCTGGTCATAAAATCACCGTCGAAATTGAAAACTTTGATCAGCCTGAGGCTTACCTGGCTGGTTATATCGGCGATACTCCTTATATTTTAGATACGGTGGCGGTAAAGAATGGAACAGTCGTTTTTTCTGGCGACACGCTACTCGACGCAGGCGTTTATCTGATTGTATTGCCACCAGACAATAAGTTTATTCAAATTTTTGTAGACGTTAAGAATCAGAATTTTAATCTAAAAGCTAACTACGCCATGCTCGACAAGCAGGCTTTTACCATCACCGGTTCTCCCGCAAATAAATTATTTTATGAATACGTCAATTTTTTGTCCACCAAAGGTCCTCAGGCCCGAGATTTACAAGAGCAAATCAAGGCGACAGAAGCAGAAGGAAAACCGGTAGACCAACTGCAGGATGCGCTGCAGGAGGTTAATAATAGTGTAAAAACTTACCAGCAACAATTAGTTAAAAATAACCCAAATTCTCCCGTAGCTACCTGGATCAAGTTTGGTTTTGAAACGGACATTCCCGAATTTATGGGTAACGAAAGTGAGGTGCAATTTCAGCGGTATATGTTCAGAAAAAAACATTTTTTTGAGCATATAAACTTTAATGATGCCAGCCTCTACCGTAATCCAATGTTGCCTAAAAAAGTGGATTACTACCTCGAACAGCTCACTCCGGCCACTCCGGATTCTATCATTGTAGGAGTAGATTATATTTTAAATAAAGTAAAACCAGTCGAGAAAACATTCCGCTACTATCTCAGCCAACTCCTCAACCTGTACGCCGAGGAGGCTCAAACCAAAATTGGAATGGATGCCATATATGTTCACCTGGTCGACAATTACTATGCCCGTGGAATGGCTCCCTGGTTAGAGAAGGAACAACTGGAAAAAATTATGCTGGAATCTCAGCGCCGCCGCCCCACCCTGATTGGTCGCAGAGCGATGAATATTGAGATGCGTAAAGAAGACGGCAGCAAAATTTCTCTTTATGATATTGAGAGTCCGTATACCGTATTATACTTTTGGCGATACGATTGTAGTCACTGTAAAAAATCCACTCCATTCGTCACTGAATTTTACGAAAAGTTTAAGGACAAAGGCGTAAAAGTTATGGGTACTTGCGTAAAATTGAAAGAAAAAGACATAGAGGAATGCTGGAAGTATGTCCACGAAAAAGAAATGGATGACTGGATTAATGTGGTGGATCCTGGTAATTTATCAAAATTTACCGCAAAGTACGATACCCGAATTACGCCTCGGATTTTTATTCTCGACAAAGACAAAAAAATTTTGATTAACCGAATAGGGGCCGAACAACTCGAAGAAGTGATGGAGCAAATCATCGAAGAAGACAGCCGCAAACTCAAAGAAAGCCTGGAGAATAAGTAATCGCTGCTGCTTTTCTTTTGAAGTTTCTTAAAAAATAATAACTTTACGTAACAGACTTTAGAGAACCGCTAATCAGATTTAACTAAGTGATGAACAACTGATAAAATACCAATTTATTAATTGTTCATTACTAAAGTTCTGTTTAGCGGTTTTTTTGTAGTTGTCTCATAAATTTTATACCAATTACCAGGAAGCAGCCATTCCAGACCTTGCCATACCTTAACAATGAACGAACACCTAGATCCTTCCGGCGAACACCTTGAACCTGCCGATCAGCAATTGGAAAAGGCCTTACGTCCTCAGGCATTAGAAGACTTTTCCGGTCAACCGAAAATAGTTTCAAACTTAAAAATTTTTATTGCTGCGGCCAGACAAAGAGGTGAAGCGTTGGATCATGTCCTGTTACATGGTCCTCCGGGACTGGGAAAGACCACCCTTTCACACATTATCTCCAACGAACTGGAAGCCAATCTAAAAATGACTTCGGGCCCAGTTTTAGAAAAACCAGGAGACCTGGCGGGTCTACTTACCAATCTGCAAGAGGGTGATGTTTTGTTTATTGATGAAATTCATAGACTGAATACCGTCGTAGAAGAATATCTCTATTCGGCAATGGAAGATTACCGGATTGACATCATGATCGACAGTGGACCCAACGCCCGGAGTATTCAAATCTCTCTTGAACCTTTTACCTTGATCGGCGCTACCACCCGGATGGGCCTACTCACCGCACCGATGCGTGCCCGATTTGGCATCAATTGTCATCTGGACTATTATGATGTCGCCATTCTGGAAAAAATAATAAAACGGTCCGCCGGAATTTTAGATGTACCGATTGACACCGCAGGCGCACAAGAGATTGCCCGTCGTAGCCGTGGTACACCCCGGATAGCCAACGCCCTACTCCGCCGGATTCGAGATTTTGCGCAAATAAAAGGAGATGGTAAGATTGGAATCAAGATCGCCAAATTTGGTTTGGAAGCACTGAACGTCGATAGCAGTGGTCTGGATGAAATGGACAATAAAATCCTTTCCACCATTATTCATAAATTTAAAGGAGGTCCGGTTGGAATCACTACGATTGGTACGGCAGTAGGAGAAGAAGCAGGAACAATTGAAGAGGTACACGAGCCTTTTCTAATCATGGAAGGTTACTTACAGCGAACACCAAGGGGCCGGGAAGCGACTGAGAAAGCTTACCAACATTTAGGTATCGTACCACCTTCGCAGTCAAATACCCTCTTTGCTTAGCTTTGTTGACATGCTAAGTATACTCATGTTTTATTGGTAGGAATCTTCCTTAAAACACCTGTCCTTAAGACAGATGTTTAGAGGAAGGCATTTAAAGTTGTTCAACACCTTTTACGATAAAATTTTTTGCAGTCAAAATTTATAAGTTCCCTTCATGATGAGGATAGGTAGCCTAAACGTCCGTAGGTTGATCAAAATAGGTTTAGGTTCGGTACGTTTGACTTAACAATTTAGATCAGAATCGTTTTGTACGCGAAGAAGTAAGATTTGCCATTAAAACAATTCCTCCTCCCAATAAAAAACTTCCCGTAGCAATGTACAAAATAAGCATAGTCTTGTGTTTTGTAAGTTTTGTAAATAGTCAATTAAAAAAATATGCACAAGAGGGATTACAACACATCATAAATACTTTAAATCCAATAAACAGTTGTTATCTTTAGGACGCAATTAGCCTCCATTAAGTAACGGAATTGTCTACTTAATTTAGTTTAAAAATTCAAATGGTATTTAAATGGATGCAGTGCGGTAAGTGGTACTACTCTAGTAAAGCATCAGAACAGCTCTACTATTAATATAGTCTCAACTAATTAATCTCGTTTTTTTCTTAATATGTACGGTGGGAGTACTGCAATTTAGGATTATTTTTTAATTCTACAAAAAAATCATAAAAAATATTTAGATTTATCTTCGTCTAATTTATTCTAAACAATACACTATGTATAGGTATTAAATGCATCTAACTTAAGTGAGCTTTAATCAACTTAGATTAGAGTGTAGTGAACTTTACGCAAAAGTCTATTGCTTTACGAACATAGTAGTCCAGGCACGATCCGCAACGATAAAACTTACCTGGTAAATGCCGTTGGTATAATCAGACACATCAATAGTTTGATTTGAGATACCATTGAACGAATTAACCAACTGCCCTAAGTTATTATGAATTAAAACCTGACCGATGTTCAAATCGGATTTGATAAATAACTGATCCATCACGGGATTCGGCATGATTAGAATATCATTAGCTAAGGTCGGATCATTGGTATTTACCAAATCAAGAATATCGGCAGCATACCTTGGTAAAAACTGGTAGTTTGAATCAAAAGGTTCGTCAAAATCAAATTGTCCTCCTATTCCAATAGCATCAAAATTAGCAGGTAAAGTAGTTCCGAATAGTTCGGTGTCTGCGTCAATATACATCGTGTATTCGTTGGTACCGTCCGTTACTGTATAATTTTCCCCTGCGGGTTGGGCGTCTACACTCACAACCGTTAGATTATTGATTCGGATCAATTTAGATTCTTCATCTTCTCCCAGGTCAGTCGTAAATTCTGGAGCAAACAAAGCATTATCTGATGATAGTAAAATTACAGAATCCGCCGTTATCTGTTGTAAACCTCCGAATTGGTCAATGATTCCTATCACGGATACTTCATCTCCTTCGGTGACGGTATAGTCGTAATCTGTACCTCCGGCAAAGACCGCAATTCCATCATCATTATCATTTTTATCAACCATCGTAAATAATAATCCACCAGAATTCAGATTAACACCGTAGACCACCCCACGTAGTTCACAAGAAACGTCAATAGAATCGACAATTCCTTGCTCATCAACGGTAGTTACATCCTGAATTTCCAAAAGTGGATAAATATCAGGATCAATTCCGTCATTGTCCACAATGGTAATGACCAAATCCCCCATAGAACCAATCACCGCTCCATCCGCATCGGACAGGTTAAGGATAATTGTTTCAGAACCTTCTACAATAATATCATCAAGTAAAGAAATACTGAATTCTCCGTCGCTCACGCCTCCGTTTCCATCACTGCCAAAAGTGACCAGGGTATTATTTAAAACATAGTCGGTACCATCAATTGCCGATCCACCGACAATATTCAGGGTAACAGATGCAGTATCCATCTCACCAGTATTGGCCATTGACAAGCGGAAGGTAGCCATGATAGCTCCTTCATCTACGTCTTCCAGACCATTTTCAAAAAAGATATACGGAGTAGCAGAACAAGCATCGTTGGCAGCGCCGGGAGTAGCATAAATAAAATTACCACTACCACCAGAAATTACGTTGGTGTTAGTGGTTGAAAAGCCCCAGGATTCCGGCTGGTTATTATCACTTTCCAAATCACAAAGACTTAAAGATGGTCCTTCACCGTCCGCGATTTCCGGCCAGCCAGCAGCATCGTTGTAGACCACCACATCTACCAGCTCTCCGTTGGCGTCCAGGAGAGTTATGTCTTCTCCGTTGTCGTTCAAACCACCGGACGTCCAGGCAATGGCATTGGTGCCAAAAGTAGCATTGAACGCAGAAGCGTCTTCTACCAGTAATAGATATGCTCCCGGTTGAATCATCACGGAAGGAAAGGTAAATTCTATACCCGACGAAAAAGTGTATCCTTCGAGGTTAACAGCAGCATCCCCAATATTGGTTAATTCGATAAAGTCAAAATTGTTGTCAGCCCCAGGAATGTTGTACATGATTTCGGAAATGACAATATCATTCGGAGGAAGGGGAAGAACGGTAACCGTACCCACCATATCAAAGTTGACGTGAGGATCACATTGGTAATCATAAACGCCAACTTCGGTAAAAGTATAACTGAAAGTCCAGGCAGCACCAGAAGCAGCACCATTCCCAAATCCTTCTGGATTATCAGGATAAGTAGCCAGTGTACCATTTACATTGTGAAAACCACCGACATTGGTCCATTCCACTGTCTGTCCTGCAAAGATGGTAATATCAGCGGGAGTAAAAATATTACTGGAAACCTCCACCATCACATCCGCAGCCGGACAGACTGCCGTATTGGCAGCTCCAGGGGTACCGAGTACTTCTACTCCGTCGAAGATCGTTCCCGTGGGATTGGTCGCATCAAACCAATTAGCTGCTTTGTTATTGTCTCTGTCCGGACTGCACAATTCCAGAGAAGATCCATTTCCGTCGGCACCAGATGGCCAGGGAAAAACATTGCTATAATCAACCAGATCCATTATATTGCCGGAGGCATCAACCAGTTCGATGTCCTCACCATTATTATTCAATCCGCCAAATTCCCACTGGATCGCCATTACACCGTAGGAATCCATCATTGCTTGAGCATCACCTGCTACGAGCAAGTAAGCATTGGCACCAATAGAAGTACCCGAAGCAAAGGTAAGGTCGATACCCTGTGTAAAATTCCATCCGGAAAGATCAACGGCTGCACCACTATTGTTAAATAACTCAATGTACTCGGTAGAATCCTGACCAGCGTCGGGAGAATTGTACATGATTTCATTGATGACGATCTGAGCCTGGATGACCCCAAACAAAGTCGTCATAAAGAAGAGGGTTGTAAAAAGTCTTTTCATGTTATTTTTTTTAGCGTACCGAACAGACCATACTGGCCAGCATACTGATGATCAAAATTTTTTATGCGAAAATAATAGAAAAGATTTATTATTTCATTGAGTCGTGTCCCCAGCTTTTGAGAGAATAACGCCAGTTAGATTCTTTTACGTCTCCATCCGGTCGTTGTGCCGTGTGTCGGGCAATGAAAGCAATTTACTTTCTGCCTATGCTCATAGTTGGACTCGGTCAGATCGGTCTTTTCTTTCTTTTCCTGCTGCGATCGTCCGTAATCTAAACGCTTTCTTGTTTCTCCGGTAAAAACACCTCCGCCATCATGCACCGTACACTCCCACCACCATACGTCTCAATCGTCGGAATGGGCGCGTATAAAATCTCAGTATGCCGTTCCAGGTGCCGAATCTGATCGGGACGCAGGGAGGCATGGGCCTGAGAAGACATGATGACGTAAGAAACGTTATTACTATTTTTTACCTGGAGCATATTGCCAGCAAAGGCGTTCATCTGATCGAGGGTGATATTGATTATTTCTTTTTGGGTATCGTAAAAATATTTTTTTAAGGTATCCCGCTCTTTGGCATCCAGAATTGATTCCAGACAAATTACCACAAATGTCTTGCCAAGGGCCATCATCACGTTGGTGTGATAAATTGGCTGTCGGCCGCCATCCACCGCGTGGAAGACTACTTTTCGGTAGTTTAATAATTTACAAAAAACCTCCAGTACCTCCAGATCAGTCCGTGGACTCAGGCAGGCATAGACGATACTATTCACCCGATCCAAAACCATACTGCCCGTTCCTTCCAAAAAGAAACCCTTGTCTTCGTAGGTATCCAGATTGAAGACGGCGTGAACTTCCAATTTTTCCGCCAATTGATCAATGATGGCTTCGTTGCGTTCAAATCGACGGGATTCGGATTGCATTGGATACGTGATGGCTGTCCCATTTTGGTGAAAACTTACCCAGTTATTAGGAAAAACCGCGTCGGGTGTAATAGGGTCATTCTGATCTTCCATTACCGTAAGCCGTATTCCTTTTTCCTTTAGCAGGTTGACGAAATTATCGAATTCGGCCAGTGCTTTTTCACGAATGGTTTCAGAAGATTCTCCAGTTTTTTCGGGTTCTGTCTGAAAGGCATTGCTTTTGGCGGTTTCTGCATTATAACCAAAATGCTGGGGACGAATCATCATCAAGTGATCCGTAATCTGTACTTTATTGGGCTGGGTCATATTGTAATTATGAATATTTTGGGTAAAGATAGTGATTTAGAATGTGAATCGAAATGTGAATTAGAATATGTACCTGTTAAAGATTAAATCGGATTTCAAACATATTATATTTTGGAATAATATTTGTTGTTAGTATATTTGAATTTCAAACATATTAATATTTTACCGTATTTATTAGTTGAATTCAATACCATGAAACATTTTACTAAATTTTTCCTTTTTGTTATTCTACTTATTTTGGAGTTGGCCTGTACTTCCAGCAGCGAACTCGATCCCAATATCCGACAACGAGTAAAGTCCATGCGCGCCGGAATGAATACCGTATCCACAAAACCAGTGGTTATGATTTATGATTTTAATCCTGAAACCTTCAGCCTGGAATATCGGGCGGTAGAAGTAGAATATCCAACGGGTAATCAGCTACAAGACTTAATTAATACATTTTTGGCGACGCATCATTTTGGTCGAAAGGCCACCAACTTGCGGCTAAAAAATATTATGATTTTAAACAATCAAACGGTACTGGAATTTTCTGAAACCGCCGAATTTGCTACCCATAAAGATCGAAAATTTTTTATGGATGCACTAGAAATGACCATTAGCCGAAACACGAATCTTACAGACTTTTTGATAAAGAATATTTGAGTTGTTGAAACGCTGCGCTTTTGAAATATTGAGGTTACGAAAAAGTTCAACATTTATCATTATTTTAACGACGAAATCTTTCGACAACTGCTTTATATCCAAAACTTACTTCAACGTTAAACCGTCTCTCCGGAGACTATCTTATACCTTGGAGTTAAGGCCCTTACACTCGGTTCTTATTCCACAAATCACTGTGAAATGACCAGAAATTTATCTATTGCCCTCGGATCCTGTGCGATCATTGGACTTAGTTTTTTTAGTATTCAACAAGTTGGAAGTATCGTTAAAAAAAATGAGCTATTGGTCAAGCAAGACCGTTATATCAGCGAATTAAAAACCGTCAGCAAAGAAGACGATTCCGTCATCATTGACCTGCGTTCCGAAAATCAGGTATTGAAAGAACAAATTCATATGCTGAATGATAGTATTGAATATTTAAATAATGCTATCGCGAAGTTACGCAGATCCAACAAGCGACAAAACCGCGCCATTGCCGACGTAAAAGCGCAGGTGGAACTTTACCAGGCACGGTACGATCAACTAGAACTGGAAATGCAGGAAACCAAAATAATGGCTCTGCCGGACAAAGCGGCGAATAGTAAAAAAATTGCGGACCTGGAAGCTGACAAAGCAGCATTAATGGTTCAGTTACAGGAACTGCAAGCTCAAAAAATGAGCTACGAAGCCATTAAAGCAGAAAATGAAATGGAACTACTTTACCGACAATCAGCCGAGGCCAATTACCAGCGGATCACCAATATTATGAACAATACTCAGGTTCAATTTAACAGTATCAATCTTTTAGCAAAATCAAATGGTAAATCTTTGAAAAAAATTCGTAAAAACTGGAACTATACGACGATCGATTTTCAACTCATTTCCGACGATTTAAGAATACTAATGGAAAAAAGATTTTTAGTCAGGGTCGTAAATACGGATACACAAGAAATTTTAAAAACCATTGCGGAAGGCGAAGGCGGTGAAAAAGCTTTTGAGGACTTCGAAATGGACGGTGCAATTGTGCAATTTACGGGTGGAAAAGTAAATGTCTCCTATTATAATCATCAACCAAAAACCGGACAAAATTACGAAGTACAGATTTTTTATCTGGATGATTCTGGTAAAGAATATTTACTACGCCACGGAACAAAGCAATTTGTTAAAAATGGTAAAACCATCTAAAAAACTGGTCTAAAAATAAAATAACAACAAAATTTAAATTATACTTGTGAATAAATTATTCACAAGTATTTTTTTGCCATGAAAATTAAACTAACCCTCCTTTTTCTATTCCTAAGTCTTATTATTTTTCCAGACTCCGCAAATGCGGTGGTACAGCCTACTCGGGATAATCTGCCTGCCTATACCAAAGATATCAACGGATTTTCGGCTGCCTCGCTCGATGATCTCCTTCATCTGAACGCCAGAGAACTCGGAAAAAAAAGGGGCAAAAAGTTAAAACTGAAAGAACGACTTGGTCTGTTTTTAATAAAAAAAGAAATCAAACGGGCCCGTAAAAAAGGAAAAACCGACGCAGAAATTATTCAGGCACTCAATGAACCCCGTGATAGCGGTAAAAAAACGGGCGCATTTATTCTCGGCTTACTATTGGGTCTAATCGGCGTATTAATCGCATACCTGGCTTTTAGAAAACAGGCGAGATTCGCCTGGTACGGATTATTAACCTATTTAGGAATTCTGGCCCTGGTCTTATTCTACAGCTTTTATAATAATAACTAACATCAACTACATTTTCAAAACCATGAGTTTATAACCTGGTGAATGGTTTGGGAATTATAACGAATACATTAACTACTCAATACGGTATTTGCCCAGGCCGCCAGAGATGGCATTTTTTGGTCGACCCGAATGGCCGCAGCGGCCGCGTTTTCTTCCTTTTTCCCTTCTATTAGTACGGTCCACATTCCGAGTCCAAACCCAAATTCCATGTCAGAAATAGAATCTCCCACAATAATAGATTTTTTAAAATCAATTTCCGGAAAAGCAGCTTTGGCTTTTAACGCCATTCCGGGGTTGGGTTTATGCAGACTTTCGGGCATTAACTTTGCGGCCGTGGCAGTGTATACTGCGTCCACCTTTCCTCCTTTATTTTTCAGATCCCTCAACATATACTCGTGGATAAGATCAAGATCTGCCTGGGTCATCAGACCTTTTCCAACACCTTTTTGATTAGTAACAATAATAATTCTATTAAAAATTTTATTTAACTTTATTATTGCGTTTAAGCTACCCGGCAGATAATCGAACTCGTCCAGATTCGTAATGTACGCTCCCGGATGACGTCGGTTAATCACTCCGTCCCGATCTAGAAAAAGTGTCCATGATTTATCAAATTTAGGTAATTGCATCATTTTATTATTTAGAACTTTGATTACCAAAAATTCTTTTTTCAACCAATTCGCAGATGATATGTCCCAGGAGGATGTGACATTCCTGGATTCGAGGTGTATCGGTGCTGGGTACGTTAAGTAGATAGTCCACCATCGTGGCCAGTTTTCCACCGCTCGCTCCCGTCATACCAATAACTTCCATATTTTTTGTTTTGGCCATTTGAGCTGCTTGCAAAATATTGGGAGAATTTCCGGAAGTAGAAATAGCAAACAAAAGATCCCCCGGACGGCCTTTTGCCGCGACGGAACGTGCATAGGCGGAAGCAAAATCGTAGTCATTGGCAACGGCGGTCAGGAAAGAAGTATTGACGTGCAGGGCCTCGGCGGGCAATGGATCGCGATCCAGATAAAACCGACCGGAGAATTCTCCGGCGAGGTGTTGAGCGTCAGCAGCGCTGCCTCCATTACCACAAAAAAGGAGTTGTCCACCGTTTTTAAGGGTCTTTACACAACGAGCAGTAATGGTTTCCAATTGGTTGAGCAGCACGATATCGGCAAGCATAGCTTGTTTAATGGAAATGCTTTCGGAGATGACGGTACGGATTCTTTTGTCCATTGGAAAAAATGCTGTTGGCTATTTGGCCATTTACTATTTGCTTCTCTTTATCGTGAAGGGAAAGCAAGCAGCTGAGGTGAATAATTATTGGAAAACGCTCCATTACCTTTTGCGTACAAAATTATTTCCTGGTCAATTCGGTTCGAATGACATCCAGGATATTCCCGTAAACTTTACGTTGTACGGAGAGAAATTTTTCCGGTTTGATCCAGAATACAAGATCAATATTTTCTTCCAGTTGGGGAATAAATTTCTCTTGTTTTGTAGTCATACGATACCAGTGCGTTTTTTTCAGTATTCTTCGGTTTTTATGATCTCGATAAGTATGGTACGTCTTCGTAATTTTCTTCCCTAATTTGAGTTCTTTGATTCCGGTCTCTTCTTTAACTTCCCGAATAGCGGCTGCTTTGGTTTGTTCTCCTTTGTCAATTTTACCTTTAGGAAGATCATAAAAGCCCTGGCGGTGAATCATTAAGATTTTTTTCTCTTTAGTTTTTTTAAAAACCAACCCACCAGCGGCCTCAATTACTTTGAAAACCGCTTTAAACTCCTGAAAGCAAGCTTTGGAGTTATTGCAGTGTAAAACAACGAAGGTAAATTTATTCGGTTTTTCCAGACTATCAATATAATTCAGTAAAGATTTGGGTTTACCAGAATAACGAGCGATCAAGGCTCCTTTGGTAATTGGGAATAGTTTCTTCACATATTTACTATTCACAATAAAAAGTGGTGTGCTGTTGATATATATTTTGTACATTTGTTGCCGTTTATACTAAATTTTTAAATGAAGAACAGAAAAGAAGAAATTGCAACTGAAATTGCACATAACTTACTGCAAATAAAGGCAATAAAATTAAATCCGGCAAACCCATTTACCTGGGCCTCGGGGATTTTGTCCCCAATATACTGCGATAATCGTATCGTTCTATCCTATCCGCCGGTCCGAAAAGCAGTCATTGCCGCCATGGTGCAAAAATCTACCTCTTTTCAGCCTTTTCAGGTAGTAGCCGGGGTAGCAACCGCCGGAATTGCTCACGGAGCCTTACTGGCCGAGGCTTTAGATCTTCCGTTTGTATACGTACGTAGCAAAGCCAAAGGACATGGTCGGCAAAACCAAATCGAAGGCGAATTACGTGGAAATGAGCGGGTATTGGTGATTGAAGACTTGATTTCTACCGGAGGAAGTAGTCTGGAAGCGGTGGAAGTCCTACGCAACCGGGGTTGTAACGTAGCGGGGGTACTCGCTATCTTTTCCTATGGATTTCCGGCAGCTAAAGTGGCTTTCGAAAAAGCAGATTGTCCTTTCGCAACACTTTCTAATTACGAAGCGCTCATTGCAGCGGCTATCGACATAAACTATATTGATCAAAAAAATCTGGCATCTTTAAAGGAATGGACTAAAAATCCACAAGAATGGCAAGGTCCAACTCAAAAATTCTGATTCCAAAAGATAACCTAAACCTATAAATTATGGCAATCATTAATCAAAAGTCTGAAAAATTCCTTCAGAAATATCTTAATAACGCTTCTCCTACGGGCTTTGAAAGTCCAGGACAAAAATTGTGGTTGAATTACCTCAAACCCTACGTAGACGAACAACACATCGACGACTACGGGACAGCTTACGGAATTATTAATCCCGGACAGGATTACCGTGTGGTCATCGAAGGACACGCCGACGAAATTAGCTGGTTTGTTAATTTCATCTCTGACGACGGTTTTATCAGCGTTATCCGCAATGGTGGTTCAGATCATATTATCGCTCCTTCCAAACGAGTAAATATTCATACCAGCAAAGGGATTGTAAAAGGTGTTTTTGGCTGGCCGGCTATTCATCTCCGAAAAGGAGCCGATGCAAAACTATCACCTACCCTCGAAAATATTTTTATCGACGTCGGTGCCAAGGATAAAAAAGAAACCGAAAAAATGGGTATCCACGTAGGTTGTGTCATTACTTTTGAAGATGAAATGATGATGCTCAACGACAAATATTACGTTGGACGTGCTCTCGATAATCGGATGGGTGGATTCTGCGTCGCCGAGGTAGCTCGATTGATTAAAGAAAGTAAAACAAAACTACCTTATAGCTTATACATCGTTAATTCGGTACAGGAAGAAATTGGTTTACGGGGCGCACAGATGATTGCCGAACGGATCAAACCCAACGTAGCCATCGTGACCGACGTAACGCACGATACCCATACGCCATTAATTACCCCCAAGAAAGTAGGCGATATAAAAGCAGGTCTAGGTCCCTCTGTAACTTACGCTCCGGCGGTACACAATAAATTGCTGCAACTCATTATTAACACCGCAGAAAAGAAGAAAATCAAATTCCAGCGCGAGGCTTCCAGCCGAGCAACGGGCACGGATACCGATGCTTTTGCTTATTCCAACGCTGGGGTTCCGGCGGCCTTGATTTCTTTGCCATTGCGCTATATGCACACGACCGTAGAAATGGCGCATAAGGATGATGTGGAAGCAGTCATCAAATTGATTTTTGAAAGTTTAAAAAATATTAAGAAAAACCACAACTTCAAATATTTAGACTTGAAGTAGCTTAAGTTCCCCGGAGCTGTCTCATCAGTAGTTACCGAAAAAGAGAAACCAAACAATTGCCACAAAACCGCAAAGGCATAAAGTTTTTATTCTTTTTTAAACCTAATGAGACAGCCTCAACAACTTTTCATTCCTAGTGCCTCGGGCATAAATTAATTGAGTATATGGACTGGTAATTTTAAATCTGCTCTGCGTTAGAAAATTCCTCATTATGCTACGGCATAACTCCGGATTTTCTGCCTTGATCAGCTGTAAAATTACTGCCTCCATAAACTCACTAACTTATTGCCCAAGGCACTAAGTACAAGGCACGAAATTTTGTCATATAACTTTATAAAATCAATAGATAATCAACCTTGTTCATGCGACAGAATTAAATACCATGTACTTAGCCATTAGCTATTTGCTTCACTCGATCGAAAATAGGGGCTGTTCAATGAAGTGTGTCATTTGGCCACCCACACCTCGGTACTAAAGGAAGCCCAGCCCGCTGACACACTTTACGGGACAGTCTCAAGAGAGGGAAAATATTGTGCAACAAGAAGCAAAACTCCTTATTTTATAGAATTTCAAATGGCTCTAATGAAGATGTCTCTCACTTCAAGTTAAAGAGAAGCTAATAGCTAACGGCCAATAACCAATAGCTAAAAATTTATAGAATTTTTACAATGAAAAAGGACATTCCACAGAAAAAAGTACAGGATCTGGCCATTGCGGTAGTACCCCGCGACGGAGATTTATGGGACGTTTATGTGATCAATCTAAAAGACGAACCAATAAAAAACGTTCTGATAAATTCCAGGGGGTATGGAAGTATTAATAACGAAGCGGTACAGACTACGGTTTTGCGCCATTTTTTTCCAGTTATTGGCCCTTTACAACTGCATAAAATTGAGCCGATTACGAAGGAAGTTCTGGTTTTGACCAACGAATACTGGGTAAGCTTTAACTATGAAGACTATATGTTTGACAAAAAATATGTCTTTGTAAAAGGGAGTATTGATCCGATGAATTTCACCTTGATTCCTTTTTTAAACGAGCAAGGCGTAATGATTAGGTAATTTTTAGTTTCTTACGAAAGAAAACTAATCTTAAATCAAAGACGTTATAAAAAAAAGGTTGCCCGAAAGAGCAGTGTTTACTTAATTTTCTTTGTGGCGAATATAAGTTTTGTCCTTTACCTGGTAATTAAATAAAATATTATGGCTGACAATTTATTGGTTCGTTTTTTAGGCGTATTGGCCATCTATCTAGGCCTTGTATTTTTAGGAGGAGAAATTGGACAAATGATTCTGTATCCGATTCATCTGCTGGTTACTTTTCTACATGAACTTGGTCACGCGTTGGGAGCTTTGATTACGGGAGGAGATGTATTGGCTTTGCAAGTCAACGATGATGGTAGCGGCTGGACTAAAACGCAGGGCGGCAATCTGGGAATCATTTTGATGGGCGGATATTTGGGAAGCGCTCTTTTAGGAAATATATTGTTTTATATTGGTGCCAATGGTGGTAAAATTGCCAAAGGTACCTTGTTTGTCCTCATGGGATTTATGGTTTTTGCGGGCATCATGTGGTTTAATTCTCTGTGGACGACCGGATTTTTGCTGGCCTTTTCGATCGTACTTTATTTCCTTACGACCAGGACCAATTTGCACCGGGAGATTCTCATGTTTTTAGGATTGGCCACCATTCTCTATATTATTCAGGATTTTAACGTAGGACCGCGTTCTGATTTAGAAAAATATGCGGAACTATTAGTTTTTATTCCCGTTAATGTATGGATGTATATCTGGCTGGCCGTCGCCGTATTATTGACGGCGCTGAACATTTACGCCATTCTTAAAATGAGTCGTCGCAAACAAATTAGTTAATGGAAATTGATTTTACAAACTCCGCCGAGGAAATTATCAGAAACCTCTTTAAGGATCTTGAACGGGCTACGGTAGATCGAAAACATCCTTTCCGTTTTTGTTATTTAGCGACTACAGAAATAGATCAATTTCCAGCGCAGCGAACCGTAGTCTTACGGCGGGTTTTACCTAAACAGGAACTGCTTATTTTTACCGATTACCGCTCGCCCAAGATTCAGGAAATCAAGCAACAAAATCAGGTCTCGCTTCTATTTTACCATCCCCGCTTACAGCAGCAAATTCGTTTTCAGGCGACCGCTAAGATTCATCACCAGGATTCTCTTTGCCTGACGGAATGGAATAAACTCAGCGACCACGGAAAAAACGATTATCAAACTATCTTACCGCCCGGAACAGATCTTTCCTACTACCAAGAAAGCCCTAGCCATGATTCATCCTTCGGCTCTGACTTTTTTTCTATTCTTTCTTTAAAACCAAGAAATATTGACCTGTTGCAATTAGGAAGAGGCGGACATATACGAATGGTCGGGGAGTTTGAAAATGGCGAATGGACGGGCAGGCGGGTGATGCCGTAGGGCAGAATGTTAATTGTTAATAGAAATGTTGCGCAAAAATTCAAAATTCGATATGAGCATCCAATATTGAATATTGATTTAGGGCCTGTTAGGGACGGAAAGAAGTAGATCTATATTCCTAAAAATTTTCGGGTCGTCACTCCCCATTCCGCTCCCGGATCACCTCTCCAATTGCCCGCCGCATTATCTTCGCTTTCAACCAGCTGACACAATCTAGGTACAAAAAAGCGCGTTTTTCGTACTGATTATTTTCCAGTATCTGGAGTTTTTTAAGATATTTTGTCATCACTTCTTTACGTTCGTAAATGGGCGTATTAATGATTTCTTTAAAGAAGAACAGAAAGCAGGTTTGTACTTTATTATCCAGATTTTTTTTGGTAAAGAATACTGAATAATTTCTAATTAGCGAAGGTAAAAGCTTATAATTTTCCAGTTCAAAATGCACCATTAAAAACATGAGGCGGGCGTAGGCCTGAA
Organism: uncultured Saprospiraceae bacterium; assembly: GCA_938008185.1. Classification (GTDB taxonomy): domain Bacteria; phylum Bacteroidota; class Bacteroidia; order Chitinophagales; family Saprospiraceae; genus JALZUU01. The sequence goes on from CALLLR010000122.1 coordinate 20,938, forward strand.
TATCGGATCGGAGGGAAGCATTGGTCATGTCCAAAATATAATTCAGATATTTGATGGCTTTATCCGGTTGGTTATTTCCCAGATACATCCAGGCAATTTTATAATAAAAAATCATGACTTTATGTGTGTCCAGAATATCCTTGTACCGCTCTAAACGGGCCAGTGTCTTTTTGATACTCTTTACTCCTTCGTCGAAAGTACCGTTCAGGAAATGTAAGTTCAATCTGCCGGAGTGGGTATACAAAAAAGAAAGTACCTGCGTGTTTCGGTTAAATCGATGGTAATTCGTTTTACGGAATGTTTCCAGTTCTGCGTGGTAGCGAGCGTAGGTTTTCTGTTTTTTTAAATTATAAGTACAAGTCAATAAATAATGATAACCCCGTAAATACAAATTAATATCCCGGGTTTGTAATTCATCGTATTGCTGAAAAACCTGGATCCACTGTGCGGCGTATTTGTAGCAATTTTCAAAATCATTTAAAATATAATAATACCAGACGTGGGACTGATTAAGGAGCACCCTTTCCATTTGACCCGGGGGCATATTTCCAGGTGCGGGAATTTGTTGTTCAAAAAACTGACGAACTTTTTCCGCTTCCGCAGCATTTTTTACGTGGCCTTTTTCAATATAAAACCGGTGTAATAACATTTTTAAATTACTCAGTCTAACGCGGTTGGACAAGGTATCAATCTTATTGAGGGCCTCTTCCGTAATTTCTTCAATGAATTTGGTTTTCTGACGGGTGATATGTCGGGAATGGATGAGTTTTTCTAATTCAATAATGGTGATCAGATTAAAATCGTGGTGGTGTTCCTTTGCCAGTTTTTTTGCTTTCTGCAATACTTTTAATGCCTGTAAATGAAATCCTTTTCCGTACAGGATGTGCACAAAGTCGATGTATTCCCGGAGTTGAATATTAGAATTTTTGGATTTTTTCAGCATCCGCAGGCTGGTCAGGATTTGTTCGTATAAATGACGTTTGGCATTGGAATATTTGACCGGAGAGAGGTTGCCAAGTTTGGAGCGAATGGCGCGCTCGTCCAGTATTTTTTGCTTGTCCATACTGTCAAATAGCTGCATATAGAGCAATTCTTCACTGCTCTTAATTCGCTCCGCAAAAAGGCGGAAAGTTCGCTTTTCCGATTTGGTTAAAGATTTAATTAACCTGAATAAGTCATCTGTTTTGGATATAGCCATAATTAACAATAAGAGATAATTTGTTGAAAATCAATTAGTTGGCTATAATTTGGCGGGCTTACACACCACAATTTTACGAAAATTTAGGAGAATTAGGCAGAAATGCCTGTTAATTTTGCCTTTATAATCATCTAGGTGCACCATTTTCGAATTTTTTATTCACCATCCAAACCAAACCTTAAAACAAGATATGAAAAAAATTGAAGCCATCGTCCGGGCCTCCAAATTTGAAGAGGTCAAAGAAGCACTCGGAAAAAAGGAAATTAACTTTTTTACTTTCTACGAAGTAAAAGGATACGGTCATCAGGCCGGCAAGCACCTTACCTACCGGGGAGCTGCCTACGATATCGGGTACATCGGCAGAATAAAAATTGAATTACTCATCTCTGAACCTTACGTCGCTGCCGCCATTGAAGCTATTTCGGAAGCTGCCAAGACCGGCGAAAAAGGAGACGGACTCATTACGGTAAGCAATATTGATGAAATCATAAACATTAGAACTTCATTAACTGGAAGTGAAGCAATTAATAGTTAACCCGTCATTTTCCAGAAATAAAATAAACTCTTAAACTTTAAATAAACGTAAGAATGGAACAAGTAACACCTGAAATGCTCAACGAGGTACTCGCCGCCGCAAATGAGGCAAAATTTATGGCCAATAATTTATGGCTACTCGTAGCGACCGTTTTAGTATTTATCATGCACTTAGGCTTTGCCACGCTCGAAGCCGGATTGGTACAAAAAAAGAACGTGGTCAACATACTTTTCAAAAACGTCATGATCGTTTCTATTGGATTGTTGACTTATTATATCATTGGATTTAATCTCATGTATCCCGGTACGAATGCGGGAGGATTTTTTGGATTTTCCGGTTTTGGTCTTACGCCGCCTGAAGGTGGTTTGACTGCTGCCTACGGAAATTATACCTATTACACTGACTTTATTTTTCAGGGAATGTTTGCGGCTACCTGCTGTACGATCGTTTCCGGTGCGGTAGCGGAAAGAATCAAATTAGTTCCCTTTCTGGTTTTCTGTACTCTATTTGTTACCTTTTCTTACCCCATTACGGGCATGTGGAAATGGGGAGCTGGCTGGCTGGATGCAATGGGTTTTTACGATTTTGCCGGGTCCACTTTAGTACACTCCGTTGGTGGCTGGGCGGCGCTTGCCGGAATAATTTTACTCGGTGCCAGAAAAGGAAAATATACGGAAAAAGGGATCAAGCCCATTCCGGGTCACAGTATGCCACTTGCAGCCATTGGTGTATTCCTGTTATGGTTTGGTTGGTTTGGATTTAATGGAGGTTCCGTTTTATCCGCAGATCCTGCCGCTGTATCCCTGGTTTTTGTGACGACTTCCCTGGCCGCTGCTGCCGGAGCGATTGGCGCCTTTGTCGTTTCTTATCTAATGTTTAAATCTTACGATCTTTCGATGGTTTTAAATGGGATTTTAGGTGGACTGGTTGGAATTACGGCGAGTGCCGATGGAGTAGCGATACCAAGCAGTATCATCATCGGTTTGGTAGCTGGTATTCTTATTCCCTTATCCGTTACTTTCTTTGATCGAATGAAACTGGATGATCCCGTGGGAGCCACGTCCGTACACCTGGTGTGTGGAATCTGGGGAACGATTGCCGTAGCCATCTTTGGAAATTACGGAGAAGGAGTAGGGACGCTTTGGGCACAGCTAGTGGGTATTGTTGCCATCGGTGCGTTTACCTTTACTTTTTCTTTTGCTGTATTCTATCTCTTGAAAATAATTTTTGGAATCCGGGTGTCTTCCGAAGAAGAAGTAAAAGGACTAGACGTAGAAGAACACGATTTGAGCGCTTACGCTTTTAACTAATACCGTAAATGCTGGTTGAGTACCATCTTTTACTCAACCAGCATATTATTTATATAACACTAAAATACCAAATAATAATTTCATCCAGAAAAGCGAGAAGGCCTCTGCGCGAACAGAAGCCTTCCTCAAGAACAACGGAGTATCCGCCATTCCTTGCTAAAGTAAATTTAATCAGAAAAAGCAGATCAACCAAATTATTTTGGAACAATTTGTCGGTTCTGACCGGGTATTCCTTGTTCAAATTTTAAAAATTTTCTCTTAAAATTTAAAAATCAGAACAATGAAGAACTTTACAATTTTAATGATTTCTCTAATCTTACAGATAGGTGCACTTACCGCGCAGGATAGCGTTGAATCTATGCTGCTAACGTCAGAATCAGCAACGCCAAAAACAACAGAAACGCTGGAAAGCGCGGAAGCGGATACGACTGCGGTAGCAGATGCTAAAATTCAATTTGGTGGTTCTATTGACACTTATTACCGGGTAAATTTCAACGCAGATGCGGAGGTTGCCCCGGGAACTTCCTTTGCCAACCTTCCTGGGTTCGCCCTGGGAATGGCCAATTTGACGATTTCTAAAGAGGGTGCTAAAGCAGGTTTTATGGCGGATCTCGTTTTTGGACCGCGGGGAGAGGACGCTACTTTTCTCTCTGGACTTTTAAGATCAACCCGTGATGGTTCCAGTAATAGTAGTAACATTGTTAACCAGTTATATGCTTACTGGAATGTCTCCGACAAATTTAAGGTGACGATCGGGAATTTTAATACGTTTTTAGGATATGAGGTTATTTCTCCAACCGGCAATTTTAATTACTCCACCAGTTATATGTTTTCTTACGGACCTTTTTCACATACCGGATTAAAGTTTGATGCGGATTTGGGGAATGGCTTTTCTTTGATGGCCGGGGTTTTTAATCCAACTGATTTTACAGAATATAATCTACTCAACGAGTACGTAGGAGGATTACAACTGGGTTATGATTTTGGAAAAGGAAGTGTGTATTTGAATGGTCTTTTTCAGGATGGTTTTTACCAGTTGGATATCACTGGTGGTATAGACGTTACCGAAAAAATTTATTTAGGATTAAATACAACGGTGGCTAAGGATAATTTTGCGGGCGTGGCATTGTACGCACAGGCTGCGGTCATGGAAAACTTGAAGCTGGGAATTAGAGGAGAGTATTTTGCTGATAACGGTATTGAGGTAATTGCCAGGGATGAAAATCTTATTGATTTTACGTTTTCCGCAAATTATACCATTGGTAATTTAACGTTGATTCCTGAATTTAGACTTGATGCGGCTTCGCAACCAATCTATCAAGATGAATTGGAATTTAATAAATCGCTGGCCTCTTTTGTGTTAGCAGCCGTATATGGATTTTGATTTAAATACTTTTGTGTTTTATGTAAATGTTATGTTCACAGATTAACTAACTAATTCGGAAGGCAATGACTGCAAATAGGTCATTGCCTTCGCTTTTTCCCTTTCCCATATTCTTAGTATCTTTCGACTATGAATATGTCTCCGAATCAAGTTTTTCTACTAGATGGAGCCGGTGCTTTGCTAACCGCATTTTTAACGGGTGTGATTCTGACTTACTTTCATCCCCTTTTTGGTATGCCGGTTGAAAAGTGTTATGTATTAGGAGCCGTGGCGGTGATCTTTTCTATTTATTCTTTTAGTTGTGCTATTCAATTAAAAAAAAAACATGCGCCTTTCCTAAAATTTATTGCCATTACGAATGGAATTTATTGTTTGATTACCACTGGATTTGTCATCTATTATTTTTCGGAATTATCAACGTTGGGAGTTATCTATTTTGTGGTAGAAACACTAGTGGTCGCATTTGTTATCGCATTAGAATGGCGAGTAGCAAACCAGCTTTCTACCGTTAATTATCAATCATAGAATTTCAATTGGAATTTCCTACCTTCGCTTAAAGCAAAACACAAAAGTATATCATGAAAAATTGTCTAAACCCTTATCTATCCCTCACCCTTTTTTTGTTATTATCATTATTTGCCTGTCATCCCGTAGCGGAACAACCCCTTTCTACAGGATCTTTATTTTCGGATCATCTGGTTTTACAACAACAACAGTCCGTTCCAGTTTGGGGAAAATATACACCGGGAGAAAAGGTCACCGTCACGGGGTCCTGGGGGGAATCCATCACGGGCCAGGCGGGCGAAACAGGAGCCTGGCAACTCCGTATTCCAACACCCGCGGCGGGAGGTCCTTACGAAATGGCCATCACCACGGCTGATTCGACGATCCAGTTAAAAGACATAATGATCGGGGAAGTCTGGCTGGCTTCCGGCCAGTCCAATATGGAGATGCCACTCCGGGGATTCGGGACAAAGGAACCTATTGATAATGGTCTTGCCGAAATTGCGAATGCCGACTATCCCGCTATTCGGTTCTTCAAAGTTGCGCGCAGCCTTAGTGCCATTCCGCAGGATACCCTCGTCGGAACCTGGCAGGTATGCGCTCCGGCGCAGGCCGAGGATTTTAGCGCTACCGGATATTTCTTTGCCAAAAAATTATATCAAGAATTGAAAGTTCCCATCGGTATTATCAATTCCAGTTGGGGAGGAACGGTCGCCGAGGCCTGGGTCAGTAAATCCGGTTTATCCGAATTTCCACATTTTATCGAAATGATATCTACTTACAATCCTACCGTTACCAATAACTGGACCGGTGCATTTGAGAAAATACCCATACCGGAAAATCTGGACGAACTGGAAGCAATGAATCTGGACACCAGAGAAATTTCATCCCCTGATTTTGACGACCGGACCTGGGCAAAAATGTCACTGCCCGCAGGAGCATGCCGCACCGAAAATTTTATTTCCGGTAACGTGGCCTCACAGCGGTTAAACGGTGTTTTTTGGTACCGAAAACAAGTAGAGATCATTGATCCGAATACCGATTATACGTTGACCATTGGCGCGATCGACGACGCGGATATTATTTATTTTAATGGAAACAAAATTGGCGCCACCTGGAGTTGGAATGCGAAAAGAGCATACCTGATTCCAAAATCTATGATAGAGAGTGGAACGAATATTATTGCCATTGAGCATTTCGATGGTGGTGGCGGCTCTACTATTTCTGGTCCAATGCAATTAAAATCTGCAGACGGGAAAGTAGTCGGTCTGGAAGGGGAGTGGTCTGGTCTTTTCTACGCTGAACTAATTAGCAAATCGCTGTTGGTTTATGGACTGGATCAGCAAGACAAATTGAGCCAACGGCCCTTGTTGGCCCTGAGCGATCCCAACGGGTTACCGACGTCTTTATACAACGCCATGATCCATCCTTTGGTCCCGTATTCTCTGGCCGGTACCATCTGGTATCAGGGCGAATCCAACGTTGGACGGGCGAAGGAATACGAAGTGCTATTTCCGGCGCTGATTGGTGATTGGCGGGAACAATGGAAGCGGGAATTACCTTTTTATTTTGTGCAGATTGCTCCTTACGAATATACAGGTAATAAGTTGTCTCCTCCACTGCGCGATGCTCAACGCAAGAGCCTGCGTACCCCAAAGACGGGGATGGCTATAACGATGGATATTGGCGACTCTCTTAGCATACATCCTGGCAATAAGCAGGCAGTAGGAGAACGGTTGGCGAGGTTGGCCCTGGTCAACGATTATGAAAAAGTAATGGTTCCTTCTGGGCCGGTATATAAAAACTTTAAGCTGGACGACCATCGAATTATTTTGCATTTTGAGCAAGCGAAGGACGGATTGGTACTAAGAGGAGGCGCAGGTTTTGAGATCGCCGGAGCAGATAAAAAATATGTTCCTGCCAAGGCCGAAGTATTTAACAATCAAATAATTCTGAGTGCTCCGCAAATCTCCGCGCCACGTTATGCCCGTTATGGATGGCGAGATTATTTTGCTGGTACTTTATTTAATCGGGTTGGATTGCCCGCATCCTCCTTTTCTACCGAAGATTAGCTTATTTTGCCTTTTTTTTGGTAAAAGAGTGAAAAAAATTAAAATAAATGATAGCAATGCTATCATTTATGATTATTTTGCTGTTTTTTCAGAAAGTATTCTGAACATTTCTTAAAATATAGCGTTACAGCCGTGGATTTAGGATAAAGTTAAAGAAGTTTAGTAGTTTAACCTACAAAAATAGAAGCGACAAAATATGGGCTTATCATCGGTAAAGCGATTTTGGAATTTGTTATCACAATATAAATCTGAAATCAGGCAAATATATATCTATGCGATTTTTATTGGAGTAGTAAATCTTACTTTACCATTGGGTATTCAGGCCATAATCAATTATATTCAGACGGGAGAAATAACCTCTTCCTGGATAGTTTTGGTTGGTTTTGTATTAATAGGAATTGCGATTACGGGCACTTTGCAGGTAGTACAGTTGAGGATTGTGGAAAATATTCAGCAAGACCTTTTTGCGCGGTCCGCTTTTGAATTTGCTTACAGGATTCCAAAAATTACATTCTTTCAACTTGATAAGATTCACGCACCCGAGCTGGCCAATCGTTTTTTTGATACTCTAACCATTCAGAAGGGATTACCAAAAATTTTAATAGACTTTTCGCTGGCTATTTTTCAGATTACTTTTGGATTGATTTTACTGGCGATCTACAGTCCCTATTTCATTATTCTTGGATTTTCTTTGGTCGTAATTCTGGTATTAATATTTAGAATTACGGGACCAAGCGGTTTGCAAACGAGTTTAATGGAGAGTAAATATAAATATCGACTGGTCCATTGGCTTGAGGAAGTCGCACGGGTTAACCGGAGTTTTAAATTAAACGGGTACAGTAAGTTTCATCTTGAGAAAGCGGATGATATCGTCGTAGGATATTTAGGCCAGCGGGAAAAGCATTTTCAGGTGTTGATTAATCAATTTCGATTTTTCATCGCTTTTAAAGTATTTCTGGCAGCGGGTTTATTGATCCTTGGTGGGTTTTTGGTGTTTAGTGATGAGATGAATTTAGGGCAGTTTGTCGCCGCAGAAATTGTGATCATCTTGATAATAAATTCCGTAGAAAAGGTATTAAGAATTATTGATACCATTTACGATGTATTGACCGCTCTGGAAAAGATTGGCTACGTGACTGATCTAAAACTAGATACCAATACCGGTACCGCAGAAATAGAAGAAGAAGCTGCTTTGAGTATAGACGCGGTAGATATTGAATTTAGTTTTCCGGATGAAAAGAGAAGTATTTTTGAAAATCTTTCGTTTGAGATACCTGCGGGTGGAAAGGTCTGTATCACCGGAAAATCAGGAAGTGGTAAAACTTTATTATTACAAATTATTGCTGGTATTCATCAGATTGCAGATGGAGAAATTTATATTGGTGGTGTGCCGCTGGTTAATTATAACCGAGATAATTTATATGCACAAATTGGTATCGCTTTTCCAACCAACCAACTCTTTGAAGGAACCTTTAAAGAAAATATTCTGATAGGGCGTTTGATTTCTGATAAAAGTCTGCAGGAAGTCACGAAAATTCTTTCTCTCGATCGGTATTTTGTCAAACAACCAAAAGGAATCGATAGCTTTGTCGATAGTGGCGGAAGAAGGCTTCCACGGAGTATTATTCAAAAACTATTAATCGCCAGAATTTTGGTGGCTCGACCGAAGCTTTTACTGCTCGAAGATCCACTGCAGTTTGTAGAAGAACAAACCAAAAAAGCCATTATCGATTATATTATGAGTCCCGAAAGAGACTGGACCGTAATAGTTGTCGCGGATTATTATTACTGGAAAGAAAAGACAACCTCAACGATTAATTTATCACCTTTAATTTAAATTATGCTCAATATATCAGAAAATAGTATTAATTCTTATATAAATTTGAGTGACTTTAAATCATTTGGTTTATTAAGAAAATCCAAGGTCAAAAAACTGTCCTTGTTTTTGTTTTTGGCTTTATTACTAATATTTATTATCGCCTTGTTTTTACCCTGGACCCAAAATATTCAAGCAAAAGGTCAGGTCACTACACTTTTACCGGAACAACGTCCTCAGGCGATACAATCCGTTATTTCCGGTCGGTTGGAAAACTGGTTCGTAAGGGAAGGCGATTTTGTCATGGCGGGAGATACCATTGTACATCTATCGGAAGTAAAAAGTGAATATTTTGATCCGGATTTGATTGCCCGGACCACCGAGCAGGTAGATGCCAAAAGTCAGAGTATCACTTCGTATGATGCCAAAGTAAGAGCGCTGGAAAAACAGTACAAAGCACTGGAACAGTCGCTGATCCTGAAAATGGAACAAACCAGAAATAAAATTCAGCAAGGCCGTAATAAAATAAACACCGATAGTATTGATCTGGTGGCTTTTAAATTAAATCTGGAGATTGCTGAAAATCAGTTTGAGCGAACTCAGCAATTATTTGATAAAGGGCTGAAATCACTATCTGAACTGCAGGAGAAAGAATTGAAATTACAACAAACCCGGGCAAAGGTGACGGTTCAGGAAAACAAATTACTGAACCAAAGAAATATGCTGATTAATTCAAAGATTGAGTTGGGGGCCATTGAAAATGAGTACGTAGATAAATTGTCCAAATCGCAATCGGATCAACAATCTGCGCTTTCAGCCAAACTCGAAACCATGGCGGCTACCTCTAAATTGCAAAACCAATTAAGTAATTATAGTCAGCGTCAACAATTCTATTTTATTACCGCACCACAATCTGGTTACGTCACCAAGACCGTTAAAAAGGGGATCGGAGAAATTGTCAAAGAAGGTACTGATATTGTGACGATTATGCCCGACGTATATGACCTGGCGGTAGAAACATATTTGCTGCCACAGGATTTACCGTTGATTCGTCCGGGGGATGAAGTAAGGTTGCGTTTTGATGGTTGGCCTGCCATTGTAATTAGTGGCTGGCCGGAAGCCTCTACCGGAATTTTTTCGGGTAATATTGTGGCGATTGATCGGTTCATTAGTGAAAATGGTTATTACCGGATTATGATCAGTCCCAATAACGAAGAAAAAGAATGGCCCCAAATTCTGAGGGTAGGAACGGGAGTCAACTCTTTTATTTTATTGAATGATGTACCCATTTGGTACGAAATATGGCGACAGTTAAATGGCTTTCCAGCTGATTTTTACAAGAAGGCCGAAGGGGAAAAAGAAGAAAAAATTAAGCGTAAAGCACCCGCAAAATCAATTAAATAATATGAATTTTTATTCAAGGAAATTAATCAAACCAGGCGATCTTAACGCACGAAATACGCTATTTGGTGGTGCATTGTTGAGATGGATTGACGAGGAGGCGGGTATCTATGCCATGACCAAACTGGACTCAAAGAACGTTGTGACAAAATATATGTCCGAAATTAATTTTGTCAATTCTGCGGAGCAAGGGGATGTGATTGAAATCGGACTCGGCTTTAATAAAATAGGGCGTACGTCCATCAGTTTTTCTTGTGAAGTGCGTAATGTATTTAATAAAAGAACGATCATCAAAATTGATAATATTGTTTTTGTCCTGGTTGGTGAAGATGGAAAACCTAGACCCCACGGAAAAACCCTCGATAATTTAAAGCTCTTAAAATCCTAAAAAGAAATGCTGGAATTACTGAAAGGGAGATGTATTTGGGTCGTAATATTTTTATTAACTTTTTTGGTTGGACAGGCACAACCAGACAGTACTGTTTTGTCTTATCAGGAATATCTGGTCAATATCCTTAACTATCATCCGATTGCCCAACAGGCCAATCTAAAACTGGAGTTGGCCGACTTAGCGTGGTTGTCCGCCAAGGGTAATCTGGATCCAACCCTCAATGCAGACTGGAACCAAAAGAATTTTGATGATAAAAGATATTACCGGATTTTTAACAACCGCTTACGGGTCCCGACCAAATACGGTATTTCGGTCGTAGCGGGATACGAAAATACGCAAGGTGTTTTTTTAAATCCCGAAAAAACGACGGACGAGTTTGGATTATGGAACGTCGGAATCGAAGTAGATGTGCTGCAAGGATTGCTGGTAAACGAACGGCGGATCGCCTTAGATCAGGCCATTGTCATGCAGGATATGGCATTTAATCAACAACAGATTATTCTTAACGAATTACTTTTCTCCGCCTCTCTGGCCTATCTGAATTGGCAACAATTTTTTTACGTACAATCTGTTCTATTAGAAAACGAAGTATTAGCGACGCAGTATTTGGAAAATACAAAGGAGTCTTTTTTCGGTGGAGAAAAAACGGCGATGGATACCTTAGAGGCTTTTATTTTATTACAGGATGCCATTGCTTTGACCAATTATAACAACGTTGATCTACAAGATTCCAGACAAATGGTTGAGAATTTTTTGTGGTTTAATCAAGTGCCGCTGGAATTAGAACCCCTTACCAAACCCGAGGATTACCGCCGTGAGTTATTTACCGTAAGCGATGTCAGAAATATTCAGGAACTGACCCGGACCAATCCTTTAATTATGGAAAAACTGAATAAACTGAATTTAAATGAGCTGGACTTAAGACTCAAAAAAGAAAAATTAAAACCCAAACTAAAGGCAAAAGTTAATCCCTTGCTGGCGACTACTGATAATCTGGTGCCTACCTATAATACTTCGGATTACAAACTGGGATTCGAGTTCTCTATGCCGCTATTTTTACGATCCGAAAGAGCCGATGTAAAAATGGGGGAAATCAAAATTCAGGAAGGTTTGCTGGATGTTCAAAATAAGCAAAACGAGATCCTTAACAAGATCGAAAGTAATCTGTTACAACAAATCATCTTGCGGGATCAGGTTAATCTGATCGCTCAAAACGTAGCGGGTTATAAGGCATTACTCGACGGGGAAAATATAAAATTTCAATTCGGTGAAAGCTCCGTATTTTTACTCAATAAAAGGCAAGAAAAATACATCAACGGTCGGATCAAACTGATTGAATTAAATTTAAAACTGAATTCGGTTCTGCTAAAATATCTTTATTATATCAATGATCTGGTTCGATAAAATAAGGTTGAATTACAATAATTTATAGTCGGGGGTTATCTTCCGCAGAGGTAAGTTCACTTTATGAATTAGTTTCCTTCATTTAATCCAAACTCAAGATGAAAAAAATATCCAGAAGAAAATTCAACCAATCATTTTTAAAAGGAGTAGGGATTGCTTCCGTGGCCACCACCTTACCTGCTGCTTGTGCTGCCGGAATCGGCGCGACCGATGGTAAAAAGTTGGGGGTAGCCCTGGTAGGGTTGGGTGGTTACAGTGCTGGTCAATTGGCTCCCGCCCTGCAAGACACCAACCATTGTTATCTGGCGGGGATTGTAACGGGAACCCCGGAAAAGGAAAAAATCTGGGCGGATAAATATAACATTCCAAAAGAAAATATTTATAATTACGAAAATTTCGATACCATTGTTAAAAACAATTCGATTGATATTGTCTACGTGGTTTTGCCCAATAGTATGCATGCTGATTTTTGTATCCGGGCGGCACGTGCCGGCAAGCATGTGATTTGCGAAAAACCAATGGCGATGAACGTGGAAGAATGTGATGCGATCATTGCGGCTTGTAAAAAAGCGAAGGTAAAATTAGGGATGGGGTATCGGTTGCAGTCTGAGCCTTACACCCAGGAGGTCAAGCGGATGGTACGGGAGAAAACCTTTGGAGATATCCGGTACATCACTGCCGAGGCAGGGTATTTTTCTGCCAGCAATCCCAATCAGTGGCGACTGAACAAAGCTTTGTCCGGTGGTGGTGCCTTGGTCAATATGGGCGTTTATGCTATTCAATCGGCCATCTATGGAACGGGAGAAAATCCAGTTTCCGTCTCCGCGCAGGAGTTTAGCACACGGCCCGAATATTTCAAAGAAACGGACGAATCCATCGCTGCCCAGTTTGAATTTCCGAGAGGGATCGTCGGAAATATTTTTACCTCGCATAATGTAAACGTCAACAGCATGTACGTAGGTGCGTCTAAAGGTTGGTTTGAATTGCGCCCCGCGAATAGTTATGGTCCTTTAAGTGGTCGGCGTTCGGATGGTACTGAAATCAAGTTCTCGCACGAATCCCAGCAAAAATTGCAAATGGACGATTTTGCCCAGCACATAAAAGAAGGTACCGTCAACCGGGCACCCGGAGAAATGGGCAAACGGGATATGATTATTGTGGAAGCTATTTATCGGTCTATCCGGGAGGGTGGGAAAAAGATTCCGCTGGATTTGGGGAGAATGGGGATTGTGTAGACGATTTTTTATTCTGGAAAATCAATATTGGTTCGGTAGTACAAATCTTTCATTGGAATCGAAATATCAATAGATTGAAAAAAAACGGTTTTATCTATTCCCTCAAATCTTGTTATTTTCCAAAGATCACTATTTTCTGGTTTATAATGTACATCAACAATATATCTCTTCTGATCGATAATTACATATTCTTTAAAGGAAGGGATTTGCCGGTAGAGATGGAATTTATCTCCCCGGTCATATTCCGCAGTTGATTTTGAGAGCACCTCAATGATAAGTACCGGATTAGTTACGGAATTAGGCTCTTCTGTTGCCATTTTAATATCACCACAAATAACCATCGTATCCGGATAAACGTAACTATTGGTTTTTTGTATATGTAATTTTATATCTGTATTAAGTGGTAAGCATTTGGAATCATTTTCCTTCAACCTGCTGCGTAATTCACCAAATATATTTCCACAAATCAGGCCGTGATTTAACGTTCCACCAGCCAGCGCGTATATTTTACCATCATGATATTCATATTTACAACTGGATTCAATTTCTTGTTGAATATATTCCTCTACTGTTAGGTTATTTATTTTACGAGCCTTCATAAAGAATATTTTTGACTATTAAATTTTTGCTTTTTTCTTCCTTCTATCTTTCGGAAGAAATAGCTCTTGCTGCGCAAACAACTATTAGTTAGATTTATAGATAGTCTAATATAAATATAATCATAGAGTTTTACAAACTTCACTGATCAGAATTAATTGAGTATGGAGACTGTATGGCCAAGTGTGTCATTTGGCGTCCCGTATCTTGTGTTTTCCGGGAAGATGCCCGGGACAGGCTCTAAAGGAAATCTTTCGCGGTGCGTTCCCTCATCGCACTGTCGTACGATGCCCTCCCTTCGGTCGGGATCGGTCACTTACCTTCCCGGATCACGCCTTCTTGTACCACCGAAGCCACCAACTTACCTTGTCGATCAAAAAAATTGCCCCGCGAAAATCCCCGACCATTTGAAGCACTCGGACTATCGAGTGCGTAAAGCAACCAATCGCTCATATTAAAATCTCGGTGAAACCACATCGCGTGATCCAGACTGGCCAAAAATAAATTGCCTCGTTTGGTTTTTGCCTGGTGTGGATTGACGGCCGTCAATAAAAGGTTATAGTCGGAGGCGTAGGCCAGCAGTTGGTGTTGTAAAGGAATAGAGGCTTCCAGTTTTTCCTTTGCGCGCAACCAGATATTTCGGAAAGGAGGGGCCGGGTTAGGATTAAGGGGATCAGGTTTTTCTACCGGACGAAATTCAATGGCGCGGGGATGAATTCCTTTCATCCGACGGTAGAGTAAGGGATCAATGGCTTCGAGAAATTTGAGTTGTTCGACGTCCGTCAGAAGTTTTTCTGGTGGTGGTACTTTGGGTGCCATAATTTGGTGATCAAAACCTTTTTCCTTTTTTTGAAAAGATACAGCCATGACAAAAATCGTTTTCCCCTTTTGTCGTGCCGTTACCCGTCGGGTGGTATAGCTACCCCCATCCCTGATCGTGTCCACGTGGTAGATTATCGGAAAATTACAATCACCACCCAGAACAAAATATGCGTGCATCGAGTGCGCAAGCCGATCTTCCGGAACGGTTTGATAAGCCGCGTGTATCGCCTGTCCGAGGACCTGTCCACCAAAAACCCGACCCCACGGGGTCATAAAGGATTGTCCTCGGTAAAGACAAGGGTCCAACGTTTCCAGAGTGAGCAATTTTATTAAATCTTCAATATTTTCCATCTATATTTTTTTGCGCAAATATAGTCATGTTTTGAGGGTAGGAGAGATAGAATAGCGAATTTGTTTGGTTTAGAAAATGAGAAATCAGATGAAAGGAAGGAAAAGTGGAGACTTGTAATGGAAATGCAGACAATCGATAAAACGGGCAAATTGATTCGAAGGAAAGTGACTAATTGAGTGAAATGAACGAAGCAGACATAGACAAGCCCTCAGGGAGGGCTTGTTTTCCCACCCCCTGCGCGAGGCCCAACGTCTCGCTCCTAGCCCCTGCCTTGAGAAGAGGCAAAGCAGTGGCCATCCAGTCCCGACCGCAGAACACGATCGCCTAGGTAAGAAAACCAATATTTTTTTACAAACGTCTTTGCTGCAACCTGAAAAAATGGCTTCAATTGCTATTGGTTATTACTAAGATGATCGAATCCCGGAAATTCCATAAAAAAAAGGCAACTATTTTAAAAAAATAGCTTAATACGTCCATAAACGAAGTGATTCAACGGGGGTGTTCAATTAACTGTGTCTAATCA
>CALLLR010000123.1 GCA_938008185.1 uncultured Saprospiraceae bacterium
TTTTGCGCTGAGTCGTTCACCGGAAAATGCCCTTTCTCACGCCAATCGTGGCTGGGTAGCCATCGAGCAGGATGACTACGAAAAAGCAGTTACCCATTTTAAAGAATCCTTGCGTTTGGATCCCACAAACGAATATACCAGGTCAGGATTAAAAGAAGCCATTAAGGCTAAAAATATTTTCTACCGCTACGTGCTGAAGTATTTTTTGTGGATGAATAAGCTGCAATCAAAAAGCAGATGGTATTTTTTGCTTGGCATCTATGCCCTCTATCATTTTGTTCTTTTTATTGCCGATGTTTATCCTGTACTGGCGACGATTCTAACACCGTTGATTGTCTTATACATTCTGATGGCTTTTTCTTCCTGGATTGCCATGCCGGTTTCAAATACTTTTTTAAGATTTCACCCGCTGGGTAAACATGCGATGACGGAAGATGAATTTAAGGCCTCCACCGTGGTCAGCTTTTTACTGACCGGAGCAATTATTTCAGTAGTAAGTTTCTATTTATTGGGAAATAGTTTTGAGTTGACGGACGAAGGACTCTTTGTAACAGAGGGCGGGGAAACGCTCTTCTTTTTGAGTTTGGTACTGATCTTTTTGATGATCCCCGTGGGTGGTTTTTTTAAGACGTTACCAGGCAGTAAATCCCGTAAGCAATTAGGTAGATTGTTGGGTCTCTTGTGCTTTTTAGGAATTGCTGGTATCTTTACACAAGCAGAATTCTTCATTAATGCCTTTTTTATTGGCGTTCTGATCTTTAGTTTAGGGGCTAATTACGTGCTGAGTAAGGATGCTAAAGCGATTTAAAAGAAGCGTCTGTAATATCTTTTTGCTTGTTAGGTATTTGACCAACAAGCTAACTAGCAAATTTCACTATGGCTATTGACAATCCATTACTGGACAAACTAAACCGAACGCTAAGTCTTGAACTTCCCGAGGCGCATTCGATTGATGAGTATCTTGATATCGTTTTACCGGAAATCAAGATGCACAGCGAGGATTTGCGGGAACGGGAATTTTACATTGATACGCGGTGGCTGGAGATTAGTGATAAAGATGATTTCCACGAGGCAGTTTTACATATCTTTCGCGATGACGACGAATACCTCTTATCGATTGATGGAAATATCAATACCGGAGTCTGGCGTACTTTACCTAAATCCAATACGATTATCATCGACCAGATGGACGGAGATGCAGTGATCAAAAGCGAGTTATTCGATTTGGCTTTTTTAAATAAAGATTTTTTTGTTCTAAAAAAACACGGTGATCAAAAACGGATTGGTAAAACCAAGTATCGCTTACTGGGTCGGGAGGCGCACGTCAGAAAATTTGTGTGGCGGGACGCCATCGAATCCCTCTATAATCTGCATCGGAATAATGGTCAGTATGTTGGAGTGATGGTAGCTGTGGGTGTGGTGGTGTTGATTCTGGTGTTACTTTCTTTTTATTAGAAAATTATTCGGGAATAATTTTCATTACACTTATCAGTACTTTTGGAATCGTAGAAAACAAACATACCACGAGCTTAATTGGCAACGTCCTAACGTTAGATGCCTTATTTCCAAAATTACCGTAGAATTGTTAAGTCCAGTATTTTAAACACCTATTATTTCAGTCTACCCACTTTTTCTAAACCACCGGAGCCGCTTCCATTTCTTTTTCGTAATACGTAGTCGCATCTTTCAATAACAGTTCCATTCGCTCTCGCTCTTCCTGCGTTCGTTTTTCGTCCCAACCCAGATAATTTTTCATATCCGCTAAAGCAATATCCAATGCGGGTGGAATACTTTCAATATCAAAATAAAGCCTGCCCGTCCGTCTTACCAACAAATCATCCACACTGTTGACCATTTCGTGGTGTACTCCAAACCAGGTCTCCGCCCGTAGCAACGCAATGTCAGGCGTGTCCGAGTTATACGCTTGCATTTTTTCTAAAATAATTTCCGTCTGTTTTCCATAAGTAGTAACCAGATACCAACCATAATACGAAATCAGACCTAATTTCTTCACCCGATTTTCTATCTCCTGAATGTACGCTTCTACCGCTTTCGCATCTTTTAATGAATTCTCAGTTAACGGAATATCTTTGGTAGGACAAGGTCCAAATGGTTCTGGTAATTGCTCGTCTACCAGGTCTACAATTCTCTGGGCCATTTTTCGGTAGCCCGTTAATTTACCACCCGCAATGGAAATCAGTCCCGTATCCGAGACAAATATTTCATCTTTACGCGACAACTCCGAAGGAGATTTTCCATCTTCGTGGATCAACGGCCGGAGCCCGGCCCAGTTGGAAATAATATCATTTTTATCAACTTTCACGGTAGGCAGCGCGTGGTTGATTGCGTTTAACAAATAAACTGCGTCGTCTTTAGTCGCTACTACTCTATTCAGATCACCCTTGTACTCCGTATCGGTGGTACCAACGTACGTCACCTTACCACGGGGAATGGCAAAAACCATTCTTCCGTCCGGCACATCAAAATAGAGGGTATGATTTAATGGAATTTTGCGGTGTGGAAATACGAGATGAATACCCTTGGTCAGGTGCAATCGTTTACCAGAAAGGGAACCATTTTTCTTACGCAATTTATCGACCCAGGGACCACTTGCCGAGACGACTCTTTTTGCCTTTATATTAAAACTTTCGTTCGTCAGATTGTCTCGAACGGAAGCACCTCTTACTTGTTTTTTATCATCATAAATAAAATCGACCGCCTGCGTGTAGTTTAGTGCAAGTCCTCCTTTTCGCGCTGCTGTTTTTAGCAACTCAATGGTTAGCCGGGCATCATCTGTGCGGTACTCGGCGTAAAAACCGCCACCTTTTAAGATACGATCATCCAGTAATGGTTCGTGCTTCAGGGTCTGTTCCTTGGAGAGCATTTTACGACGGTCGTCCCCTTTTACCTTGGCAAGAACATCGTAAACCCAGAGACCAAAAGAAGTACTCCAGTAACCGTAGGTTCCATTTTTAATGAGTGGCATCAACATTTTTTCCGGAAGAACCAGATGCGGAGCCAGTCGGTGAACGATGGCACGTTCGGTTCCAGTTTCGCGCACCAGCGCAATATCCAACTGCTTCAGGTAGCGTAGTCCACCGTGGATTAGTTTAGTAGATTTACTACTCGTTCCGGAAGCAAAATCTCTTTTTTCAACCAACGCTGTTTTTAACCCTCTGGCTGCTGCATCGAGTGCAATACCAGCGCCGGTAGCGCCCCCACCGATGACCAGCAGGTCAAACTCTTGTGATTGCATGGATTGAATCGTTGCGTTGCGCCTGTCTGCCGGACTGGCAGACTGCAGAGAAGAAGTTGAGATATTCATGACAATTTTTTTTAAAGTAGTACGATGCTTAAAATAGCGAAGCTTTTTAATAGCTACAAAAAAACGGACCACTAAACGAAAATACAGTTGTACACCTCTTTAAACCAAAAACCAGGCTATAACGTTTAAAGTCTAATAGAAAAAGGGAATATTATTGCTAATATCCCCTTTTTCGTAAAAGTCGTTTATTAAAGTTCTGCTTTGAAAATTACGCCTTAGCTAATTTCAGGGCCTTGATCATCGTTTCACCGATAGTTGCCGGAGAATTAACTACGTGAATACCACATGCTTCCATAATTTTCATTTTTGCGGCAGCAGTATCATCTTCCCCACCAATAATCGCTCCGGCGTGTCCCATGGTACGTCCTTCCGGGGCTGTCTGTCCGGCAATAAATCCGACGACGGGCTTAGTCCCGTGTTCTTTAATCCAATGAGCAGCATCTGCTTCCATATTACCACCGATTTCACCGATCATGACAATACCTTCCGTATCCGGATCATTCATAAGCAGCTCCACAGCTTCTTTAGTAGTCGTACCAATGATCGGATCACCACCAATACCAATACAGGTAGACTGTCCCAGTCCAGCTTTAGTAATTTGATCAACCGCTTCATAAGTTAAGGTACCAGATCGACTAACGATGCCAATTTTTCCGGGATTATGAATAAATCCAGGCATGATTCCAACTTTTGCTTCCCCTGGAGTCATGACACCAGGACAGTTGGGTCCAACCAGACGGCAATCCTTATCACGAAGGTAAGCTTTTACTTTTACCATATCCTGGACAGGAATACCTTCGGTAATACAGATGATTACTTTTATACCCGCTTCGGCAGCTTCCATTACCGCATCAGCAGCAAATTTAGGGGGGACAAAGATGATCGTAGTATCTGCGTTGGCTTTATCAACGGCTTCGGCTACGGTGTTGAATACAGGGAGACCGAGATGTGATTGTCCTCCTTTACCAGGCGTTACACCACCTACGACGTTTGTTCCGTATTCGATCATCTGTCCGGCATGAAAAGAGCCTTCCTTTCCGGTAAATCCCTGGACAATGATATTAGAATTTTTGTTAACTAAAACTGACATATATTATGATTTTATTTTATTCTTCTACAAATATAAAAATATCTTCGTCATCTTTGTGCATATAGTAATGCTCTCTGGCAAATTTTTCTTTGTCTCGCTCAATATCTAGTTTATCCGCTTTTGCTTCCTCGATTTTTTTCTCGTAATACGCCTTATCCTCTTTCAGTCGTTCCTGA
This sequence comes from uncultured Saprospiraceae bacterium, assembly GCA_938008185.1. Classification (GTDB taxonomy): domain Bacteria; phylum Bacteroidota; class Bacteroidia; order Chitinophagales; family Saprospiraceae; genus JALZUU01. The sequence goes on from CALLLR010000123.1 coordinate 4,592, forward strand.
CTCGATTGAAGTTTAAATTGAGTCAATATATCATGTTTATCAAAAAAAACCATCCAGGCAAGAAACAGGATACTTACCATAAAGTACCTGTTTCTTGCTGGTGCTGGAATTCGCTCCAGCAGTGGTTGAAATGGATTTTTTCGTTTTGCCATGATTAAAATTTGTGCTAAAAATTTTTATAACAGTAGCGCTTTCCCGGGATAAACCGCGGCATCACCCAATTCTTCTTCGATTCTTAGTAATTGATTATATTTTGCAATTCTATCCGAACGGGAAGCAGAACCGGTTTTTATTTGTCCGGTATTTAGGGCTACGGCCAAATCGGCAATGGTAGTATCCTCCGTTTCACCGGATCGATGACTCATTACACTGGTAAAGCTGTTGCGCGTTGCGAGGTTAACCGCCTGGATCGTTTCTGTTAAAGTACCAATTTGGTTTACTTTGATCAAAATAGAATTCGCGGAGCTTTCTTCGATTCCTCTTTGCAGACGCTTGGTATTGGTAACGAATAAATCGTCTCCTACCAGTTGTACGCGGTCTCCTAATGTTGCCGTCAGGTTACCCCAACCTTTCCAGTCATCTTCGTCCAGTCCATCCTCAATTGAAAAAATTGGATATTTATCACACCACTCTTTCCAGTAAGTGACCATCTGATCAGAAGTTAACTTATCTCCGGTAGATTGGTGAAAATGATATTTTTTTTCTTTTTTATTCCAGAATTCGGAAGCCGCCGCGTCCATCGCAATCACGACATCTTCTCCCGGTCGATAACCTGCTTTTTCGATGGCCTGAATAACGGTAATAATTGCTTCTTCATTAGATTTCATGCTTGGTGCAAAACCACCTTCATCTCCAACGTTCGTAGAATATCCTTTTTTCTTGAGCACATCTTTTAAGTGGTGAAAAATTTCAACACCCATTCGCAGTCCATCGGAAAATCGTTCTGCTCCTACGGGCATTACCATAAACTCCTGAAAGTCGATGCTATTATCCGCGTGTGAACCTCCATTGAGGATATTCATCATAGGAACGGGCAAAACATGTGCACCTACGCCGCCTACGTAGCGGTATAAAGACATATCATTCTCTAGAGCGGCAGCTTTAGCACAGGCCAATGATACTCCCAAAATAGCGTTCGCTCCTAATTTCTTTTTATTGTCAGTTCCGTCCAGGTCGATCATTAGCTGATCAATGTAAATCTGGTCAAAAACATCTACTCCGATCAGTTGTTCGCGGATTTGATCTTCTACATTTCGAATGGCTTTTGTAACCCCTTTTCCCATGTATATTTTTTTGTTTTTATCCCGTAGTTCTACGGCTTCGTATTTTCCGGTGGAAGCACCAGATGGGACCGCTGCCCGACCTAATGCTCCATAGCCAGTAGTCACTTCTACTTCTACGGTAGGATTACCACGAGAATCAAGAATTTGACGCGATCGTATGTCGATAATTTCGCTCATTGTTTTTCTTTTTTGAAATAAGTTAATAAAACTTTTGGCCTTTCTACAAACGGAGATCGTAGCGCTTGAGGAAAATATTGGTTAGGGCAGTAATTATATTTTTGTACCTAGCGAGAAAGCTGTTCTGCCTTGGTCATCATACTGACGAATTCGTTAAATAGATAGCGGGAGTCGTGTGGACCAGGAGAAGCTTCTGGATGATACTGAACGGAAAATGCTTTTTTGGCCTTAACCTTGATGCCTTCAATTGTTTGGTCGTTAAGGTTAATGTGGGTAATTTCTACTTTGTCCTCGTTGGCCTTTATCGCGTCGGGGCTTACGCCGAAACCATGATTTTGGCTGGTGATTTCACTTTTCCCCGTCACCAGATTTTTCACCGGATGGTTGATTCCACGATGACCGTTATGCATTTTGTAGGTAGGAATACCTAGAGCAAGTGCGAGAATCTGATGTCCCAAACAAATTCCAAAAAGCGGTTTATCTTCTAGTAGAATGGCTTTAACCGTATCAACGGCATATTGCATTGGCGCCGGATCACCAGGACCATTGGAGATGAAATAGCCATCAGGATTCCACTCCTTCATTGTTTCAAATGAGGTTTTTGCGGGAAATACTTTACAATAGCATCCGCGTTCGGACATACATCTGAGGATATTTTTTTTAATTCCTAAATCAAGTACCGCTACTTTCATTTCCGAAGCAGGATCTCCAAAAAAGTAGGGCTCCTTGGTACTGACTTCACTGGCCAATTCCAGACCTTCCATGTTAGGTACTTTGTCCAGTAGATTTTTCAGTTTTCCAATATCGCTAATTTCTGAAGATATGATTGCGTTCATGGCTCCTTTATCCCGAATGTGCCGAACGATCTCGCGGGTATCTACCTGACATATTCCAACCAGTTCTTCCGCTTCAAAATATTCCTGAATTGACTGATCTCCCATTTGTCGGGAATATTCGTTAATAAAATTTTTACAGACCAATCCGGCAATGGTAATTTGATCGGATTCAGATTCTACGTTGCGGATGCCATAATTTCCAATGTGGGCATTGGTGGTGACCATAATTTGACCAAAATAGGAAGGATCTGTGAAGATTTCCTGGTAACCGGTCATTCCGGTGTTAAAGCAGATTTCTCCGGTAGTCGTTCCGATTTTTCCAGCAGATTTACCATAAAATGTTTTCCCATCTTCTAGTAGAAGTATTGCAGGTACTTGTTCTAACTCAGCCATGAATTTGAAGTTTTCGCAAATATAAGCAAGTTTTAGGAAGGAAGAGAAGCTAATGGTGAGAAAATGGAGATGGTATTGGATCGTGAGGTGTTGAAGCGCTTCGCTCGTTGAGTTGTTGAATGGCTTTGCTTGCTGAATTGTCAAAAATCTCATTTCCAAGAGGCCTATTGTCGCACAAGGACGCAGAGAAAATACAGGCCATATAACTTTTATCAAATTGCAAAATTACCTTATCAAAAATACAAAATGCAAAGCATCACGAGTAATATATCCAGACGTCTAATGAAGTCCCAATTCTTTTAAAAACCGGATCATCCTTCGATATTGTAAAATGAAATAAAATTTCATGGCTTGGATTTAATCTTCAATTCCCATAAAACAGAACAGGCGATTTCCTGCTGGAAATCACCTGTTTTTATCTTT
>CALLLR010000124.1 GCA_938008185.1 uncultured Saprospiraceae bacterium
ACTGGGAAAACCGGTAATTACCGGTGGGTCGTTATCAGTATTGATGGTAATGGTTTGATTATATTGAGAAGTATTTCCACTTCCATCCGTAGCAGTCCAAGTTCGTACAATCTGTCCTCCACTACAATCTCCGGGTCCGACAGTTGTTTCACCGTCATAAGTGATGGTTACTTCATCAGAAGTGCCGCCAGGAGCGGGACAATTATCCGTTGCTGAAACTGCAGAAATCGGCGGTACTGGCGGTAGGTCAGAGAAACAATCGGTTGATTCATCCGCTGGATTATTATTGGGATCAAAGACAGGAGGTGTATTGTCCCGAAAATATACTGTTGGTCCCGCGGTGACGTTGTCGATGTTGGTTTGTACATCATAAAGGATTCTAACTTCTTCGCCAACCGGAATAAGGTCTCCTTCGTTATAATTACCGTTTTGCCCGATAATAAAGAGAAGATTAAAAGAAAGTACCTCACAACCCGGGTCATTACAAACGAATGAGACCGAATTTGGGGCACCCCAGTCCAATGGCGCGGTGCAGTCATCCCCGACGTAGATCGTATCTGGTCCACTATATATCAAGGTGATATTAGCGACAGAGGTAGAACTAGAGAGCGTAGAATTGTTGTTTTGTGCGATACTTTGGCTGAAGGTTCCCAAAATAGAACCAATCAGTAAAGTTGTCCATAGAAACAGTTTCTGTAATCTGTTTTCCATAATAGAAAATTGAGTGTTATTAAACAGTTATATAGTTACCCGTCGCAATCGAAATTGATAGAACGAGTGGTTATTTGTCTTTTAATCAGCCACCCTGTACTTGTTAAATACAAGGTATTTTTCAGGAGAATTTTCTGACAAAAAAATGGTAAGTGTAGTGATTAATTTTTTGAGGGGTTTCTGAATATTCCACCGCGGATAATTCAACATTAAATCATACTTATTTGATTTTCAATTAATTAAGTCAGTATTTATTCAAAAATAAAAAGAGTAAGTATTCGTATAACAAAAAAATCCTCGTAACATTGGTATAATTACGAGGATTCTATATAAAAGTTTTATATATGTGTAGTTTTTTTCATTCTTCTTGGAAATCTATATCTTTCTCCAGTTTCTTGTCTTTTACGTTCTCATCTAAAAATTCATTGATCTCATCAATTTTATGGGAGGTGATGATTTCTCCAAATTCGTTGACCTTAATATCGAAACCTTTTAGGTTTTCATTGTTATTTTTTTCCGATTGGTTGTTTTTTGATTTTGCCATTAGCTGTTATTTTTTTTAGCAAACACTTCGTCAAAAGCGGGAAATGCAGTTAATAATCGTTTTTTCACTTCTGTGGTACCGAGGGCTTCCATCATGTCAAAAAGTGCTGGTCCTTTGGTCGTACCGGACAATGCAATTCGATAAAAAGGAAAGACATCACCAAAGCCTAAACCATTGGCTTCCAGATATTCCTTAGTGCTGGTTTCCAGTTTTTCCGCTTGATAATCGGGCAGGTTTTCCAATTGTTCATTTAGAGCTAACAACGCAGTTTTTCGATCAGGGTTCCATTTTTTACGAATCATTTTTTCCTCGTATTCCCGAACAGGTTCGAAAAAATAGTATCCCGTATCGACAATTTCCGGTAATACATTTACTCTTTCCTTCATCATACCAGCGACTGCGGTCAAGTATTGCTCAGTTACACCGTAGCCTTTTTCTTCCGCAAAAGGTTTGAGCAATTTTCCTAATTCAGCGTTATCCGTTTGAATAAGATACTGTTGATTAAACCAACTTGCTTTTTCAAAATCAAAGCGTGCCCCCGCTTTACTGATTCTGTCCAGTGTAAAAGCTTCCTCCAGTTCTTGTAAGGAAAATATTTCCTGCTCCGTTCCTGGGTTCCACCCCAAAAATGCCAAAAAGTTTAACACTGCTTCGGACATAAAACCAAACTCCCGAAACCCTTCAAAAGAATCTTCCGGATTTTCACCTTCCCAGGAAATTGGAAATACGGGAATTCCAAATTTCGCACCATCCCGCTTTGATAACTTTCCTTTTCCGTTTGGACGAAGAATCAAAGGTAGATGCGCAAACTGAGGCATGGTATCCTCCCATCCCAAAAATCGGTATAACAATATATGGTGTGCAGTACTCGGCAACCATTCTTCTCCCCTTACTACGTGGGAAATTTTCATCAAGTGATCATCCACAATATTTGCCAGGTGATAAGTCGGCATACCATCTCCCTTAAGCAGGATTCTGTCATCCAGTTCGTTGGTCCGAAAAACAACTTCCCCACGAACCACATCATTGATCAGAACTTCTTCGTCCCGTGGTACTTTTAAGCGAATCGTGTAAGGCGATCCACTTTCCAAACGGATTTTTACCGCTTCAGCGGAAAGGGTCAAACTATTTTTTAACTGCTTTCGGGTAATTCCATCGTAACGAAAAGTTTCTTTTCTGTCTTCGTACTCCGCTCGAATCGCATCCAACGCTTCTTTTGTATCGAAAGCATAGTAAGCATGACCATCGTCTACCAACTGCTGCGCATATTTTCCGTAAAGCGATTTTCTTTCCGACTGCCGATAAGGTCCAAAATCTCCCCCGATCTCCGGCCCTTCGTCAAAGTTCATTCCTAACCATTGCAAAGATTCTATTATATAAGACTCCGCCCCCGGTACATAACGCTCCTGGTCGGTATCTTCAATTCGCAGAATTAAAGTACCTCCCATTTTTTTAACAAACAAGTAGTTATAAAGTGCGGTACGTACTCCACCAATGTGTAATGGTCCCGTAGGACTAGGCGCGAACCTTAATCTGATTTTTTCGTTCATTAATTTTATATTAGGTATCAAATAAAACGTGGCGGTCTGGCAGCGAAATTATCACCTAAATCGTTATGACGGTAGAAGTTGATAATCCCATACAAACAGACATACCACGCCACAAAGGTAATTAATTCTACTGAGTACCGTAGTTTCAATTACGCTAACTTGTGAGATATGGTAACCATTAAAAATTCTGAACATATAAAAAACGAAGATGTATCTGGTTAAAACACCTGCTTTTATTCAAAACCTTTTCCCAAATTTTACCTGGCGGATTCCTACGCAGGAAAAGGTTATTTATCTAACTTTTGATGACGGCCCTATTCCGAATGTTACTCCTTGGGTGATGGAACAGCTGGCTGCGTATAACGCCAAAGCGACGTTCTTTTGTGTGGGCGATAATGTCCGTAAACATCCAGCTATTTTTCGGCAGCTGACCGAAGCTGGTCATTCCGTCGGTAATCATACTTTTAATCATCTTAACGGCTGGGCAACTGACAAGCTAACCTATTTTCACAATATCCGACACTGTGCAAATCTGGTAGACTCTGATCTATTTCGACCGCCATACGGACGATTGAAACCCCGGCAAGCGCAATTTTTGCAACGTCATTACCGAATTGTGATGTGGGATATACTTTCGGGA
>CALLLR010000125.1 GCA_938008185.1 uncultured Saprospiraceae bacterium
GATACCTTAGGGGAGACTATTTTTTTATCAAACAATGCGCGCAGAAGGAGGATAGCCGTAGCTACCCGACTGATAAGCAAAGAAGTATGATGAAAAAAGAGACCGCATAAGGTGTCGGTTATTTAGTTCCCGAGGCACTAGTTTGCTGGTTGGCCAGTTAGCTTCCCTTTAACGTGATTTCTTGTTAGACGTAAGCTAACCAGCCAACTGGCAGAACTTTTCACCCTGCCAAATTAGATCCTATTTACCCTGATTTTTCACGTATTCAATTTTTTTTTTTTAAATAAAAAAAAATCACCTCCTCAGGCAGCACATTTCCATCTCGCGGGGTCTTCTTTATATACAACAAATAATATAAAGCTAAATTTTACGTCAAACAATTGATAATCAGCGTAAAAGATCTGGATGAAAAGTGAGAAATGTGTTCCTTATGAAAAAGATAATCTATTTATTAACCCTCGTTCTCCTGGTAGGATGCTATAAAGACGCCGATTTTTTCGTCCCTGATAGCAATGATCCGCAGCAGTTCGTCAAATCAGGGTTTTCGGGTATCGTTACGGACGAATCGGGTGCTCCCATTAGCGGTGCAATAATATTTATTGGTAGTCGGCAAACCGAAACGGATATAAATGGCGTATATTTTTTAGAAAATGTATCGGTAAATATTGAGCAAGCATTTGTTACGGTTAGTAAAACAGGTTTTTACGAAAATTCAAGAACGTTAACCGCAAAGGTTAATTCACAAATAAATTTAAATTTCATTTTAACACGTAAGCAAGAAATCGGAACGTTCGCTGTTACTGCCGGGGAGACATATAGTCTTCCCGACGGTGCAGTACTTGAAATTCCAGCGGATGGAATTGCCGACTTTAGGGGCAATGCCTCTTTATTTGCTAATACGTGGGATTTAATGGATATCAACCTTAGTTCAAAAATGCCCGGAGATTTTATTGGGGAAGATGAAAGTGGAGCGGAGAAAAGTTTGATCCCTTACGGAATACTCGTGATTGCTGCGAATGATGATTCGGGAAATTCATTAAATATTGCAACGGATAAAATTTTTAAAATTCGTATTCCAATAGCCGATATAAATTCTCCTGCTACCGTAAGACTCTGGTTATTTGATCAAACAGAAGGTGTCTGGAAAGAAAAAGGAACGGCGACCCTGGAAGGACAATTTTACGTAGCTCAGGTGAGTGAATTCGGATTCTGGGCCATCGCAGATATGGCCGAAAGAATAACTATTTCGGGAACGGTCTCTAAAAATAACGAACCAGCAGGAGATGTACTAATGGCCTTGCGCAACGTTAATACTGGAATTACCCGGTTTACCTATACTAACTCAAGAGGAGCTTATAATTTTAAAGCGCCCGCAAATACGACCGTTAGAGTTGGCGTGTACAGCTTGACCTGCAATGAATTTACAGACCAAAAAAACATTGGAATTGAGGAACAGAATCTTCTGGATCAGAATTTTTCGGGTGGTAATGGAATTACCGTAATTAGTGGTCAGGCCAGAGATTGTAATCAAGAACCGCTGACCAATGGATACGTGATCGTGACTGATCGGCAGATTGTAAAATTAGATGAAGCAGGTCGATTCAATAGTATGGTTTCTGATGAGTGTCTGGCCGAATTAACTTTTAGAACTTTTGATACCCGTAATCAGGAGACAGCACTAACCGCTTTGCCCGAAAACATATCTCCTGTCCAGGTCTACCAGGTAGCTTGTGAAGGACTCAATGAATTTACCAATTTCAATTATAATAATCGAAGCTTATTACTTAGCACCGGAACAGCCGCTAATCTGGAGCCATTGGGAAGTAGCGAAGAAGGAATGATTTCTATGACCGATCCTGATATAGGTACGCTGACCTTTGGATTTATGGGAGATAGTGCGGGTAGTTACGAAGTAAATAGCCTGGTGCTATATGATGAACTGAATAGTACAAATTTTGAAATTGAAGCAGTAAATGTTGTCATTACCCTCAACGAAACAGTGGAAACAGGAGAGACCCTGACGGGTAGTTTTGTGGGTAATTTTTCGGACAATACCGGAGCGACTCACTCCTTGTCCGGTGATTTTAGCGTCATAAAAGATAATTAACGTGTTTGTGATAAGAGTAGCTGTCCCATAAAGTTGGGATAGCTGCTTTCTTTTTTTTATCTTACTACTTAGATTTTATGCTGGAATTTTTTTAAAGAAACCAAACAGAGGTTTTTGATCAGATTAAGGCTCTTTTTGGAGTTCTTAGCCTTAACTATGAACGAGAAAAAAGCCGAAGAGCCTGCCTGCCGACTGGACAAAAAATATCATTTGGGAGCATATAAATTATTTTAGAATAAAGTCTAATATATATAAAATGAATCAAATATATCTACAGTACGTTGACCGAGAAGGAACTTATAGAGGGATGCATACGGGAGGACAAATCCTGCCAGAAAGCTTTATTTTTACAGTATGCTGGTAAGATGCTGACGGTTTGCCGGCGTTACGCCCGACATCAGGCGGAGGCGGAAGATATGTTACAGGATGCGTTCATAAAAATATTTGCCAACTTAAATCAGTTTAATTTTCAGGGCTCTTTTGAAGGATGGATCAGAAGAATTGTGGTTAACAACGCACTGAAAAATATAAAGAAAAGTAGTTTTAAAAATGAACAGATCGGCGTAGAAACCCTGCCCGAAAATTCGACCGAACCGGTTGTTTTTGCACAATTAAACGAAGAAGTACTGCTAAACTTGATTAATGAACTACCCGAGGGTTACCGTTTCGTTTTCAACCTTTACGCAATCGAAGGTTTTAGCCATCAGGAAATTGCCCAAAAATTGGGAATTGAAGCCAGTACTTCGCGGTCCCAACTGGTTAAAGCCAGAAAATTGTTACAAAACAAAATTATTGCCCTGCGCAAGACTTCTACATGAAAAGAGAGGAGAATAACATAGATCGGTATTTTCGGGATGGCCTTCAGGACTATGAATCTCCCCTGGCCGCTAATCTTTGGGATAAACTCGATGCTGCGCGGGAAGAAGAGAAAAAACCGAAAGGAATCGTCTGGTGGAAATGGGGAATCGGTGCCTTGCTCTTAACTTTTTTAATCGCTACTACGGTTTATTTTATTACCAATCAGAAAACGGAATCCAACGAACCAACCACTCGTCTTGATACAAACGCACCAATTACCTCCGTTGCTCCAGCAGCAATACCTGACGCACCGGTCACTGGACTTGAAGAGATAGCGGAAACAACAAACAATGCTTCTGTTGATAATCAAAATAGAAAGATTGAATTAAAAAATACCGAGGCGCCCCTTCTTTCGGAAGCTTCCACCAAAAAATCAAATCAGCAGCGCACGAGATCTGCTACCAATAGTTCAATAACTCAGAACCAAAAACCAAAAACCAAAAACCAAAACACCACTGCTTCCTCCCTTATCCAACCAACCAAATCAACCGATTCCCAACCAATGGTAAGTACCGTAGAAAAGGAATCACCCGAAAAAATTAAATCAACCCAGCAGCTTAAATTTTTAGACTCGAACGCAGCGGCGCTTCTGGATAATGCACCTGATTTACAAACCGCATTTTCCGCGCCGCTCATCAAAATCCCTTTTTCCTGGGGACCCAAAGGTTGTTATAGTTTTGCGGGGGGCCGAATCAAATACGATTATTACGTAGACGCCTTCGTTTCTCCTGAGTATGCGATTCGCAGCTTAAGGGCCAAAGATCTAGACGACGATCCCTACCGTCAACGACGGCAAGAGACTGAAACAACTCTTCATGGAATAAGTGGAGGTATAAGATTGTCCATTGTTACCCGACGGGGACTGGCGCTGCGTACCGGGATCGTTTACAACCGGATTCTGGAACGATTTAATCTGGAAGTGGCAGGGGATACTGTAACTACTACGGTAGTTCAAAGTGGAACGATGGATACGATTACTACGGTAGAAACGGGAACCACTTTTATTCGAAATTATAACCGTTATCATTCTGTTGATATTCCTCTATTGCTTGGCTATGAGATCGACGCGGGCAAGCTCAATTTTAGCATCAATGCGGGTGCTTATTTTAATATCTATGCCCGTCAAAAAGGTAAAATATTATCCCAGTCAGATATGCTGGAATTTATTACTTCTAATAATCCGCAAAGAATTAATGCTTTTGAAAAAGACCTTGGAATTAGTATTTATGGAAGTGTCAGTCTGGCTTATCAGATCCGTCCCAACCTCCAGTTTCTCGTTGAACCCAACTTCCGCTATCAGCTAAAGCCGATTACCCTGGAGACCTATCCACTTGAGCAACAGTACCTTAACATTGGATTATTGCTTGGGCTACGCCGCCAGTTTTAGGATATCGTAACTGGTAGGGTTTTCTAAAAAACATATCCCAGGTGCAGGACAAAATTAAACTGGTTATCCATTATATTATACTGGGTAGAAAAAGACGCCGGACCAATTCCTGTCAGCAGCCCTGCTTCCAGTCCCACTCCGAATAATTCATCTTCTTGTTCCTGAATATCGATCATGGTGCCCGAAAAGAAATCAAATTTTGGACTGTGGTAGTAGCCGTAATTGATGTGTCCCGTTAAAAATTTATTATTAAAAATTTCCAGTTGCAGAGATAATCCGGAGATCGCGTAGCGGTCCGCAGGTTGTTCCATGTAGCGTAGTCCCTGAAAGTTAATATGTTGTGGTTCGTTGGGGAGTGCTCTTCCCAAAAAGAAAAGATTAATGAGGTTGTCTCCGTTTTCATAATGTTGGTAACCAAAGGAATTATACCATCGTAAAGTAAAGGTCTGATGCAGTCGAAAATTACGACTAAACTCTGCTTGGGCCCGAAAGCTTAGACCAATATTTTCGGTGACTGAATTAATATTATCTCTGGTGATCTTTCCGGTAGTGATGCCACGGGCCGTCAGAGAAACGAGTGAACCCCGGGTGGGGAAGTCCAACCGATCGTAGGTATCCCGGTTAAGAGAGAAAAAAGCATATTGCTGGGATAATTTTACCTCGTCGGAGTCGGGATCAAAAAATTTCTTATTCTGACTAATTCCATCTACACCATAACCGATGGCCAGTGATAATCGAGAGGTTAATCCTGTAAAAAAATCTAATTGCGCGCTGCCGTGCCGCCAGTCAAATTCGTTTAATAATTCGTTATTATTAAAAAATAAACCCGTAAAAAAATTATATCCGCCGTTAACGCGGATACCTACGTTGGGACGAGTCGGCGTAAATATCACGTATTCTCCAATGACAGAAGGCTTTTCTGAGACCCGTAAGTCCACCGAAAACTTAGACCGGCGAAATAACGTATTTCTAAAAGTAGCATTCAGTAAAATTCCACCACCGTAGTCACTATCATAGTTCGCACTAGCCTTTAAAAAATTACCACTTTGTTCCACCGCCCGGATGGATAGAATAAAACCATTCCCATCTGCTGGTAAAAGTCGATAATCAATTTTTCTGAAAAAGCGGGAAGAATAAACGGTCTTCAGCTGTTCATTCAGCATATTCAGGCTGACCCGATTCGGGGTTTTAAATCTAAAAATACTACGGAGTAGGTTTGCACTTTCTTTCGAATCTACATCATAATCTACTGCTTGAATTAAAAACGTATCCTTGATGACCTCCGCAACCAGTTGGTTGGGGGAGGGGGGCGTTTTTTTATTATAATCTTTCAATAAAAATTTTAGTCGCGGAAGAATCTCTCTGGCCGCATCCTCTCCCTTTTGAATTAGCGAATCAAGATCGTTAAAAGACAAAGGACTATAGTTTTCCACATCGGGACTAATGAGCGCACTGGCGAGTTTTCGTTGGTTTTGATTAGAAATTTCACCGAGATAACTACCGGTTTGTTCGAGTACTTGAAGTACCGATGAGAATTCATCTTTTTGGTATAAATCTCCCCCTACATCAATAGCAATGACAATATCCGCACCCATCTCAAATACCTCAGTTACCGGAAGGTTGCGTACCAGCCCTCCGTCGGCGAGCAGTTGATTGTTGAGAGAGACTGGTTGAAAAACGGTAGGGATTGCCATACTGGCGCGAATGGCATCCGGAAGAAAGCCCGTACTGATAACTACTTCTTTGCCTGTTACCAGGTCGGTGGCAACGGCGCGGAAAGGAATTTGAAAATTATTAAAATCATTAATTCCATGAACCGGTACCGTGAGTTGACTGAGCAATAATCCAATCTTCTGCCCCCCTACGAATCCAGTTGGTAATTTGATTCTACCGTTACTAAAAGGAAACTGTACTTGATAGCGATCCGCCTGAGATTTTTCTTCAATGGCCAGATAAGACCGATCCAGATTGTCATTAAAGTAGTCGTCCCAGATAATTTCTTTGGTGAGCTTTTCCAGTTGATCGGCAGAATAACCGATTGCGTACAAACCACCAACGATACTTCCCATACTCGTTCCGGCGATATAATCGGGGATAATACCTTCTTCTTCCAGAACCCTCAGTACACCCACGTGAGCCAGGCCTTTTGCACCTCCACCACTAAAGGCAAAGCCTATTTTAGGTGCTTTATTTTGTCCTTTTGCCAGAGAGACGAGTAACAGCAGGCAGAGGATGGAAAGAAGCTTGTTTTTTAGCATAAAAATTATTTTTCCATTTCTAGTATTGACTTTAAATCAGCGGGAGAATAATTGATGGATTTTAAAGTTTTATTATCTGAGCTTCGATAGACCAGAAATTTATCTCCCTCTTCTACGATATAACTTTCTACATTCTTTGTCTGCTTGTAATGTGCTCGCGTTGCTTCTGCTTCTTCGAGCGAAGCACAGGTCTTGCTCATATTAGAACGCTGGACCTCATCAAATAGCGTCCTGAATTTATTTCCTAAACCAAATTCTAAAACAGCACCTGATAAAACGTATTGAATATCGCAGAGCGCATCCGCAATCTCTACCATATCTTTATCGGCGATGGCCTGTTCAAGTTCTTTTAGTTCTTCTGAAATCAGATCTACCCGCAGCTGACATCGACCGGGCGCCGGAATAACGGGTTTGGGTTCGATGGGATGTTTAAAAGTTCGGTGAAATTCTGCCACCTGATTAAGCGCATCTAATTGATCCATAGTATATTGATTAATTTTTATTTTGGAACAAAAATAGGAAAGTTTGTCAAGAGGACTAGAATCTTTCTATTATCTTTGCAAAGTAGTTGAAAATAAAAATTTATAAAAATGAAAAATATTCTTGGTTTTACCCTTTGTTTGATTTTTCTACTGTCTTCTTGTCAGTCTGATTCCAGTAACGCTCAAAATACAGCGGCTGCGGAAGCAGATGACACGGTCTATACTAAAGTGGATATTATGCCGCGATTTGCTGGCTGTGAAGATAAGGCGAAAGAAAAACGAGCGGCCTGTGCTTCCAGTAAAATGTTCCGTTATATCCGTGAGCATATCCAGTACCCGGCAGTAGCCAAGAAGGAAGGAAAAGAAGGCCAGGCGGTCATATCTTTTGTGGTGGCTAAATCCGGAAAAATCAGAGATGTCGAAGTGGTCAAAGATCCTGGATACGGGATGGGCGCGGAAGCGAAGCGTATAGTGAAAAGTTTTCCGGACTGGATTCCCGGTTTACAAAAGTCTAACAAAGTAAACGTAAAATATCTTATTCCCGTTAAGTTCAAATTATAAAGAAAGTAAAAGTAATAAGTATGCAGATAGTTTAGTTGTGAGATATCTTTAGTTTTCGTACAGCCATTCCAGAACGGGCGCCATTGCTTCTTTATATTTTTGGGAACTACCCCGAAAATTATTGTGCATAAAACTAATAATCAGCAGCTGACCCCTTTTGGTTCTTAAATACCCACTTAAACAATAAACGCCACTCATCGATCCAGTCTTGGCAAACACGTAGGGACGATCTTTACCGCCATACCATTCTTTGAGTGAACCAGTGGCGCCACCTGCCGGGAAAATATCTAGCAACCGCTCCACGGGTATCGTTAGGGGTAGTTTTTTTAAAACCCAGGCCACACTACGGGGCGTGAGTAGATTATAGCGGGAAAGACCTGATCCGTCCACCCAGCGATTGTTTTCTGCTACTTCCTGGAAAAGTGTTTTTTCCAGCCGCTTAATCGTCTGACGGGTATTTAAGGTATCTGTGAGTTTACCTCCTACCACCAGTAGAAGTTGTTCTGCGATAAAATTATCGCTTTCCTGCATCATTTGTCGGTAGAGTTCATCATTGAGATCTCGTTCAACTACTACCCTGTTTTCTGCAGGCCGCCGTTGCGCGCTATCAAACTGAATGAATCGACGAAGCGTATCCGTTAGTAGTTGAGTAATTAGATCTGTTTGATAAGTAAAGGGACGGCTGGTTTTAAATTTTCTGTTCTTTAAATCCGCAGCCAAATAAAAATGATTAGTTGTTTCTGTTCTGATTATTTTGCCATTCTCTAAAGTTGGATCCAAAAGTGAATTTTGTGCGAAATAAGCTGGCAGAATAGTCAGATTATGCCCCGTTGAATTAGAGAAGGTAACCCGATTACCATAGATCGGAAACGATGATTTTTCTACTTGATACGCGTAAGGATAATCATCCCAGGCCCATCCCGCACCGAAGCGATCATCTATAAAATTAGCTTGACTATAAAGTATTACATCTTCTTTTCTGGATTGTATAAAAGAGGGGAAAGAGAAATCCTGTGCTACTTTATCATAAAGGAATGCTGGATCTCCGGTTCCCCATATCCAGAGGGTATCTCGCTGCGATAAGTACTGAAAGCTGGGGATTTTTTTGTTCAGCGTTTCTATGGCTGCGTACAGGGTAAGAATTTTGATATTAGAAGCGGGTATAAAACGATGATCGGCCAACTGTTGATAAATAATTTGCTCCTCTTCTACTGATTCAATATATATTCCCGAAAAATTTTCTGCAAACAAAGGATTGTTGCGGATCACCTCTTCCAGGGTCGTATTGGAATTTATCATTGTGGGTTTAATTGTTTTGCAAGCTGTGGTATAAATCATTAACCAGCATAAGCAAAACAGTTGTTGTTTGTGGTGCATAGGCCTCCATTTATTGAAGTTGTTTAAGAATAAACGATAAACAGAAAAGCCCCGAAAAAATCGGGGCTTTTTTAGTATTTGAACAGAATTACTTTTTAGTAACTCGTTTTTTAACAGCAGGTCTTCTGGTAATTTTTCTGGTAATCGTTGCCTTTTTAGCAGTGGGCTTTCTGGTAGTAGCCTTTTTAGCGGTAGCTTTTTTGGCGGTTGTTTTTTTAGCAGTGGGCTTTCTGGTAGTAGCCTTTTTAGCGGTAGCTTTTTTAGCGGTAGCTTTTTTGGCGGTTGTTTTTTTAGCAGCGGGCTTTCTGGTAGTAGCCTTTTTAGCGGTTGTTTTTTTGGCGGTTGTTTTTTTAGCAGCGGGCTTTCTGGTAGTAGCCTTTTTAGCGGTAGTTTTTTTAGCAGCAGCTTTTTTTGCTGTCACTTTTTTGGCAGCAGCTTTTTTAGGAGCTGCTTTTTTTACGCCAGCTTTTTTCTTAGCCATAATAAATAGTAATTAGATGATTGAAATGATATTTTTTTACCTGAAAAAAATACCGATAATTGCGTTTTATAAAACGTAAATAATAAAAAAAAGTTCTATTTTTTGTTGCAAAATAAACTTTATCAGTTTTTAATAAAACTTTAGTTTCTTTTAATTCTAAAATAGGCTCCAAATTTTCAGCAAACTTTTTCATTTTTTTACTTCAAAGTGTTGATTGCTAGAGGCATGTAAGTCATGAAAAGGTTAAGGTTGAAATGGTTAATTATTTAATTTAAATAGATGCAGTTACGTTGTTTTAGAAGTTGGATTTTTATTTTGAAAAGACTAGTTAGAGCAAGATTTTTATGTAAAAAGATAAGTCAATTAAACGTTTTTTTTAGTCTTTCGAAGCAAAATTATTTTAATAATTTATTGTGATAATAATAATTTATTCCGTCAAGTTGAGAGAACTGAATGGATTTATAACTTCTTTTCTGGTATCTAAGTTTTTTAAAATTACACAACGTACATAGTTCCATTTTAGACAAACTGGACTGTTCCCTAAAGTGCGTCAGCGCGGAAGCTTTCCTTTAGATATAGTTTTTATCACGGTCGTTAAATTACCTCGACCAATAATAAAGTTATTTTAAAATCACGTTTGTCAGGGACGCTAACGGCTAAAAGGAAATAACCAATGACTAAAATCGAGCTTAGGTGACTGTCGTAATTCCTAAATGAAAAAAAATATCATTTATCTTTTCTATTTTTAATAATTAGTGACTACATTTATACATCTTAGTCAAAACCCATACAGATATCTTCTTCATTGAGTTAAGAGGATAGCACACTTCACAGATGAGATTTGATTTATAAATATATACTTTTATAATTTGTAAGTCATAGGCTATCAATACATTATATTTTATTTTCTTTAGAATAGTTTTCCGAAAACAGAAACTTATGATGAATTTATTTACTCGATTCACAGGATTTGCTATAATAAAAGGAATCGCAATTGCGGGCTTATTCCTGTTTTTATCCACTATTACGGTAAACTCTGTAAAAGCCCAGGATATACACTTTTCCCAATTTGGTAACGTCCCTCTCCAGCTAAATCCCGCTCTTACAGGTGTATTTTTAGGAGATACACGTTTTAATGGGAATTACCGTGCACAATGGTACGATGTACCGGTAACCTATCGCACCGCTTATTTTGCGGTAGATAAAAAATGGTATCTCTGTGAGGAGAAAACCAGGTTTATTGGTGGTGGACTTGTATTTAATCACGATTGGGCCGGTGACGGAAACCTGGGTACTACTCAGTTAGGACTAAATCTGGCTTATACCACTAGAGTGGCAAAAAAACATTATCTCTCAGCTGGTCTTCAAGTGGCTGGCTACCAGCGCTCATTCGAAACCGATAACCTCGAATTCGACGAACAATTCGGTAGCAAAGGGTTTGATCCTTCTTTCGCCAATAACGAAAATTTCTTCGACCAATCCATTATTTATCTTGACTTCTCGGCTGGGGTAAACTGGCACTTTCAGCATCCTAACCAGGCGAAAAGAACCCGTTGGGATCTTGGCGTAGGCCTCTTTCATATTAATACACCACAAAAAAGCTTCTGGGATGATCCAACGGTAGAGTTACCTGCTCGTTGGGCTATTCACGGATTAGGTCTTTTTCAGGTAAGTGGAAAAACGGATGTAGTGGCCACCTTGGTTGGTGCTTTTCAAGGTCCACACACTGAATATTTAATTGGTGGCGCTGTTAAACAACATCTTAATCTGAATCGTACCAAAGAACTCGCCGTTCAACTCGGATTATCCTATCGTTTCAACGCCGAAGGATTTGGAACGGGTGACGCCCTCATACCTGCCATCGAAGTTCACCATAAAGCGTGGACCGTAGGTATTAGTTACGATATCAATATTTCGGATATCAATATCGCCACCAATAATTTTGGTGGCCCCGAAATTTCGGTAATTCATACCCTCAAAAAACCGGATGTAGAATTCTGTCCTACCTGTCCTGTTTATTTGTAGATCATCTAATCTTACGTTTCTTCTAATAAAATTATTTAATCAGAACTGAAGCTAATGCATAAAATAATTTACCCTCTCATCCTTGTCGGGCTATTTTGTATGCCATTTTTCGTACAGGCTCAATCTCTCAAGGCTTACCAAAAAGCGGCTGTGAAGGCAGAGCAAAGAATGGATTATTCCGAGGCCCTTGCAAATTACGAAGTCATTATTAACGAGGCTGGTAAGGAAACAACGGAAAATTTTTATCGGGCCGCCGAAAACGCGCGGTTGTTAAGAGTTTATCCCGTTGCCGAACGTTATTACCAGCAGGTACTCAGCAGTAAAGAGGCCGCCACTACGTATCCTTTGACAGATTATTGGTTAGGACACGTCAAAAAAAGAATGGGGAAATACAACGAAGCCATTTTTCATTTTAATAATTACCTCGCTGGTAGTGGTGCCGCTGGTGGTGCTTACAGCGAAATAGCTCAGAAAGAAATTGAAGATAGTCGTTGGGCCGCAACCCGAACGCTGGAGAAAGATCCTATCGAAATCAAACATCTGGATGATAAAGTAAATTCGCCTTACACAGATATGGCACCGGTACTTCACAACGATAAACTATACTTTACTTCCTTGAGAGAAAATCTTGACAGTGGATTTGGCGTTTGCGAAAGCCCCGTTACTCGCCTATACACGGCGGATAAAGCTGGAGGAACCATGGCAGAAAATACCCTTGACTTTAATCAAGGTGGTACGAACGTCGCACATACCGCTTTTGGAAATAATGGCAACCATCTATATTATACTGTTTGTGATAGTAGAAACACCAATAAGGACAGTACTAATTGTCAGATCTACTACCGCAAGATGCGTAGCGACTCTACTTGGGGGAATGCAATTGCCCTACCCGAAAATATAAATATGAGCGGTTACAATACTACGCAACCTAGCATCGGTATTGATAAGAGCAATAATCAGGAAATCTTATATTTCGCCAGTAATCGTCCCGAAGGGAAAGGAAAAATGGATATCTGGTATAGTAATATTAATAAGAATGGAGACTTTTCTGATCCGGTAAATCTCTCCGCATTGAACACGATGGAAGATGAAATCTCTCCTTTTTATGATAGTGAGCATCAGGCTTTGTTTTTTAGCTCCGAAGGACACCAAAACCTGGGTGGATTCGATATTTACCGGGCAGCGATGACCGCAAATGGATTGAATGATTTTACCCACATGGGATATCCGTTAAATACGGGGTCGGATGAAATTTACTTTTCTACCAACAGTCAGGCTGGCAAGTCCTACTTTGTCTCTAATCGTCCCGGCGGTATGTGTGCGGATACTTCTCAGTATTGTGTTTGTAACGATATCTATGAAGTTAACAATCCAAAATTAGAAGTGAGAGTGTTGACCTTTAATGAAATTACTGGAGAGCCACTTTTTGGAACAGAAGTAACGTTGTCTTCTTTAAAAAATACTGATTTGGAAGCACAGGTCAAATCCTTGGAAGACAATAACCTTTACGAGGACTATCAAGTTGATTTTTCGGATGAGTATAACGTAGTTGCTACTAAAGAAAAATATACGATGGGTAAGGTAGAATTTGGTACACCTGGCCCTTTTGTAGATACGATTATTGAAGCCAGGGTTTATCTACGACCCGCGGTTGATTTAGATGTGAAAACATTCGATAAGGTTTCGGGTGATCCCCTTAATGGAGTGGAGGTGAGATTGGTGGAGGTAATTGAAGATAAATTATTGTCTACGGAGAATGAAGCTTTTGGCCACGAATATGATTATGATATCAATTGGAAAAAACGGTACATGATTATTGGTTCTAAAGATGGATATACCCCAGATACCGCTTACGTATCGACCGAAAGTATTCCAGTAGTTCCAACGAGTTTTTCCGAAAACCTTTTTCTCTGTCGAAATATTTCCGGATTTAATGATGTCATTCTTTATTTTGATAATGATCAACCTGAACCGGATAACATGCGGACTGAAACGGACATTAGTTATCAAACAGCCTTTCAGAATTATATCAATGATTTTCGACAGAAAAAAGGATACTATAAATCTAATTCTTCTCGCACCCCTGCTATGGAAAATTTCTTTGCTCAGGATGTACAAAATGGATTTAATAACCTGGAAGCACTAGCTGCCAGAATGCTGACCTATTTTGAAGAGGTAGAAGGTGATGCAAAAATAGAAGTGACTATTAGAGGTTATGCTAGTTTGCGATCAAACCCGGAATACAACAAAGCCTTAACAAAAAGAAGAATTAGTAGTATTGATAATTATTTTAATGCCTGGGTTGCACCATCGGGCAAGTCTTTACGAGATTTTAGTGACCGCATTATTGTGAGTGAATCTCCTTTGGGAGATGAGAACGCTTGTCGGGGATGTTATGAAAAAAGTGCCATTACCGACCTAAGTGCGGCAAAAGATCGACGAGTAGAAGTTATCAATGTGACCATCACTAAAAATCCCTGTCAAGCAAAATAATTCCAATTGAAACTGAAATAGACTAAAAGAAAAATTATGAACTTGAATATTGACAAACTAAGAATAGCGAAAAATACGATCCAGAGGTGTAGCACAATCTTTGGATTATGCCTGCTGATCACCGCCACAAATTTTGCTAATACTACTCCTGAATTTGCTTTGTGGGTGGATGCGGATGCTACCAATATTATTTGTTTTAGTGATGAAAATGGCACGGCTACGGCCACACCAAACGATGGTGTTGCTCCCTTTACATACCAATGGAGTAACGGTGAAAATACACAAACAATCACTGGACTGGCTCTCGGAGAATACGAAGTTACGGTCACTGACGCAGATGGTAATTCTGATACCGATATTACTTTTGTTTTTGGTCCTAATGCTCCAATGGAAGTAAATACTTCTTCTAACTTCGCTACCTGTGAATCCAGTTTAGATGGAAAGGTAAACGCCCAAGCAAAAGGTGGCTATGCCCCCTACACTTATTCCTGGGAGGATGAAGCAGGAAATACCTACGAAGGTGATTTAGTGGACGAAATATTAGCGGGTACTTATAATCTCACCGTTACAGATGCTAACGGCTGTACTGTTACGGCGGAAGAGACTATACAAACTTCTCCCGAAGGAATCTGGATTATGACCGTTGCAACACATCCTCACTGTAATGGCGATGGTGACGGAACTGCTTACGCAAATGCTATGACTGGACAACCACCCTACACTTACCAGTGGAGTGACCCCGCAATGCAAACTACTCAAACTGCCAGCAATTTAGACGGTGGAATATACTTCGTAACGGTGACGGATGCGAATGGTTGCTCGGGGGTAGAAAAAGCAAAAGTTATTGAACCGCTACCTTTGATATTGACTACTAATATTACAGATGCTGAATGTGATGAAGACAACGGAATGATCAATGCTTTTTTAGAAAATGGTAATTATCCTGTTGAATTCATCTGGTCGGATGGTCAGACGGGGTCTACCGCAACGGAGTTATCTCCTGGTAGTTATAGCGTTACCGTTACAGACGAAGATGGATGTACCGCCGCCTTAACAAACTTAATCGTAGAGGATGGTTGTAATAATCCCTGTTCTTTCAGTTCGTCCGCTTCACTGGAAGTA
Source organism: uncultured Saprospiraceae bacterium (assembly GCA_938008185.1). GTDB lineage: Bacteria > Bacteroidota > Bacteroidia > Chitinophagales > Saprospiraceae > JALZUU01. The sequence continues at coordinate 15,152 of CALLLR010000125.1, forward strand.
GAGACTTCTTCGAATTTTGCTACTTGTGATTCTAGCTTGGATGGAAAGGTAAACGCCGAAGCTGAAGGTGGTCAGGCACCCTACACATATTCGTGGGCGGACGAATCAGGAAATAATTATATAGGTTTTTTAGTGGATGGAATTCTGGCGGGCACTTACAGCCTCACCGTTACAGATGCCAACGGCTGTACTGTTACGGCGGAAGAAACTATACAAACTTCTCCCGAAGGAATCTGGATTATGACCGTCGTAACAAACCTTAACTGTAATGGCGATGGTGATGGAACTGCTTACGCAAATGCCATGACTGGGCAACCTCCCTACACTTACCAATGGAGTGACTCCGCAATGCAAACTACCCAAACGGCTGTCAATTTAGGCGGTGGAACTTACTTCGTGACGGTGACGGATGCGAATGGTTGCTCGGGGGTAGAACAAGCAGAGGTTGTTGAACCGCTACCTTTGATTTTGTCCACAAATATTACAGCTGCTGAATGTGATGAAGACAACGGAATGATCAATGCTTTTTTAGAAAATGGTAATTATCCTGTTGATTTTATCTGGTCGGATGGTCAGATGGGATCTACCGCAACGGAGTTATCTCTCGGTAGTTATGGCGTTACCGTTACGGACGAAGATGGATGTACCGCCGCCTTAACAAACTTAACCGTAGAGGATGGTTGTATTTCACCTCCTTGTTCCGCAGATGCCGGAACGCTGACCCTGGACCAGTCCTCTCCAGTTTGTCTGGAAAATGGGATGGCCACGATATCTGCTACGCCAAATGGCGACCAAATTATTCCGGCTGGTTACGAAGTATGGTATGTCTTGACCACTACGAATGGGTTGATCATCTTAGATGCGAGCAACGCTACTGACTTTAATATTAATAATCCAGGATTGTATACCATTCATACTTTAATAGCTGAGACTTCTGACGATACGGATGATAACTACTTGGATTTATCCCTGATCGAATTTGAAGTAACCACTGGTGATGAGGTGATCGCGCTGATTAGTGCTGCTGGAATTTGTGCCGACCTGGACGCGGAAGGTGTTCCTTTCGTAGTTCAGGATTGCAATGATCCTTGTAGTAGTCCAATCATCGAAAGCCTCGTTATCATCGAACCAGCATGTAATGAGAATAATGGTTCTGCCGTTATTTCCTTGGTAGGAAATGAAAGTGACTTTTCTTACACCTGGACTCCCAATGTTAGCAATTCCAACATCGCAGAAAACTTGTCCAGCGGAATATACACAGTAGTTATACAAGGCAATAGTGCTCCGGATTGTCCTATAATTACCGAAACCTTTTCGGTGGCCAATGCTAATGGTCCGATGGTAGAGATCGTTTCTACTACTCCGGCTACTTGTAATGAAGCCAACGGTACTGCTACAATAAGTCCTTTTGGACTCGTGTATACTTGGTGTAATGGCGAAACAGGCAACAATGCTACTTCTTTAATGGCTGGTGAATGCTTTGTCACGGTCACCGATACAGTTAATAACTGTACCGATGTAATTACCCTTTTCATCGAATCCACAAATCCACTCAACGCAGAAATTCAGGTAAATAACCAACCCGATTGTAATCAGTCCAACGGTGCACTCACCGTAATGGTAACTAATGGAAGTTCTAATTATAGCTATGCTTGGATGGATGGATCTACTGATGCTAATAGAACAAACTTACCCTCTGGATTCTACACGGTGACCGTTACTGATAATGGCCCGACCGGTTGTACTCGCGTAGCCAGTATTGTGCTTGTGAACGATGTACCTCAGGCTTCTGTTACGCTCAACACTCCCGTTACAACTACCTGCGTAGGCTCCGATGACGGTATGGCGGATTTTGATATTATTACGGAACCGGGCTTTGCATTACCCGCGAATGTGGTGATTACGGACTTGGATGGTAATACCGTTTCAAATGGTAATCTTTCACCTGGTGAATACTGTATCATTGTCCTGGATGCAAATAACTGTGTGGCCGGTGGAACTTGTTTTACCGTTTCCGAAATTCCACAAATTGATCTGGATCTAGCGGTTCTTCCAGAAGGTTGTTCTCCGGATGGTTCTATTACCATAACGGACTTAAGAGGTGGAAATGGAGGATACACCTTTGATTGGTCAGATTTACCAGGAAATAATGATCCTCAAAATAGAACAGGATTAGTAGCGGGTATTTATAATGTTACAGTTACTGACGCTGAAGGCTGTTCTGTTGCCGTTAATGGCTTAAATGTAATTAAAGATTGCAGTTGCCAGCCACCGGTACTGGAAAGTGTCGTGGTTGTTGAAGCGACTTGCGGGAATATGAATGGAAGAGCTTCCGTTAACATAGCTGGAGGTTCAGCGGGTTACACTTTTAGCTGGTCAGGGAATATCAGTTCTACCAATACCGCAGATTCTTTATCTGCAGGTACCTACACGGTGACCATCACGGATAATACTGATCCAACTTGTATGCTCGTAGAAATCTTTACTGTAGGAAATAGCGATGGCCCGACAGTTGAAATAACAACCACTCCCGCTGAATGTAGTTTTGCCAATGGTACCGCCACCCTTTCTCCTGCGGATTTCACCTACACCTGGAATGACGGGAGTATGGAATCAACTCGTGATGACCTTAATGCTGGTTTGTATCAAGTAACAATTGTCGATCCTGCCAGTCCGGATTGTTTTGATGTGCAAACTATTATGGTAGAAGTGTCTAACGATCTAACGGCAAGTGTAACTGTTAACAATAATCCTGAGCCGGGAATGAGCGATGGATCGGCTACCATTATGGTTGATGGTGGTTCTGGTAATTATAGTTACAGCTGGGGTCCCGACGCTACGCGCAATGATCTATCCGCTGGTTTATATGCTGTCATCGTTACAGATTTGGATACGGGTTGCGAGACCAGAATAATTTTTGTACTTAATAATAATTCAAGCCCCTCAATGATTAATGTCAGTAATATTGATCCAGTTCTTTGTGCTGGTGGAAATGAAGGTCAAGTTGATTTTGATTTAGATCTGGGACCTAACTTTGCTGGACCAGAAAGAATTGTAATTGTTGATGGTGACGGTAATACTTATCAAAATGGAGAGCTGCCCGCTGGTGAATATTGCGCTTTAGTTTATGATGTAAATAATGTGTTAAGTGCTAGCACCTGCTTTACGATTGCACCGGTTTCACAAATTGATCTGGATTTAGCAATCGTGGATCAATCGTGTTTAAACCCAGGAGGTATTGAAGTAGTTTCTACGATTGGTGGTTCTGGCGATTATAACTATGAATGGTCCGCCAACGCTAATCCAGGCACAGATCCAACGAC
>CALLLR010000126.1 GCA_938008185.1 uncultured Saprospiraceae bacterium
AGCTTCGGCGCCCGCTTCGATTTCTAGTTTACGTTTTGCAATTTCAGCCTCAACGATTTCGTCTGCTTCCCGGGTCGCACGCTCTCTATCGGCACGCGCCATTTCCGCTTCCTTTTCTGCCACGTAAGCATCCTCCAAAGATTTTGCTTTCTGAATTTTTTCGGCGGCGGTTGCTTTCCGTAAAGACTCGGCTTCGGCTACTTGACGTTCGGCGTTGGACTGGGCGATCAAAATGGCGGATTCGTTTTCCCCGTTAATGGCTTTGGCGTTGGATTCGGCTTCCCCGATTTTAGCGCCCGCTTCGGCATCGGATACTTTGATTCGCTGATCTCTGCGCGCGTTGGCTTCCCCGATACTACCATCTCTGGTTTTTTCGGCGACGCTCATCTTGGCATCATTCACCGCTTTGGCTGCGGCTTCCTTACCCAGTGCTTCAATATAACCGGATTCATCCTGAATATCCGTCACGTTTACGTTGATCAGCGATAATCCAATTTTACGCAACTCTGAGTCTACGTTGGTGGCTACGTTGCTAAGGAATTTATCACGGTCAGAGTTAATTTCTTCAATGTCCATGGTAGCGACTACCAGTCGTAGCTGTCCAAACAAAATATCTTTGGCAATCTCTCTGATTTGATCGGTGGTTTTTCCTAATAGACGCTCCGCTGCGTTGAGCATAGTGTCCGCTTTATTAGAGATACCTACCGTAAATCGAGAAGGAACGTTTACCCGGATATTCTGCTTACTCAAAGCATTTACCAAGTTTACATCAATGGAAATAGGTGTTAAATCCAGATATTCATAGTCTTGAATGACGGGCCAGACAAAAGCCGCACCTCCGGCCAGCGTTTTTGCGGAAGTTCCGCCCCCGGTTTTACCGTAGATTACCAGGATCTTATCCGAAGGACATCTCTTATAGCGGGACACAAAGACCAGAAATACCAATACGATCAGACCGATGAATCCAGTTATTCCAAATACAATTAAATTTTCCATAATATAGGTTTTAAGTTTCGCTAATTTTTATGTTAAAAAAGGGGTTTATTTCTTTGTAATTTTTTCAACTAATAAAAGATTGTCATCTAATACCTCTACCACTTTTACCTTTGTTCCCGTTGGAATCTCCAGGCCCTCGTCCGTTACTGCGTCCATCTCTTTCAAAGCTCCCTTTAGTTTTAAATGAATTTTTCCATAGCCTGATTTTGCGGCAGGAATAAAAAGATATACTTCACCCGTGTGATTGATGGCGGAATTGGGGTTGAAAGTACCCGACTCATCAAACTGTGTAAACTTATACATCATATAACCGACAATTGCCATTGCCAAAAATCCTGAGATAGTAGCAGTTATCATGGCTGCCCAAACGCCAAATCCTGCATCCAGCATCAGAACGCCTGTCCATCCAAAGAAGGTAAAAAAAGCGATGATTGAACGAATGGAAAAGAGACTAAAATCGGCGTCCATTCCAAAATCCGTGTCTACATCTCCATCCATATCCAGATCAAAATCTACCCCAATCAAACTGAGCACAAATTGAATGACGAACAAAACACTGAAAACGATCGAAATGCCCCAGAAAGCCTGTCCAGCCCCAGTCAATCCTTCCCACCATCCATTTGAAATACTTAATAACATAACTGGTTTCTTTTTTTTCTAAAATTAAGGATAAAATTTAGTTTTCTAACAAACTATTCGACTAATGACATCGTTTCTTCGGCTAATGACCAAATCTCCTTATATTTTATTGATTTAAAATAGATCAAAAGGAGACCAATTAGATAAATCTACCTTAGGAATACGGATTAATCGACGTAGATTCTCTGGCAACCAATAAATTCTAGTAACTTTGGGCCAGGAGAAATAGTTGTTTTAAAACCGCATTTCATCCTAAAAATTTCCTCTTTCTTTTAAACAAACATTCACTGTTGGAATTGTTCCTTAAAAATGAGAATAATTTTGACAGTTTAACTTCTAATAGTAACAGCTAAACTTATGGGTACGGTAAAACTGTTTTCAGGAACCAATTCGAAATATCTCGCCGAAAAGATCGCCGATTATTATGGTTATTCGTTGGGTAATAAATCGCTGCTGAAGTTTTCGGATGGAGAGATGCAGCCAGTTATCAACGAATCAGTCCGTGGATGTTATACTTTTTTTATTCAATCTACTTTCGCTCCTACGGATAATTTGATGGAGTTGTTGCTAATGATTGATACCGCCAAGAGAGCTTCCGCCGAATATATTATTGCGGTCATTCCCTATTTTGGTTATGCGAGACAAGATCGAAAGGACAAGCCAAGAGTGCCCATTTCTGCTAAGTTAATTGCTAACTTGCTAGAAGCGGCGGGTGCGAACCGAATTATGACCATCGATTTTCACTCTGATCAGTTGCAGGGCTTTTTTGATATTCCGGTAGATCATCTTAAGAGTGAAGCGATATTTATCCCCTATTTGAAAAAAACAGATTTGTCGAACGTTACCTTTGCTTCTCCCGATGTTGGAGGAGTCAAGCGGGCACGTACTTACGCACAATATTTTCACCGAGACCTGGTTATTTGTGATAAATACCGAAAGAAAGCCAACGTCGTAGCAGGCATGACCGTTATCGGTGATGTAAAAGATGCAGATATTATTCTGGTCGATGATTTAGTGGATACCGCCGGTACGCTTTGTCGAGCAGCCGATATTATTATGGATAAAGGAGCTAAAAGTGTCAAAGCACTCTGTACACATCCTGTTTTGTCAGGTGATGCTTATAAAAATATCGAAGCATCCAGCATTCAGGAGGTAATTGTCTGTGATACCATTCCTCTGGCGCAAACTTCTCCAAAAATAAAGGTGCTTTCTACTGCTAAACTTTTTGCTCGAGCTATCCGAAATACCCACGAACACCGGTCAATTTCAGCTTTATTTGTCGAAGGGTAGTCGTAAGGTTTTTTGCTACAACTACTAAAGAATCAGAAGAAGATCTTAAATTTATACTTTTGCTTTAAAATACTAGGCAATTTCCCCCAAAACTGTTATCTTTGCAATCATTTTGAGGAAAACCCTCAATTTTGGTCTAAAATTTCAAATAGATATATAATGGAATCAGTAATAATCAGTGCTAACGCTCGCCCAAATACGGGAAAGAAAGGTACGAAAGCAACTCGTAACGAAGGATTAGTACCCTGTGTCATTTATGGTGGTAAAGAAGTAATTCACTGTAGTGGAGAATCTTTGGCTTTTCGGGACCTAATTTACACTCCTGCATTTAAACTTGCCGAATTAACCGTGGATGGTAAAGTACATAAGTGTGTTTTACAGGATATTACATTTCATCCAGTAACGGGTGATATTGTACACATCGACTTTTTAGAATTAGTAGAAGGTCAGCCATTAAAGGTAATGATTCCCATTCGTTTTAAAGGAGTTGCTCCCGGAGTGAAAACGGGTGGCCGTCTGAACCAAAAGGTACGTAGAGTAAAAATTAAGACAACACCAGATAGTCTTGTTCCAGAATTATTTGTGGATATTTCAAAATTAAAATTGAACGAATCGGTTCGAGTCAGTGATATTGAAGTGACGGATAAAATGGAGGTAATGACTTCCATGAATATTCCCGTAGCAACGGTCGAAACACCACGTGCATTACGTAGTGCAACAGCTGAAGAAGAAGAGGAAGAGGAAGCTGCAGCTGCGGAAGGTGCACCAGCGGAAGGCGCACCAGCAGCGGAATAAATCAAATAGATTTGTCAAAAATAGAAAAGAGAGATATTGGTCAACCCAATATCTCTTTTTCGTTTTAGAAGAATTCTAAAAAATAAAAAATGCGCATTACCCTCCTGCAAACCAATCTTCACTGGGAAGATCCCGTCGCCAACCGTAAAATGTTTAGCACAAAATTTACTAACCTAATCGGTAAAACAGACCTCGTCGTAATTCCGGAAATGTTTACGACTGGCTTTAGTATGCGATCCAAAGAACTTGCCGAAACCATGGACGGCCCTACCGTCATGTGGCTACGGGAGGAAGCGGCGAAAATCGGTGCGGTAATTACCGGTAGTATGATTATTAAAAAAGAAGATCAATTTTTTAACCGATTGCTTTGGGTAACGCCCACGGGAGAGATTGCTCATTATGACAAAAAACATCTTTTTACGCTCGCTGGAGAACACGAATATTTTACCCCGGGAAGCGAACGGCTGTTAATTGAATATATGGGCTGGAAAATATGCTCATTAATTTGTTATGATTTACGTTTTCCGGAATGGGCCCGAAATAAAGAGAATTATGATTTGCTGATTTACGTAGCCAGTTGGCCCGACCGACGGCGTGACGCTTGGCGAACTTTGCTCAAAGCACGAGCCATTGAAAATCAATGCTATACCATCGGCGTCAATCGGGTAGGGGAGGATGGTTCCGAATTGAGTTACGCAGGAGATTCTACAATCGTTGACTTTGCGGGCAGGTCATTATTAGCCGCCGAAAAAATAGAAGGAGCGTTTACCGCTACCATATCCTTGTCAGAGCGACAGGCTTTTATGGATAAACTGCCTTTTCTGGCGGATCAGGATGGCTTTAAGCCTTAGACCGTATCGTATTTTTTTAATGTGTTTCCGATCTGAAAGGCTGCCAATATTTTCGAATAAAATAACGTTTGGTTGTTGTCTATAAAAACTGATTACATGTTAATGAAGATATTGGATACCCCCTGGCTGGTGTTTGGCACCGTCATCCTATTGTTTTTAAGCGCTTGTACGTCGTTGCGTCCCGCCGATAGCAGTACGCCGATCCCCCGTAAACCACGTAGTTCTACTTCTTCCAGCAATGTTTCGTCTCTTCGAACAAACGTCATTCGTACCGCCCGTAAATATCAGGGCAGTAAATACAAATATGGAGGAACGACGCCCAAAGGATTTGATTGTTCTGGTTTTACTTCCTATGTTTTAATAAAAAATAAAGTGGATTTACACCGTACTTCGGCTGCTCAGGCCAAACAGGGCAAAAAAATAAGAGTGGCAGCTTCTCAACCTGGTGATCTGATTTTTTTTGGATCGAGAGGTAAAGTTTCCCACGTAGCGATTGTTACTCAGAATAATACTGATGGTCTAAAAGTAATCCACAGTACCTCTTCCAAAGGTGTCATCGAACAAAATATTACCCATTCTGATTACTGGCAATCCCGCTTGTTATTCGCCCGTAAAATACTGGAGTGAAGAATAAAAAAATGAGTATCTTCGCGATTGCTTTTTTCCAAACTAGACCACTATCATAACCGTGTCGAAATTACATAGTAATATTGATAAGTGCATAACGTTTATGCTATCTTATTCTCTACTAAAAGTAATTTCGTTACCGAAAATTATCAAACAAGATGATTAACTTAATTCTATTCGGCCCTCCGGGCTCGGGGAAGGGAACCCAGGCGTTGAAACTCGTCAAAAAATTTAAACTTGTTCACATCTCAACGGGTGATTTATTTAGGTTTAACCTTAAAAATAATACACCACTCGGTTTGGAAGCAAAAAAATATATTGATAAAGGAGCTTTGGTGCCAGATAAAGTGACGATCAATATGTTGAAAGCTAAGGTCGCAGATAACCCAAAAGCCAAAGGATTTATTTTTGACGGTTTTCCGCGTACCAAAAAACAGGCAACGGCACTGGATCGTTTTCTGAAAGGGATGGATTCAGAAGTAACTAAACTAATTATGCTGGATGTGCCAGATGATGAACTGGTACGCCGTCTCAAAGAAAGGGGGAAAACTTCTGGTCGGGCGGATGATAAAAGTAAAAAAATTATTCTTCATCGACTGGCGACTTATAAGGAGGAAACTATTCCGGTTTTTACGCATTATATTAAAAAAGGAAAGTCCATTAAGGTCTGGGGAGTAGGAGATATGGAAATGATTTATAAGCGATTATGCCTGGAAATCAAAGAGACATAAGATAATTAGGTCACAAACGCATAAAGAAAAATCGCGTAAAACACTTAGTGGCAAATAAAAACAAGAGCCACAAGGAAAAATGAAAGAAGAACTTCGTGTTCTTTGTGCCTTTGTAGCAATTAAAACAAACCTACTTATGTCTGATCGAAATTTTGTTGATTACGTAAAAATCTGTTGCCGTTCTGGCGCGGGTGGTGCCGGTTCTATGCACTTTCGTCGGGATCGACTGACCGCAAAAGGTGGCCCGGATGGCGGAGATGGAGGCCGCGGTGGACACATAATTTTGCGTGGAAACAAGCAGCTTTGGACTTTGTTAAGTTTGAAATACCAAAAACACGTAATCGCTAAACCTGGAGAAAACGGAGGCGAAAGTAATAGTTCTGGTGCAGAAGGAGACGACGTAATACTGGACGTTCCTTTGGGAACGGTAGCTAAAGACGTAGAAACAGGAGAGACGCTTTTTGAAATCACCGAGGATGGAGAAACTCAAATTATCGTTTCCGGCGGTCGGGGCGGTAAAGGAAATTCCCACTTTAAATCAGCTACTTTGCAGTCTCCTCACTTTGCCCAGCCGGGCGAAGAAGGTAAAAAAGAATGGAAAATTCTGGAACTGAAAGTGCTGGCCGATGTTGGTTTGGTAGGATTTCCAAACGCCGGAAAATCTACTTTACTCTCGGTTATTACCGCGGCCAAACCAAAAATTGGCGCTTACGCATTTACTACGCTTACTCCTAATCTGGGGATCGTTCAGTATCGGGACAACCGCTCCTTTATCATGGCGGATATCCCCGGTATCATCGAAAATGCGCACGAAGGCAAAGGATTGGGACACCGCTTTCTGCGACATATCGAACGGAATGCGCTCCTTCTGTTTATGATTCCGGCCGATACGGATAATATTCAAAAGGAATACGAAATTTTATTAAACGAACTCAAACAATACAACGAGGAAATGCTCGACAAACCTCGGTTGCTTGCCATCACTAAATCTGATTTGATTGACGAAGAGCTGAAAGAGTTATTATTGCCCACTATTCCTAAAGATATTGATCATATTTTTATTTCTTCAGTTGCCCAGACAGGTTTGACAGAACTGAAAGATGAAGTCTGGCAGCGATTGACGGCGGATGAGAAATAAAAAATAGTTGTATCTCCCTTCTAATTATGAAAGAAAATACCATTCAACAAAAAATTACCGCGCTCTACGAATCCTGGGCGGGTGAACCGGTAACGAGTATGTTACCCTTAACCCGGACCGCTTCCAATCGAAGTTATTTTCGAATAATCAGTGCTCATAAAAAAGCCATTGGTGCCTACGGTCCGGATCCGAGAGAGAACGAAGCTTTTGTTGCTTTTACTAAAAATTTCCACCAAAAAGGATTGCCTGTCCCCGAATTGTACGCCGAGGATTTATCGGCGCAGATTTACCTGCAGGAAGATTTGGGTGCGACGACTTTGTATAGTTTTTTATTACAAAATCAGGGAGATTTTTCCGAGCCCTTAATGGGGATGTACAAAAAAGTCCTGGCGGGACTCGCCCAGATGCAGTTAGAAGGCACCAAAGATCTGGATTATTCGGTCGCCTATCCTCGACCTGACTTTGATCGTCAATCCATGTTGTGGGATTTAAATGGATTTAAATATTTTTTCTTAAAATTAGCTGGAATCACTTTTGACGAACAAGCTCTGGAGCATGATTTTAATACGTTAATTGAGTTTTTACTTTCGGCCGATCGGCAATATTTTATGTACCGCGATTTTCAAGCGCGAAATATTATGTTGAAAAAGGGGGAACCGTTTTTTATCGACTATCAGGGTGGCCGTCGGGGCGCACTACATTATGATCCGGCGTCCTTGCTGTTTCAGCCAAAGGCCGGGATTCCTTTTGCTATCCGGGAAGAACTGGTGGCGTATTATTTAGCTGTTATTGCGGAAATGATTCCCGTAGATCAAGAAAAATTCATGGATTATTTTTATGGCTATGTATTGATCCGAAGAATACAGGCTTTTGGTACCTACGGACAACGCGGCTTGCACGAACGTCAAGCCTATTTTATGAACGGACTTCCAATTGCCTTACAGGATATAAAATGGGTGTTGGATAATAAAGAACTGCCTATTGAAATCCCCGAATTGTTACGCGTGTTACATGCAGCGATTGGCGATCCTCGGTTTCAGCTCGCTGGCGCTCAACCTAACAACGAGTTTTTGACCGTGCGGGTAAACAGCTTTTCTTATAAATTTGATCATCCGGTAGATCCTTCGGGTAATGGCGGAGGCTTTGTTTTTGACTGTCGGTTTGTTCATAATCCGGGACGCTACGAACCTTACAAAAAACTGACAGGGCGCGATCAACCGGTCATTGACTTTTTAAATGAAAATAGTAATATGGCGGATTATCTCAATAATATTTATCAGATTGTAGATGAGGCGGTGGAAAATTATATTGAACGAAGTTTTACCAACTTAATGGTCAGCTTTGGTTGTACCGGAGGTCAACACCGATCGGTCTATGCGGCGGACATGCTGGCGGCGCACCTGCGACAAAAGTATGGTGTTAAGGTGGTATTAAGTCATATTCGACAGGAGGAAAAGGGGTGGAAGAACTAAAATGAATGTTGAATATCCAATCTTGAACATTCAATATTCATTGAAAACTATGCCATCGGGTCGAGGGCTTTTCTTATTTTGATGATGACTGATTTATAAGCCGGTGTGTAGCTGCGATGCGCAAAACTATTGATGGGAACCAGGACGTTCGCTTCCGGAAAATAAGTAGCCACCGTATTTACGGGAATATCATACTGTATAACTTGAAAATCTCTGGCGACTCTTTCTTTCTTTTCAAAATAACTAAACAAGTCTACTTTATCTCCTGAATTAAACCCTGCTTTTTTGATATCCGCTGCGTTCATGAAAATGACCCGACGTCCGTTTTCGATACCACGATAGCGATCATTATTACCGTAGATAGTGGTATTGAACTGGTCGTGACTACGGATCGTCATCATAATATATTCGTCTTCTTTTACCGTTATATTCAATACTGTATTGACGGAGAATAGTGCTTTTCCCGTTTCTGTTTTGAAGTTTCCCTCTCGGGCGGCATTGGGTAAATAGAAGCCCCCGTGATTGCGAACCCGTTCGTTAAAATTATCGAATCCGGGAATGGTGGCTTCAATGAGGTCACGAACTACGTCGTAATCTGCGGCGAGGGTTTTCCAGTTTGGTTTTGCGTATTTGTCACCAACCACGGCATTTGCCAGTTCCGCAATGATGGTGGGTTCGGCTCTCAAGTGTTTGGAAATAGGGTTCACTTTTCCACGGGATGCCTGAACCACGCCTGTAGAATTTTCGCAACTGATGATCTGATCTCCGGCGGAAGTTGGAATGATTTCCGTTCGTCCGATACACGGAAGAATGATGGAGGTTGCTCCGGCAATTAAGTGATTGCGATTTAGTTTGGTAGAAATCTGTACGGTAAGTTCACATTTCTGAAAAGCGGTCGCGGTAAATTCCGTATCTGGTCCCGCGGAAAGTAAGTTGCCACCGAGGCCCATATAAAATTTTACTTTTCCTTCTGCCATCGCGCGAATAGAATCCACGACGTGAAAACCATCCTCGGTCGGCGGTTTAAAATCAAAGTTTTTTTCGAGTGCATCGCGTAGTTCCGGTTTTAGTTTTTCCCAAACGCCAACGGTTCGGTCGCCCTGCACGTTACTATGTCCTCGTACGGGACAGGCGCCCGCACCGGGTTTTCCGATACTACCTTTGATCAATAAAAGATTCATGATTTCCCGGATAGTGTTGACACTATTTTCGTGTTGGGTAATCCCCATGGCCCAGCAGATGATGATCTTTTTATTTTCTTTGATCATCTGGGTAGCCTCCCTGATTTTTTCTTCGCTGACCCCAGAAAATAAAACAAGTTCGTGAAAATCTTTTAACCTCAAATCGTTGATGAATTCCTGATAGTAACTGGTGTTATTCGCAATAAATTCCTGATCGAAAATAGTTCCGGGCGCTTTATCTTCTTCTTCCAACAGCAAGTACATGATTGCTTTCAGCAATGCCAAATCACCGTTGACCGCCACGGGTAAATACAAGTCCATCAAACTGGTACCCCGTAAATATCCTTTTATTTTTTGTGGATTTTTAAAACGTTGGAGACCGGCTTCTTTGAGTGGATTAACACCCATAATTTTCCCACCTCTTTGTTTGGTGATTTCTAATGCGGACAACATTCTGGGATGATTAGTTCCCGGGTTTTGTCCCATTACAATCACTAAATCTGCAATGTAAAAATCTTCTAGTTTGACCGTTCCTTTTCCGATTCCGATCGTTTCGGATAAAGCGACCCCCGTTGATTCGTGGCACATATTGGAGCAGTCGGGAAGATTGTTGGTGCCGTATTGACGAACGAACAACTGGTATAAAAAAGCAGCTTCGTTACTGGCTTTCCCGGAGGTATAAAAAACTGCCTGATCCGGATTTTCTAAACCGTTGAGGTGTTCCGCAATCTGTTGATAAGCATCATCCCAGGTGATGGGTTCGTAATAATCGCTACCTGCTTTGCGGATGACTGGTTCTGTAATCCGACCACTTTTACCAATCTTATAATCGGTCCAGGTAGACATTTCCTGAATAGAATATTTTTTAAAAAAATCGGGTGTTACCCTTTTTTCGGTGGCTTCTTCGACAATGGCTTTGACTCCGTTTTCGCAATACTCTCCGATGGGGGAGCGGTGGTCATCCGGATCGGGCCAGGCGCAACCCGGGCAGTCGTAGCCCTTCATCTGGTTGACGGTAAATAGCGTGATCCCACATTTTTTGGCAGTCATTTCTGCACCTACATGTCGCGCCACGGCCGTGAGGGCAGGTGGTCCGGCTGCGTAATTTTCGGGCTCGGATACTTTGATCTCTTCTTCGTGCGGAGGAGGTACGGCGTGTAATTTATCTTTAGGGTTGGACATTTTCTTGCTTTTGGCCGTTTGCTTTTGGCTATTTGCTTCCCTTGATTGTGTTTGATCAAGAGCAGCAAATAGCTAGCTTCTGGCAATTTTTAGAATAGAAGCTGGTTCGTTTTAAACAACTTCGTATGTAAGCAATACGTTTTTTTAATAAGCTTGTTCAAGTTATAAAAATTTGAACATTATTTTTATTATTGTAATGAAAAAATAAATTTTTAATAAAAAATCAAAAACGATGACTGAACCACCAGATTATATGCTTCCTGTTTTATACGGAATAGAAAAAACCATAATAGCACTTTACGAAGAATTTCCCAGAATGGTAGATGCGGATGTGCTATGGTGTTGCGAAAAGCTACACGATTATTATAAAAAAACAGCACAGGGAAAAGAACTGGAAGATCCCGAATCTCCGATCCAGCGAAAACAGGATTTGATGGATGAACTATTAAATACACTGGAAGAACGGGAAACGGAAGGTATGGACAGCGAGGTGATTAATAATCCAGAATTTCGCCAAGGAGAAGCGGTGTACAGTTCATACGCGATGTTATACGCCGCTGCGATCAAAAGAATCAGAGATTCTGTACGTTTTTGGAAAAAAGAGGGCAAAACCGGGTATTTGACATTTATTAAAAATCAGGTTATGTAGGGGGTATTGCGTGGTAGGGGCGTATTGCAATACGCCCCTACCGGGATAATCTGTCCGCGCCACAATAAACGTTATACTGCTCATTTCTTAAAAATCCAACGAGGGTCATCCCGTGTTGTTCGGCTAATTGAACGGCCAGACTGGAAGGTGCGCCCACGGCGGCCAACATGGGAATACCTGCGGTCAGGGATTTTTGGATGAGTTCAAAACTGGCGCGGCCGCTGACTAAAATGAGCGATTCCGTTAAGGGTAGTTTGTTTTTTAAGACCTGTTCGCCGATCAACTTGTCCACGGCGTTGTGTCGGCCGACGTCTTCCCGCCAGCTGAGTAGATTTCCTTCCCAATCAAATAAGGCCGCGGCGTGCAGCCCGCCGGTTTTATCGAAGACTGCCTGGACTTTCCGTAAGTTATCGGGTAATTGGTGTAGCAGCGCTGCCGAAATTTTGGGGGTAGCCAGCGGTAATTTAAAATTAGATTTTACGGTGATTGCGGCAATGGACGCTTTGCCACAGACGCCACAACTGGAAGAGGTATAAAAATGCCGTTCGAGTTGATCGAGGTCGACGGCTACGGTGTTTTGAAGTACGACGACAACGGTATTTTCAAAATTTTCCGGATCTAAAGAATGTGCGTAGGCAATTTTCTGAATGGCTGCGATGGATTGTATAATCCCTTCAGTCAACAAAAAACCAGCGGCCAGATCAAAATCGTAGCCAGGCGTTCGCATGGTAACGGCAATACTTTTTCGTTGCCGCTGATCTGCCGGACCGAAGAGTAACTGAATTTCCAGAGGTTCTTCGATGGCGAGTTGATCGGTTAGTGGGGTGAATATTCCGTTTTTATTTTTTAGAATTTTATGTTGGTAGGTGGCGGGATTTTTCATGGGGTAAAGGGTTGTGGTTTTTGATAATGGTGTGTAGGATAGACAGGCGGTTTTGTGCAAAACCGCCAAAACCGCATCACGGACGGCGCTGACCCACCAACGCCTCCGCCATCGATCGATCATTACTCAAGCGAGGCGGCTTATTTTGTCCACCGAGTTTACCCCGGGTTTTCATTAGGTTTCTAAAACTATCTTTCGGTAGGGCGACGATTTTCAACGGTTGTAACACTTTACCGGCGATCAAATCCTGATAATAGATATTTTGTTGACACATAAAATGATCGATCTTTTGCGCAAAAGCAGTCAGGTCGGCGGGCGGGTTTTCGAACTCAATCAGCCATTCGTGATAGGGGAGGCCGCCTTCGGGAGGCGTGATTTGTGGCGCGACGGTAAATTCCGTAAAACGAATATTTTCACTAGCCGTGGCTGCTAGAATTGCCGACTCTACTTCTTTACCAATCACGTGTTCCCCAAAAGCGGAAATAAAGTGTTTAATTCTACCCGTTACTAAAATCCGGTAAGGGTTTTTGGAAACAAACTCCACCGTATCTCCGATATTATATCCCCAAAGTCCGGCGTTGGTATTCAGGATAATGGCGTAATTGATGCCGATTTCAACGTCAGCAAGCGAAAGCCGAGTAGGATTTTTATTAAAAATTTCGGAGGCCGGAATAAATTCAAAAAAGATTCCTGATTTGGTATTGAGTAATAATCCTTTTTCATTTGGGTCATCCTGAAAAGCGATAAAGCCTTCGGAAGCCGGATAAGTTTCTAAGCTGTCGATCCGTGTGCCTACGAGGTTTTCGAGAACGTCGCGGTAAGGTTCAAAGTTGACACCACCGTAAACAAAAATATTATAATTGGGAAAAATATCTTTAACGTGTTTTTTGCTGGTACGGTCGAGGAGTTGTTCGTAATACATTTGTACCCACGGCGGAATACCACTGATGAGCCGCATGTCCTGGTTATGGGTTTCGGTAACAATGTTTTCCAGTTTTTCCTCCCAGCTGTCGATACAATTGGTGGCGTAGGAAGGCAATTGACTGGTCCGTAACCAGGCGGGAATTTCGTGATTGACGATACCGGAAAGCCGGCCGGTTTTGATGCCACCCGTTTCGGTTAGTACCGGGCTACCAGAAAGAAAAATCATTTTCCCATCCAGCCAATTGCCTTTGCCAGAACGCGCGTAATAATTAAAAAGTGCATTACGGGCCGTCCCAAAATGATTGGGCATACTTTCTTTGGTGAGTGGAATGTATTTAGCCCCGGAAGTCGTTCCGGAGGTCTTGGCAAAATAGCGGGGCAGACCGGGCCAGAGTACATCGGCTTCGCCCGTTTTTACCCGATCAAAATAGGATTTTAAACCCTCATAGTCATTGATCGGAATATTTTGCCTATAATTTTCGTAACTCCCTATTTTTGAAAAATCATGGTCTTTTCCGAAAGCGGTGTTTCGTGCCCGTTTGATCAAATATTGCCTGATCCGCTCCTGATCCTGGACCGCCGTTTGCGACCACCCCGTGATCTGACGAGCGATCAAATGAGCGAAGGGTTTGACGAGGGTGGATTTGATTTTCAAAATATAGTTTTGATGATGATAAAATGCATACTACTGGACATTTCTTCCAATTGCAACCTCCCGGCCTCCTGAAGGAGTAGCTTCAAACCCGCAAATGTCCAGTAGTATGGATAAAATGTTCCTATTTCTTAATAACATCGTCATAAGTAAACGGTAAACACAAATTTAAACAACCCAATCACAAAAACGATACATTATGCAAAGAATTCTTACGCTGCTATTTTTCTTTTCTACGATCATTATTTCTGGTATATCCGGGCAGGAAGCGACCAAAGAGATGCACCGTGGCCACGTCGAAAAAGGCGATCAGCTACTGAGCCTTGGCGTTTCATTTTTATCTAATCCTTCCGATTTTGCGCTGGATCTTTTTAGCGGAGGAACCGGATCTGGTAATCCAACGCCAGGGATTAATTTACATTACGAATACAGTATTACCGATAATATCAGTCTAGGTGGGCTCTTTGGGTATTACCGAGTCAACGCACAGGAAGATTTGAGTCTGAATGATATTACCGAATATCTGGATGATCCACAATGCGCGGTTGAGTGTTTAGTACCCATCGGAATTGGATCAAACTGTAATTGCGATGCACCCATCGTTAAAGAAAGAGTAAATGTTTATACCCTCGCGGGAAAGCTGGTCTACCACCGGCAATTAGCGATCATTCCAGAACTTGATTTTTACACTTCCATCACGGCGGGCTATAGTTTTAATCGCCGTAAAACCATCATTGAACAGTTAGGAGATATTGCGCTGGACGAGTTGGTCACTAACGACGTTAAGGTTCCTACTTTTGTTTATTATGTTTCTGTGGGAGGCCGTTATTTTATCAACGAAAATTGGGCAATTTTTGGAGAGGGTGGATTTAGTAATGTGCATTTGGCGCAGGCGGGTGTGAGTTATCGGTTTTAGGGGCTGGTTGGCTATTAGTTATGCCAGTTGGCGTCTCTTTAACGTCACATGGCATCGGTTTTTTGTGATGAGTGATGGATGGTCCTCTGTGAGTTTCCGCAGAGGTAATGTATACTTTAACTGTGATAGGGATTAGGGCAGAATTATTTATTGGTTTTTGCTCTTCTCACCTCCCAACCTCCTGAAGGAGTGGTTGCTCCCCGCGCTATGATAAGGAATACTTTTTTCTTTTTCTTTTTTTGCTCGTTGAGCTCTGACCTTGTTTGTTGAGATGATTCTCCTTTTAAAGGAGGCTTGCGAAGAGGTATTTTTTATTATAAAAAATTCCCCGCATCGTTTCAAACGGTACAGGGAATTTAATCTTTTCTGAAGCGATTATTACGATAGAAGAGAAGCCAATAGCTAAAAGCTAACGGCCAATAGCTCTATTAGTAACGGTAATATTCCGGCTTAAACGGTCCTTCTGGTTTCACGCCGATATAATCCGCCTGATCTTTGGACAGTTCTTCCAGTTCAACACCAATTTTTTCTAAATGTAAACGTGCTACTTTTTCATCCAGGTGCTTAGGTAGCATGTATACTTTATTTTCGTACTTATCGCTATTTTCCCAAAGCTCCAACTGCGCCAGAGACTGGTTGGTAAAAGAGTTGGACATGACGAAAGAAGGGTGACCCGTAGCGCAACCGAGGTTGACCAAACGTCCTTCCGCTAATACGATAATATCTTTACCGTCGATGGTGTACTTATCCACCTGAGGCTTAATTTCTATCTTACTATCACCGTGTGATTTGTTTAACCACGCCATGTCGATTTCGTTATCAAAGTGACCGATATTACAAACGATGGTTTTGTCCTTCATCATCTTGAAATACTTCTCGTTGATGATGTCTTTGTTACCCGTTGCGGTAACGACGATGCTTGCTTCTTTTAGTGCATTTTCCATTCTCTTTACAGCGAATCCGTCCATGGCTGCTTGCAGCGCACAAATCGGGTCAATTTCTGTAACAATGACTCGTGCTCCGGCACCTGCCAAAGAAGCCGCAGAACCTTTACCTACATCACCGTAACCAGCCACTACGGCTACTTTACCAGCAATCATGGTATCCGTCGCACGACGAATCGCATCTACACAAGATTCTTTACAGCCGTATTTATTATCAAATTTAGATTTGGTAACAGAATCATTTACGTTGATGGCCGGAAGTACCAGGGTTCCGTTTCTTTCTCTTTCGTAAAGACGGTGAACACCCGTAGTCGTTTCTTCACTTAATCCTTTGATACCTTTTACTAACTCAGGATATTCGTCAAAAACCATGTTGGTCAGATCACCACCATCGTCC
>CALLLR010000127.1 GCA_938008185.1 uncultured Saprospiraceae bacterium
TACTAATATTCTCATAGAGTTTTTATTTCGAGTTGCTCATAAATTTTCTTTAATTCCGGATTTATTCAATCAAACGCTCCTTCGTCGCTTTTTTCTTTCATAAAGTCCGGAAGGAAAATTTAACGCGCCTCTCAACGGGAACTTTAAAGTAAAAAACCGCAATTAGGGCTGCGGTTAATTGGGTGGTGCAAATTTACGAAAATATAGGGGCGAATTGCAATTCGCCCTACATTTTCGCAATTCGCTCTTACATACTTCGTAAAAATTTGCGAAACCGCAACATGTATTTATACTCATTTTTTCCGTAGAGAAAACCCATTTCTTCTAACCATTCGTTATTGAAAATTTTACCCAAATACTTGGTGCCGTGATCGGGAAAAAGCGCCACAACGTAGTCATCCGCGGTCAATTCTTCTTTTATTTTAAAAACACCCTGCATAGACGCACCACTCGAATATCCTACGAAGAGACCTTCTCTTTTGGCCAATTGCCGAGCTCGAAAAGCACTGGTTTTATCATCTGCTTTTACAAAATAATCGATCACACTAAAATCTACATTATCGGGAATAATATTTTTACCTACGGCTTCCAGCTTGTATGGGTAGATTTCTTTTTCGTCAAACTCACCCGTTTCGTGGTATTTTTTTAAGACAGAACCGTAAGCATCTACCCCGATAATTTTAATATTGGGATTTTGCTCTTTTAAATATTTACCAGTACCACAAAGTGAACCACCGGTGCCACAAGGCGCGACGTAATGCGTGATTTTTCCTTCTGTTTGTTTCCAGATTTCCGGGCCAGTGGTCGCATAATGTGCCAGAGCATTGGCCGTATTAAAATATTGATTAACGTAGAAAGAATTAGGCGTCTCGGCGTGTAGTTTTTTTGCCTGAGAATAATAGGAGAGTGGATCATCCGCTTTTACATTGCTGGGACAAACTCGTACGTCCGCTTTTAAAGCTTTGAGTGCATCTAGTTTTTCGTTAGAAATTTTATCTGGAACACACAAAATACAACGGTAACCTTTGATTACCGCAATCATCGCAAGACTAAATCCGGTATTACCAGAAGTGGTTTCAATAATGGTTCCACCGGTCCGTAAAAGGCCATCTTTCTCGGCTTGTTCTACCATAAAAAGTGCGATACGATCCTTGGCGGAATGACCCGGATTAAAAGATTCGATTTTGGCATAAACCGTAGCAGGAATATCTTTTAAAACTTTATTTATTTTTACGATTGGTGTATTACCAATGGTTTCCAGTATATTATTGTAGCGCATATTCTAGTACGTTAGTTTTTCTTTGAACAGAAACAATAGCGGTTTACTACCGTTTCAATGAGGAAAATACAACAAAAATGAATCTTTTTGTAATAGTTAGGGTAATTATGGTGTAATTTTATGCAGAATATTAATTATCATTGTCATTGTTCTTTGTTGTATGCCTAAAAAGGCTACTACTAACTAAATCAAATTATGGGTAAAGGTAAAAGCGTCTTAAAGGCAAGATTAATTCTCGAAAGAGAAGATGGAATGATTTTACTGTTAAAACAAACTACCCAGAATGGTGGTAAATACACGATGGTAGGAGGATTTGTGGAACGTAAAGAATTTGCCAAGGCTGGACTTATTCGGGAAAGTCTGGAAGAAACCGGAATTGATCTTCGGGAAAAAAACCTGGAACTCGTTCACTGTGTCCATAAAAAAAGGTCAAAGGATTCCAGAATCATACTTTACTTTAAAGCTTCAAAATGGAAAGGAGAGGCCATCTCCCGTGAGCCGCATAAGTTTAAAAAAGTAGCCTGGTTTCCTATCGATAATCTGCCAAAAAGCGTCTCCAGAACTGTTCGGCACGTACTCTCCAAGTATCGTAAAAAGATAAGTTATTCAGAATACATGGGGTAAGCATTTTATCTTTAAAAAAAATCCCATCTCAGCTAGCAGCTAAGATGGGATTTTTTATATCAAAATCTTTTGAAGATTACTCTTCGTTATTTACTAGTTTGGCACTTACCGCTTTTTTGCCGCCAGCACAACAAGCAGCACTTTTCTTGGTACAAGCTTTCTTGGCCGTAGTTACTTTGCTTACTTTAGTCGCCTTAACCGCAGTAGAAGTAGTCTTGGAGCATGGCTTTGAACAAGCTTTCTTAGACTTGGAACAAGCAGGTGCGGTAGAAGTCTTAACTGCTGCCGGTGCTGCTGCTCCTTTCACATCGCTAGGTGAAACATTAACGAACTTCTTAGCCTCAGCAGAGTACGCTACATCTGTGAAACTTACATTACCAGAGTATGCACATACATTCTTCTGAACGTAGCTAACCATTCCACTCTTGGAACAAACACGAGTTTCAATATCATCACTTTGTGCAGCCAATACAGCCGCCGGATCATTAGCATCTACGCTGGCAGTTTTATTCATACTACAGCTAGCTTTCTTGGCCATGCTACAAGCTTTCTTCTGTGCGTTAGCCGAGAAAGTAAAAAGACCTAAAACTGCAAATAATAGAAAGAATTTTTTCATTTTAATTATAATTTAATGTTTAAATAATTAGTAATCATATAAGTATCTCAAATATACAAAATAAGTACCACTCTTAAAAGCCTTTTAGAAAGAATATTACTGAAAAGTAACCCCAAATACACTACTGTTTTACCACTCGCTTTGCAATTTGTCCGCTATCCGTTGTGACTTGTAGTGTATAACTTCCTGACGGAGAATTACTTAGGTCAAAAATTGACTCCGTAGTATCCGGGGCTATGATCAGACGCTTTTGTCCAATCAACTGACCCAGTCCATCGTATATTTTAACGGTCGTTTCAATGGTTGTAGTACCTGTGTATTTAAGGTTTAGACGTCCGGCGGACGGATTAGGTAACACCGAAAATTCGGTAGATAATGTTAATAAATCATCCGTATTTACCAGATCCCGCTCCCCGATCGCATACCAGGCACCCCAGATTGCATTTTCTATCAAGATAAAAGCATCACTTATACCGGAAGTCTTATTCGCATCTACTTCCCGGAAAGCCAGAATATCCGTTCCACTATTGGTAAAACTAAACATCACAAAATCATCATCTA
Source organism: uncultured Saprospiraceae bacterium (assembly GCA_938008185.1). Taxonomy (GTDB): domain Bacteria; phylum Bacteroidota; class Bacteroidia; order Chitinophagales; family Saprospiraceae; genus JALZUU01. Next base: position 3,081 of record CALLLR010000127.1, read on the forward strand.
CTGAATAACTGGGATACCCCGGTTTATTTCCATCGAAAATAACTCCCTGATCACCCGTTTGAATATTTACTCCATAAACTGAGTAGTTAGTGCCCGTTAAACCAGCTTCGACGTAATCAAACGCAATTACATAAGGAGAGTTCTTCGCAAAAGTAGGATTACCCACACTTACCTGTTCTCCTAGGTTATTAAAAATCTTATTGATCTGAGGATCCGTACTATTCGCAAACCCATTCGTATTATTATCCCATACTTTCATTACTCCGATATCCCAGTACTCGATATCTTCACCAAAAGAACTCGGAATCAAATTGAAGGCATCATACAAAAGGAATTCTCCCGTAATATCAAATTCCAGGGCATCCGCGTACAAAACATCTCCCGTACTTAATCCTCCATTGGCGGTCGTCGGATTAGACAACACAAACCATTGTCCTTCATCAGATACAAAGTCATAAACCAGCACCTCATTATCGTATTCGTTCTGACTAAGGTCACCGTACAATGCGGCTATCTTGGTTCCATCTTTGCTGACCACAATATTTCGCCAGGAACTGGTACTATTTAAATTAAAATTACCCGTCACCTGCGGATTACCCGAACTCCAGTCCAGCTCAAGTAATCTAATAGATCCGTCTGAGTGAACATACACCAACTCCGTTCCATCGTCACTGATGTTCGGTCGGCTGATATGGTTGTCCTCGGTAAAAGCTCCCAAAGTCGTCAAGTCCGGAAGGGCCGTAGAAGTATTGATGTTGGACAAGTTATCGTCGGACCACAAAATAAAATCATCGCCGGGATTGGCTTCTACATCAATCTGATAATTGCCACCTGACCCTCCGGCAATCCCTACGGCATCAAACGCTGCGGCGGCCGCTGCTACTTCACTACTACCATTACCGTGTAAATCCGTTGCGGCCTGAATGACGGCAATTCGTAAATCCACAAACTGAGAAGACATTACGAGGTAGTCGTTGAGCGCTTTGTAAAAAATTTGTTCTGCTTTTGCTTTGCCAATTCCATTTGAAGTAGCAAACAAATAATAAGCATGATTAGGGATTCCACTGTTTATGTGGACGCCGCCGTTATCTTGTGAGCCTGTGTAGCGCTCATTATAATGAGCGGGTTGCCAGTAAAAATTATTAGAATTTCCTCCATTATTCGGATTGGCCATATCGCGCATGGTACCCGTTGGGAATACTGATGGATTTGCTACTTCTTCTCCAATTTGCCAATCTTCCCGGTCGATCATCGCGCCAAAAATATCCGCAAAGGATTCGTTGAGTGCACCTGCTTCTCCCTGATAAACAAGATTTGCCGTACTTTGCACAACACCATGGGCCATTTCGTGTCCGGCTACGTCCAGTGCTTTTGCGAGTGGGGCATTAAACGCCTGATTCCCATTTCCGTAAAACATGGTCTCTCCGTTCCAAAAAGCATTATCCATATCATTGCCATCTTCGTCGGAAACATTGATTACAGAGAAAATATTTTCTCCTTGATTTTTAATAGAATTTCTACCAAAAACAGTACGGAAATATTCGTAAGCAATCCCCGCATTATAATGGGCAGAGACCTCATTAGGAGTCCAGGAGTTATTATTACCATGATTTATAATGTTAATACTTGAACCTTGTCCGGGATAGGTATTATTGGCGTCAAAAGTTCCGACAATCCCTACACCACCTTGTGGTAAATTGGATTGAGAGGCGTTATACATATTGCGACTGGCATCGATCATCAGCCAGGTGTTGCCGTCTCTCCATACGGAAAATTGACGGGAAACATTACTGAGATCAATCGCGGTTGCTGTTTCTTCGGAAACGACTATTTCGTCTGGTGTTGATATTGTTTTATCTGAAATAATAGTGTTTTGGGCTCCGCAGTTATGGTGTTCATGATCCTCGTGCCAGCCGAATAGCTGACAAATATTTTTATGATAAAAAAGAATTTCACCCGTATTGGCATCTACAAAGTACTCCCAGCGGTTGGTGATGTTGGGAATTATTTCTACGTGCCAAACCAATCTGGGATTTTCCAAATTGTTTTGCGGATGATAAATCATCAACGATGATTTGAGGGGTTCTCCATCGACAAATTTTAGTGCTTCCGGAGATAATTCCAATAGTGTAGTCTCGTCGGCGATGGCAGTCTTTACGGTTTGTTCCGCGGCTGCCTGCGAGACATTTCGCTGGCGGACATCCAATACTGGAGTAGGGAAATAACGACCATTAAACATCTGTATATTGTTTGCTTTGGTGTGTAACATAATTTCGCTACCGTATATTTTTATACCTTCAAATACTTGCTGCATCCGAATATGTAACTGCCCTTGCTGGTCGGTTCGGATATTGGTAATGTTGAATTCATTTTCTGGTTGGTCAATGTTAATGAGCTGTTGAACTGCTGTCAGGTAAGCAAATGCTTTTTCTTCCGGACTGTTTTTGGAGCGATCCATATCTGCTGGAATTCCTTTTATCCAGATGGGGTGATCCGTTTTAGCGTCGCGGTAAATTTCCAGTGCTTCTGCCTTGTTTAGCGAAATTGAGGGGAGGGTAGCGTAAGGCGCTCCCGCAATGGTGTTAGAACCTGCGACGGGTGTGATTCCATCCGTATTGATCTGGATCGCCGATTTGTCGACGACAGCGGGACGTTCCATTTCTTCTGGTGGGGTCAATTTGAATTGCCCGAAAACAGGTAATGCTAAAAAAACTAGCAGCAGTAGGGTAATCGTGTTTTTCATAAAAAATTATTTGGAAGTAGGAATTAGTGATTTAAGATTATCATAAAATATTTTCAGATTAGGATATTGGTCTGGATACTGATTGCCGGGCCAAATGATTTTATGCTCGGCATCCAGGTGGTGAAATTGGATGAAATTATACATATTTCCGGGTTGGTCGTATTGTACACTTCCGATATTTAGAAATTTATAATTATTGAATAATTGGGTAGTTTGATTTTTGTCAACTGTTGTAACCATTTCAAAACTATCTACCTGATTCATTTTTTTCAATAATTGCCCATTGTCTAATAATACATACTCGGTGACCATCCCGCTAAATCCCCCACCGTGGCCAAAATTAATCCGCGCATCGGGATATTCCGTTGGATGGTTGTAGCGGGTTGTGCTGCAAGCCACAAATAGAAGCAGAAATAACGAGAGGGGAAAAAATCGCATGGTGATTATTTAGGTGAATATTGTTTAGACGAAATTAAGACCTTCTGAAGTCTCAAAAAAATGTTAAAGGTGGCTGGTTGGCTAATTAGCTTCATTTTGACGTTTTTTTACGATAAAGGGAAGTCAACAGACCAATTGGATAACCGACTATCCAGCCAACAAAAAAGTTTATTTTTGTTCCATATGAAGGTACTGATCATTCGGTTTAGCTCCATTGGGGATATTGTGTTGACGACTCCGGTCATTCGGGCGGTAGCCCTGCAAACGGACTTTGAAGTACATTTTTTGACTAAAGCCCGTTTTGCTTCCGTGCTTCGTCATAACCCCTATATCACCAAGGTCTATACCATCGAAAATGAAATAAACGAGGTGCTTACATATTTAAAAAAAGAACAATATTCGTACCTAATTGACCTGCACAAAAATCTACGTAGCTTTCGATTGCGTCGGGCACTCGGAGTGCAAACGTATGATTTTCCCAAAAATAATATAGAAAAATGGCTATTGGTTAATTTTAAGGTAAATAAACTTCCGAATAGCCATATAGTAGACCGATATTTTCGGGCTGTTGCTCCGCTGGGGGTTAAAAAAGACGAAAAAGGACTGGATTATTTTCTTGGACCGGAAGATGAAGTTGACATTTCTAAACTTCCTGGCGAAAAGGAGTATCTGGTCTTTGTGCTGGGGGCAGCCCATTTTACCAAACAAATTCCAATAATGCTCTTTGAGAAGGTTATTCAAAAGTTAAAACAGCCCGTATTATTAGTGGGAGGTACCGATGAGCGGGAAACTGGTGAAAATCTTGTGCAATCTTTCCCTGAACAAGTAATAAACTACGCCGGACAACTGACTATTGGACAGTCCGCGAGTTTATTGTCGAATGCCCGGGCTGTTCTGACGCCCGATACGGGAATGATGCACATTGCCGCGGCCTTTTTACGCCCTATCGTGGTTATCTGGGGGAATACTACGCCCGTTTTGGGTATGTATCCCTATCAAACTGATCACGAAAATCTCGAAGTAACTGATCTCTCGTGTCGTCCTTGTGATAAAATTGGAAAAAAACAATGCCCAAAAGGGCATTTCAAATGTATGCATAATCAATCCGTAGCGGAGATTGTGGCCGCTTTAAACAGAAAAATGCAACGTGATTTGCCAAATTAACGTATAATCCAAATAACTACTTTAATTTATTTAGATTTGTCGCTTTTTAGAGAAAAATCAAGAAAAAAGACGCAACTCAAAAAGCTTTAACACTAAATAGATTACAGATAAATAAAATTTTAAATAAAAATCATATCTTTCGACCTTAAACTGAAAAAAGTTTAAATACCGATCTTCATTGCGAAAATTACCATGTTTATGAAAATTATAAAATTTACACTTCTCTTTTTACTATTGGGCTTTTTTACACAGCTTTCTGCTCAAGGGGAAGTTCACTGGTCTTTGTATAATATGTCTCCTCTGACCCTCAATCCGGCTTTGACCGGTTCGTATCTCGGAACGGCCAGGATTGGCGGTATTTACCGGGATCAGTCTTTTAATGGTGCTTCAGAAGTTGTTGGTTATACTACTCCCTCTTTTTATATTGATGCACCCATCGTGGCCATCGGTAAAAGAGACTGGATTGGAATCGGGGGTATGTTTTACGCCGATGAAGCAGGTACTGCGGCTTTGACCAATCAGGGTGCTTACGCTTCGGTTGCTTATCACAAAGCACTGGATAAAAAAGGAAATACGCTTCTCTCTTTTGGTCTGCAAGGTGGATTGTTAAGTAGAGATATCGATGCTGATGAATTGTTATTCGGAAGCGAAATCCTGGCAGACTTTCAAGGAACTTCCAATCCTGCAACTATTCGTGATAATCTTAGAGGCAGCAGCGCTTTTAATCTAAATGCTGGTGTAATGTTGACCGCTCGTCTAAATAAATTGACGGATTTAAATATCGGATTATCTTTCCAGAATATTCTTACGCCTAATGTCTCACTTGATGGTACTCAGAATTCCAATGTACCCAAGGGTTCCAGAGATGCTCAATTAGGATTTAAACTTCATGGTCAATTTAATTTTACCTTAAGTGATAAATGGTTGCTTTCCCCTACTTTTTTATATAATCAGGCTTTTACTTCCAACGAATTGCAAGTACAGACCATGGTGGGGTATAAAATAAATGACAAAGATCCAATGATCGTTAAAATCGGACCTGGTTACCGATTGGGAGATGCGCTTGAAATTTTAATGGGCGTTGATTATAAGTCTTTCCGATTTGGTGCAAGTTATGACGTAACCGTTTCTAATCTTTCGGAAGTGAACAACGGACAAGGAGCATTTGAATTTGCGTTAAGCTACATTATTAAAATATTTAAAGCTCCAACTGTTAAGCCCGTCGTTATCTGCCCACGTTTATAATAACAAAATAAACAACGGAAATCTTTAACCACAACGGACAAAAAAATAAAAAATGAAATATATATTTTTAAGCTTTTTATGTTTTGCATTTCTTTCTCAGATAGAAGCACAGCCGCTACGTGGTCAAACTACTGCAAAACAAAAACTGGAAACTGCCGAAGCGCAACTGGCTAAAAAAGATTATTATCAAGCCCTCGAATGGTATGAACAGTATTATAAAGAAGAGCGCGATCTCGCCGTAGCCAAACAGATTGCAGACTTGAATTTTATTTTACGTGATTACGACAAAGCAGCTCGTTGGTACAAGCGGGTAGTGGAAAGAAAATCTCGTAAGAAACCCAATCCGTTTCTTCCCGAAGCACGTTACGTATACGGACGCACCCTCAAAATGACGGGTAATTATCCCGACGCGATCGAAGAACTAAGATTGTACATCAGTGAATCCGAAGATCCCGTCAACATCGCCCGCGCCAAGCGGGAAATAGAAGGGGCTCAACTCGCACAAACCATGCAGCCGGATATGGAAGTGACGCTTGTCAATGCGGGTAAAAAAGTAAACACCAAGTCTTCCGAATATTCTCCGTTATTGGCCTCTAAAGATGAAATGTATTTTACCGCGATGCGGGAAAATAAAATCAAAGAATTGGGGAGTAGAGACAATGATTATCATTCAAAATTATTCCTTTCCAGAAGAGGAGAAGATGGTTGGGAGGAAGCCATGGAAGCGGGTGGTGTAAACATCAACCGTGAAGGTTATCACACCGGAAATATTTCTTTCAGCCGCGACGGTCAACGAATGTATTTTACCCGGGCTACCCTGGAAGGAAATGCCCTCATGGAAAGTAAATTATATTATAGTGATAAAAGCGACGAAGGCTGGAAACCAGCCAATGAAGTGCCCGGAATTAACGGAGACTATATTATTCGTCAACCTGCCGCCGGAGAATTATTTGGTAATGAAGTGATTTATTTCGTTTCTAATATGGATGGCGGTTACGGTGGTTATGATCTTTATTACGCGACCCGACAGGGAGACGGATTTATGACTCCCGTAAACCTTGGAGATGTAATTAATACGGATATGGACGAAGAGTCGCCTTATTTCGTAGATGGAAATTTATACTTTAGTTCCGAAGGTCATCCGGGAATTGGTGGTTTTGATATTTTCAAATCAGAATGGAATGGTAGTGTCTGGAGTACACCTATGAATATGGGAAAACCCTACAATTCAATGGTGGATGATTTATACTATTCAATTGATAAAGATGGCTATAGTGGCACCTTGGTTTCTAACCGCGAAGGGGGTAAATCACTGAAAGGTAAAACTTGCTGTACCGATATTTGGGAGCTGTCAAAAGAAGAGGTCGTACTGGATCTGCAGGCGCTTACTTTTGCGGATGGTAAACCACTCAATGGTGCGAGTGTTCAGCTGGTGGAAATGACCAACAATACCATGGGCATGACCAACGATAAAACAAACGATGCTTCGCATATTTTTGGATTTCCACTAAAATCAGAAATGGCCTACATGGTGATTGGTTCGAAAGAAGGTTTTATCTCCGATACTTTACAGTTTAATACCGTCGGAATTACGACGACGACGAGCTTTGAGCAAAAACTATCCCTGACATTTATCCCTCCACCACCACCAGAACCAGAAGAGCCAGAATACGAAGAGTATACAGCCAACGAGCCAATCGAACTGGGAAATATCTTTTACGACTTTGATGATGATAAAATTCTTAGCGAAGCAGAAGCAGATTTGTCTTATCTGGTGGAGCTGATGAATAAATATCCGGATATGGTTATCGAATTGTCTTCGCATACGGATAGTCAGGGACTTTCGGGATATAACAAGAAATTATCTCAGCGTCGTGCTACTTCCGCCAAAAACTGGCTGGTACAACGCGGTATCGCAACTGATCGAATTCAGGACGTTGGATACGGAGAAACACAAATTCGAAACCAATGTACCAACGGCGTTAAATGTGAAGATGATGAGCACCGTTATAACCGTCGGACAGAGTTTAAGATCGTAGCCGGACCGACCTCTATTCAAATTGAGAAAAAACGATTAAAGAAAAACTAGATTTTTCTTACGATTTATAGAACAACGGGAAAGATTTGGTCGTTGTTTAATCAGGAGAAGTTTCTACCGAAGCTTCTCCTGATCCGTTTAAGAAAAAATTGCTAAAAAAAAGTAGGTATGAAATTTTTTGCCAACAATTTATCATTTTTGCTCGCCATTAGTTTGATCTTTTTAATGATCAACGCCTGCACCGGACAGAAAAAAGCGGTCAAGGATATTAATATTGATCCTTACATGACTTTTGAGCAACAACGAGTGGACTTTGGAACGGTCAAGTCAGGAGAGCGTCCGGAGTTTATTTATAAATTTAAAAATACCGGATCGGAACCCATCAAAATTGAACTGATATCAGGTTGTGACTGTACTCAATTTATCGACACCCCGGATGGTCAGACTTTTTTACCCGGAGAAGAAGGTAGCTTTAAAATTATCTTTAAAAGTGAGACAGAAGAAGAACGGGGAAAACTGGAGAAAACAATTGATATTTTACTCGAAAATACGGACCCTAAAACGGGTTATCAGATTATCAAAGAAGTTTTTTACGAACTGATACTGACCGACTAACCAGATCGAGATACCCGGGCAAAAGTATAAATAAACCATTATCTAAGCTCGACTTTAGCCAAACTTAGCTATTGGCTTTTAGCATTCGGCTATTGGCTTCCCTTAAATGTGAATAGACTTAGTTATTTTTATCACGGTCGTTGAATAAACCCATAGAGAATTAGTGCCGAGTCACCAGTAGCTTTGATCTGCCTGCCAAAGTACCTAATCAGGTTTGTTCAAATACTTACACATAATAAACCTCTATGGAAGAGATTTCTGTCTTTAACCAAATACTGGCGTCCGCGCTGGGAATGGGCTGGCTACAATGGCTGGCCTTTATTTTTGGAATCCTCTACGTCATCCTGGCGGCTCAGGAAAACGTCTGGTGCTGGCCCGTGGGTCTGGTTGGCGTAGTCATCGCTTTTTTTGTGTACGCTGATCCGGAAGTCAGATTATACAGCGATGCGATCTTGCAAATCTTCTATGCGATCATGTCCGTTTATGGTTGGTGGACCTGGACGCGGAACACTCATCAGGGAAAGGAACCGTTAGATAGTCCGGAGGACGCTGTAATGCTGGAAATTCATACATGGCCAATAAAACAACACCTTATTTTTTTTGTGGTCGGATTGGTACTGGCCGGGGTATGGGGAAGAATTTGGTTAGAATTTGGAGCAGCCCTGCCTTATATTGATGCGGCAACCACTGTCTTTTCACTTATTGCTACCTACATGGTCACCCAGAAGATTTTAGAAAACTGGCTCTATTGGATCGTGATTGACGTAGTTTGCATTTTTGTTTATCTCCACCGAGAACTTTACCTCTTTTCCATTATGTTCCTGGTTTATACCATCGTGGCAGTTGTTGGTTATCTCAACTGGCGGAGAGATTATTACGAGGCAATCGCCTAAATAAAAAGAACCCTGGGTTACCGAAGTAAAACCAGGGCTCTGACATCCACTCTCTCATATAAATACAAGAATCTTAAATCAATTTAGGGCGAAATTTTGTCGGTCAATAATGCACAAGCATAAATTCACAAACTTTACTAAAGCAAGAACGCTGTTTTAGTAAAGTCTTCTACAATTTTCTTTATATAATTAGGAAACGAGTAAACTTGAAGTGTCTTAAATACTTTTCGTTAAATGGGGTCTCCTGTATTGCTGCCTTTTCTGGCCGACAATATAATTTAATTTTCTTATTATTTTCAATTTTTATATGTAAATATAGGTTCTAACAATAAAAATTGTTGACCAACGTCCATTTTGGGTACACATTTGACTTTCAGATAAACCCCTATTAGATCAGGAAACTCCAATCAGCTTATTTATATCAAACTTCCCGCTGGCCCTTTTCAGGGAGCACACGATCCGCGAATCTGTTGGCAGGGTAGTGGATTTTTGTTTAAAAAAATTAAAAAGCAAACAATTGAAGGCTTTACCGTTTATAGTGCCGAGGTGAACCGAGATGAACTCACACTGCAGACAGTTTGGTGGTACGACAACGGAAGTATTCAGACGACCGAAGAGTGGGAGTGGCGCTGGCGGTCGCTGCTCTACGGTGAAAAATACTATTTGATTAATATTACCGTACTTGATCAAGAGACCGATGCATTGCAGAAACTTATTACCGAATTCAGACACGCTGGACATGCTCCCAAACAATATTCTTGTCCCCTGTAATCCCTCTTTTCAGACCAGTAAAAACGGAGATTAATTAGCTGGAAGCTGAAAACGGGAAAAACTATTTTATTAAACACTTGTTTAGAATTAATCTAAATAGTGTTGACACTTCAAATACCCGAACTACAACGCTGTAATATCGTAAATCCTTTATATCTTTGCATAAATTTTTTGGAATCTTAAGGTAACCGCATATTGCACATAACGTATATGAAAGCATTAGGATGACCATTAGATAACCATTTCTTATACACTAAAAATTGCCAATTTTGAAAAACGGAATAAGCAAACTCGCATTCCTGCTCTTTTTTACCACCCTTTCATTTCAAGCTAATGCCCAAACTGCGGGAGAAGGATCAACCTATCTCTACACCGCACTGATTGCCG
>CALLLR010000128.1 GCA_938008185.1 uncultured Saprospiraceae bacterium
ATAAGTTGTACTTTTTCTTTTTTAAAGGCTTCGCTAAAATGCCTTATTGCTCTTCTTTGTTTTTGAGACTTTGTTGATGATAACTTTTTTGATGACATCGTTCAGTTGACTTTTTTGGTCAACCTATTTCAGGCATGGACAGTTTGCTTTCTTCAGTCGCGTCAGCTTGCGCGATAGATGGAAGCAAGAAGCAAGAAGCAAGGGGACCGTTCAATAATCTGTGTTTTTTGTTATATCAACATTGCGTAAAAAGAGACTACCTGCCTGCCGGACAGGCAGGATAAACCAATTAACTGATTAACAATTCATTATAAATATAAATATTTAATTATGTAAATTAACCTAATTGCTTAGACACACTTAATTGAACACCCCCGAAGCAAGAAGCAAGAAGCAGCACCAAAACCTACTCCAAAAATTGCAGTGTCGCCAATTTAAATTTCTTTCCTCTTTCTCCAAATAAAATCATTTCCCGTTTTCCGGTTTGTCGGGAGACTTTGGGTCGGAAAAGTAAATTGTCCTGTTCGTTGTTGATGAGCGGTGACATCTCCAGACTACCATCGCGGTTGATTTGTGCAAGAGAAATAAGTGTCCGGCGAGTGCTACCACTAAATCCGTACAGTCGGTCATCATCCTGGTTGTAGTTACGCGAATCGTCGTTGAAGATAAAAAATAATTTATCACGAACGATTGACATAGCGTACGAAGAAAAATAACCTCCATCATTGCGCGTTTCCTGCTCTTTTGGAATCCGGGTGGCCCAGTCAATCTCTCCGTTGGGTTTAATATTTGCGACGATCAAATCATTATAGTGATAAAAATAATCGGTCTGGTTTACACCACCACCACCGAAGCGATTGACCGCAAAATTATCAAATGAATTGACGATGTCTACGTAGTATTGTTCTCCTACCAAAACCGCTCCTCCGTCGTTACGCAGGATCAGGTGATCGAGAGAGAAGGATCGGAGTTCTGCCTGTTTTTCTACATCACCGGATTGTTCTGCTCTTTCGGCACGGGATCGTTTTCGATTGGAAAGATCTGCGGTCAATAAATCAAAGTCAAACTCTTTGATATTATTGGCATATACTTCTTTGGTGAGCGGATCAATACGGAAAAAGTAGGTGCCACGAGCGCTGGAAGTTCCTTTTTGAGAATAAAAACCCGCAAAAACCAGATGGCCATCGTTGGCAATTTTAAAAGTTAAATCAGTGATAAAATAATTTTCCAGTTCTAAAGGATATTCCACAAATTTTTCTCCCGTTGCCGAATACGCCAAAATACTGTAACGGTAATTGGCTCTTCCTTTTTTTATTTCTTTGGCTCCTTTATCAAATACGGTATTGAGAATATAAACATTTCCATCATTGTCAATTTCAAAACTTTCGGTATTGACGTTTTGATCGGGATAGGGCAGTTTAATTTCTTTTTCCCAGAGAGGTGTCATATCCTGGTCGTACACGTAGATAGAAAAAGTTTCCTGCGTTTTGCGTCGCTCAGGGTTTTGACTATAAATCAGTAATTTAGAACTATCCTTGGAAATACTAAAATCAAAATAACCTTCGGCGGCCCGGTTTTTAGTGGGATTTTCGGCTACCTTAGTCAATTTTTTAGAAGGTGTTAACCGACGATAACTGACTTCCTGAGCAAAGAGATAATTTATTTTTTTAGCTTCATTATTGAAAGAAGTAAATAAATACATCTTTCCCCCAAAAGGAATAATATTTTCAAATTCTACCCTTTTTTTGTTGTATTTCATGTCCAGTTTGACGGACTTGCGAAGTTTCATCTGTGGCGTGTAATGTTCCAGATAAATTTTACTAGGACCATCAAAACCCTGTCGTTTTGTTTTTTCCCGCAGGGCATAAATCCCCGTTTCATTGGAAGTGATGATTTCTGAAAGATAAGTACCGGAAGGTTCACTGAGTTCCTGTCCCCAGGTTAGCCGTGTTTTCCCGTCGGGTTGTGCCGAAGTCAGCGTAAATATTCCCAACGTAAAAAAGAAGATCAAAAAAGATATACGCATATTTGGTGTTTTATGATGAAGTTGTGCAAAACAACTACAGAGAGTAGATGATTTTCTACTTATAAAACAAGCGCAAAACACGAATGTTTTTACAACTCAGCATGCACCGCTTTTTTTAACTAAATTTAACAAGAAAGTTGTTAGTTTACACGTTTACCTGTAGCGACGATACGCCAATTCGCAAATCAAAATATCTACAAATCAATCAATCCGCAGATCAAATATCACCGCCCAATCGAACGATACTTTGCTGCGTTGGCTGCGTCAATTTTCGTCATGACTTTTTTTGCTGTACTCTTGCTGGTACTATCCGCAACTTTAAAGATGTCAATGATTTCATTGGATTTAGAATTGGCGAAGACCTGTAAGGACATAGAATTAGGATAGGATTTTTCGGCTTTGCCAATATCTTCCAGTATCGTTGCCATTACCAGACGAGCGGTTTCGACATCTTTGTGCATTACGTCCAACCCTCTGATGTGGTAATCGTACATACCTTGCCGGTAAGGACGTAATCGTGGGTTTAGCATACTTTCCTGTAGCCAGTAGCGATTACGATTTCCATCCTGCGAGCGCCAGCCCCGGTACGTACCCGCCACATTCGCAGGAATGGTGTTGACGATTTCCTGGGCCCGACGAAAATAGTCCTCGCCACCAAAAGGAGCAAAAGTATCCCCATCCAAGCCTAAAATAAAGTAAACATAATATCCCAGAATGGAACTTAAGTTATCCTGGTAGGAATTATTACTAAACTGAATCGGCTGAAATTGTTGATAAGAAAACTGGAAATCTTTATCATTATGCGAAAGCAATACCGTTTCAGAGGAACTTCCATAGATCGGGCGCGACGCCTGAATCTGAATACTTCCCGAAAATTCAGTAGGAGATAGTTCTTCGGTGATATTTATTTGAATATTACCGCTGATTCTCTCGGACGGTTCGTACACCTGATCCGTCCATTTTCTGGTATTCAAAAATTCCTCGATTTGTTGTTGCATATCTTCAAAAACAGCCGGATCGACCGTTTGAATTTTAGGTACATTGACCTTCACCTGGAAATTCATCTCCTGCGCCTGAGAATAATTAAAAGCCAGTAAACAAATAAAAACGAGTACTCTATTTTTCATAATTAAATTATTTTGACCAATTCGTTGACGATATCCGTAGCGACATCCGCTTTCGATTTAAGGGGATATTCAAGGATTGTTCCGTCTGTATGCAGGATCGTAATTTTATTGGTGTCGTGCCGAAACCCAGCTCCCTTATCCTTTAACGAATTTAAAACGATAAAATTGAAATTTTTCTTATGTAATTTACCTTCGGCGTTGGTTTTTTCGTCATTGGTTTCCAGTGCAAAGCCGATGGTAATTTGTTTTTTTGTTTTGCTGGTACCCAGGGTAGCGGCAATATCCTGAGTTCGTTCCAGCAAGATAGATAGGTCTCCTGCTTTCTTTTTTATTTTTTTATCGGATATTTCCGCCGGTCGATAGTCCGCTACTGCGGCAGCCAGGATAGCTACGTCCGCTTTTTTAAAGAGATTTGTTGCTGCGGTAAACATTTCCTGAGCGGACTCCACGGAGATTGTCTGGACGGCAGGATGGTTTGTTTTTAAGTTGGAAGGCCCTAAGATTAGCTGAACTTTAGCACCCCGACTTGCCAGCTCTTCGGCGAGGGCGATCCCCATTTTTCCGGAAGATCGATTGCCAATAAAACGTACGGGATCGATGGCTTCGTAAGTCGGTCCGGCAGTTACGATGATTGTTTTATCTTTTAGATCTTGAGTTTGCCGGGTAAAATCATTTATAAGCTGAACGATTTCGGCTGGCTCGGCCATTCTTCCGGCTCCGACCAGGCCGCTGGCCAATTCTCCGTGACCTACGGGAATAAGATGATTACCGCCAGCTATTAATTTTTCCAGATTGCTGCGGGTCGTAAAATGTTCCCACATATCCAGATCCATTGCGGGCGCAAAAAAAACCGGGCACCGCGCGGATAGATAAGCAGCCAGCAGCATATTATCACAAATGCCGTTGGCCATTTTAGCGAGGGTATTTGCGGTAGCGGGAGCGATGATCATGACGTCGGCCCAGAGTCCGAGTTCAACGTGATTATTCCAGCCTTCGGAACTGTGGACATCAGAAAAAATGGGACGTTGAGAAAGGGTGCTGAGGGTTAGCGGACTAATGAAATCGGTGGCGGAGGGTGTCATAATGACCTGTACTTCCGCGCCAGCTTTGATAAACAGCCGGGTGAGCAGCGCTGACTTGTAAGCTGCGATACTGCCGCTGATACCAAGGAGAATTTTTTTGCCAGATAGATTGGAATCCAAAATTTTAGTTTTAGATAAGAAAAAGGGGGAGTGTCCCCTAAAGTGTGTCAGCGCGGAAGCTTTCCTTCAGGAACACAAGGTGCGGGATGCCAAATGACACACTTGGCTGTACAGTCCCGAAAAAGGCTTCTTAAGCTAGTTAGCCCTCTTCTGTCTATGTTTTTCAAAAAGAAACAGGACAGAGGAGGGCTAAATGAATCGCTGGCCGATGGCCAGGAACGTATTTTGAGTTAGAAATTGCTTAAAATTTCTTTTCTTCCCGGTCGTGGTAGTGTACTTCGCCGTTGGAAAATTCGTCGCTGGCAATCAGTACAGGATTGGGTAATCTTTCGTAAAATTTAGAGATTTCGATCTGCTCTTTATTTTCGTGAATTTCTTCGATGGTATCGGTATTCACCGCAAATTCTTCGAGTTTGTTATGTAGCTCGTGTTTAAGATCGACAGAAATCTGTTTGGCTCTTTTAGAGATGATGACGATAGAACGGTAGACATTTTTGGTGTCTTTGATCATTTCGTGAATATCCCGTGCACCACAATTAGGCTCCAGGCCCTGAACTCTTGATTTAATGTCCGACATTAGCGATAATTTTTAATTGCTTATTGGATTTATTGATAATACTTTTTACTTCGTCGTTGTAATCACTTTTGGGGTGTTTACGAATGAAATTTTCGGTGTATTTTATGGTATTGTTGTATCGATCTGCTTGTTTGGCAAAGATGCTGTTTTCTGCCCAGTTAAAGTTAGATTTTATGATCAGATATCTTACCTTTTCAGCGTATGGCGAATCCGGAAAATCTTTCAGTAAATTCTGGAAAGATTGCGTAGCCGCCTGATATTGCTTTAGATCATAGTACAACTCTGCTTCTTTGTACGCTTTATTTTCCAGTTTGGTTCGCATTTGAGTAATCAGCTTATTGGCTTCCTTTACTTTTGGACTGGTCGGATAGGTATTAATGAATAATTGAAATCCGTCAATCGCTTTTTGCGTATAACTCTGATCCAAACGGTAAGAAGGGCTGAGATTATAGTTGGCATAATGTTCCATATAATCCGCTTCTTCCCGGTACTGACTGTTTGGGAATGTATTAGCAAAATTTTTAAAATAATAAGAAGCCAGCGTATATTTTTGCTGATAATAATGCGTGTATGCGTAATAAAAATACGCTTTTTCTGCTTCGGGACGTCCTTTGTAAGCTCCGATCACCAATTCGAACAAAGTTTGTGCTTTTGCCCATTCTTTCTGCTCGTAGTACTGGTTGGCTTTTTTTAGCAATAATTCGGAATCTGTACTGGTTCGCAACTTTTCGTATTCACTCTTACAGGCGCTTCCTGCGAGTAGAAATAGACCAAATACGAGACCGAAGATCAGTTGTTTATTCATAGACGTGCAAAATTACGATTTTTTTATCAATTTTTAACAAATTTCCCCTTTGGGAAGGATACGGTAACCTAACGGTGAATCAGGAAGAAAAATTACAAATTTAAGGGCTGAAAAACTTAAAAAGGGACTGGACATTTCTCTGCTTTTCTGCCTCCCAGCCTCCTGAAGGAGTAGTTCCAAACCCGCAAATGTCCAGTAGTTATGACACTCCCCTTAAAAAGATGTTCTTTGACCCTCATTATCAATCATATAGACGAGTAGAGTAAAAAACAGGTTGGGTATAAAACGAACAAAGCCGGCAATTGCCGGCTCTGTGTTGGTTGGAAGTATCTATGCCTCCATAGTGTTACGGTAGTTTTCCCAACCATTATTTGATCAGACTTAATTATTAATTAAAAGTCTTTTTTGAAAGCGAGAGAATGAGGACGCAAATGTAAAAAGCTTTTTCACATAAACAAAATATTTAATATTAATTTTTTAATACTTCTTTCCATTGTTCAGACTCAGCAAATTCTTTAATTATTTGATTTCTTTTTTTTAGAAAATTATTAAGTTTGGAATTGCAATGTTTAATTTGCAGCAGTGGAGTTTTTTTCAATTGAGGGAAGCCAACCAGCTAATAGCTAACCAGCCAACCAGCCAAAAAATCACCGCAAGACCATTCCCATCAATTCCTTAAATTCATCGGCTTTGGTAAAATTTTGATCCTGATAAGTCGTTGCGCTAAAGCGTAGGTTATAAACTTTGTCATTTCGGAATTCCAATTCAATCTTGATATTTCCGTAGCCCTGATTAAATTTTTCGGCTTCTTTTTTATAAAAATTCAGCGAAGGCTTCATGTAATGTCGCTGCACGGATTCTACCCATTGTGGTCGGTTAAAGGTTCGGACATCACTGACATAACTATTATAATTCATTTCCAGTACCTTTTCGCGGAGCAGATCAAACAGGTGCAGTATTTCCGCTTTACGATATTCCGTTTGGTGAAAATGTACGACAAATCCTTTTGCGGATGGCGTATTTAAAAAGGCGACGGCGTCGTCCGTCTGTGCGGTGGGAGAGAG
>CALLLR010000129.1 GCA_938008185.1 uncultured Saprospiraceae bacterium
GTTTCACAAGCTTTAAATTGCGCTTCTACCTCGTATTCCTGACCATCGCGCAAGTAGCCAATGGTAAAATAATCACCTGCTTCGTGCAGGTCACGCAGGCGAACAATTTCGGCTTGAGTGGTGACGGAAGTCCCGTCAATAGACGTAATACGATCTCCTTTTTGCAGCGCAACTTCCGAAGCGGGAGTATCTTCAACAATACGGTGTACGGGTACGCCGTTTTCTCCTCTGACACTCAAGGTTACCCCAATAAAAGGTTTGCAAGGATCCATCTTGTAGTAACTACGATCGGAAGGAGCAGTATAATTGTAGGCATAACGATTTTTTCTTTCGGGGCGGATATGACCTTTTAAAGTGATTTCTGACTGGAAATATTCCGTGCCACGCTGGTAATCTACTTTTACAGCATCGTCAATTTCATAACCTCGCATGGCGGCCGTTAGTGCCGAATAGCCGTTGGTTTTCGTACCATTAATAGCCAGGATAATATCTCCGGCTTGCATACCTGTTTTTTCGGCAGCGCCCCCCTTGACAACGGATTTGATTCGGATTCCTTCCTCAAGGTCAGCATGAGTGTCGAGGTAAACTCCGAGTTTGCCACGGGTGTCGGCTGACTGTCTGTTTGACTTAGTATCACAACCGGACTTACCAAACATAAAACGATCCATTTTGGACATGCTATTATTCAATAAATCGGTTCGGTCATCTTCGATTATTTCGATGTTGATCTCGTTGCCGGGAATATCGCTGATAAATTCATCTACGTTAAATCCGTTGGTATCGTCTACCTGCTTGACGATTTTCTCGGTAACGGAAACGCCTTGGTCGTCTACGTATTTTTTAATAATAGTGATGGTTTTTCCATCAGTCTCTACGTTGATTTCTTGTTGTGCTTGCAGGTGATGCATACCGGTACAAAGTAGCATGACCATCACGAAAGAGAATAGATTGAGTTTTACTGCTTTCATAATTTTAAAATTTTATAGGTGTTTGATAAATAAAGATCGAAACCTGATGAATTATATATTGAAAATTATTTCTTGGGATGACATTGTTTTATTCTTTGGCTTGTTTATAAATCGCAATTCGAATAATAAATATAAATATACGTTTTAATTTTTACTTTTCACTACTTTTAATTTACTCTTTTCTGAAAGAGGAGAACCAGATAGCTCACCGTATAATTGCTTGTATTTTTGGTGCAGGGCGTCAGATTGTGTTTTACGATTTACTTTCAGTTTTTTTCCGGTGAGTTCAAAGGCATAATTATCGCGGGAGTCAATCAGGCCGTCGGCGAGTAACTGATCTTCGATAGCGGTATTAATTTCATTACTTGCGCGACCTATATTTTTTGCAATAATTTGATTTGAAGCACCAGCTGCGTCCTCTATACTTTCCTGCAGTTCGATACTCACTCTTTCCGTTTCCTCGTGTTTTTCCGCCATTTTTTCTCGGTGCTCTTCCATTCTAATTCGGTGTTCTTCCATTTTTTCATGATGTTTCTCCATTATTTCTTCTCGTTTTTCCGCCAATTTTAGGTGATGCTTTTCGATCTCTTCGTGGTGTTCTTCCATTCTTTTATGATGTCTTTCTATTTCAATTGATTTAATTCTATCTTTTTCAGCTTCGCTCATCATAACTTCTGAATCATCTTCGTAAATGGTAACGACACGATCACCATCTATAATAATCTCTTTGGCGTTATTCGGTGCTCGTAATCTTGAGCCATCTTCATAGATGGTGACAACGCGGTCACCATCTACGCTGATTTCCCTGATTTTCCTTGGGGGCTCGGGAGCCGATGGAGTGATGCCGGAAGCTGGCGGAGGAGCTGGAGCTTCCGTCATCATACGGGGAGGCGTGGGAGGCGTTGGAATGTTTTCAAATTCCACAATTAATTCCTGGACCAATTTATCATGTTGATCGTACTCCTCTGCGGGTATTTCTTTACCATCAATTTTTAAATTTGAAATTTGCCCGTCCTCCATAGTTATTTCAATGGCTCGGCCGTTTTCCGTTTTAATGATTCTTTGGCGATCCTGCTTTTTGGCCGGAATGGTATCCAGAACGATTATTCGGGGACGAATATTTAGCGCAGGCAAATGATTAGCTTCCACTAAAACGACTGGATTACTTAAAGTTTCCAGACTTGTACTAATAGCTCGGTGAGCTTTTAAGTTGTCAAGAGGAGTGGTAGCACCCACGGAGAGTATTGCAATCGTGAGTAGTAAAAAGGTAGTAGTTATTAGTTTTTCCATGATATTGGATTTGTTTTGTGGTTGATTTAAAATACGGCGAACGCGGTATAGAAGCTGTTTCTTTTTACTGGAAAATGAGAGGGCGAGTCCCGGTAGTCGAGCAACTTGGTGTGCCTCTTCTAGTTTGTATAATGCGCGGGCGTAGGCCAATGGTTTTTTGCAAAGATAAAGCGCCAGATCATCACAACAGTTTTCCCGTTCGCTACGGATCGTGGCGGCCATCAGCCAAACGCCGGGATGATAATAAAAAAGTATTTCTACGAAAGTAAAAAAGATATTCATTGAGAAATCACGACGAATGATATGCGCTAGTTCGTGGGCAAGCACGGCTTCCATCTCTTCTTCCGTCAATAAATTGATGGTACCGATGGGAATCAAAATGAGTGGTTTTAAATGTCCCAGCAAAACCGGGACTTTTACCAGTGCCGATTCCATCACTTTAACCGACCGTTGGAAAGGAGATCGTCGGATTAATTGATTTAGCTTGTTTTGTAATAGCGCACCTGCTGGGAAATTATCCTGATGTCGCAGTTGTCGCAGCTGAATAAAACCTCCCGTCATTTTAACCGAAAAAAATAAGAATCCGATCAACCATACATTTACAATTAATGATAATTGCTGGTCAAAAAAAGCGATAATGTTCTGAAAATTACTTTGTAAAAAGTTATGTTCCTCATTCGTGATGACTACGGAGGGATTGGCGGAGTCACTCATTAGCGTAGCGGTTATTTCCACCATATTCGAATCCTGATCCAGATAAATAATAAACGTAGCCAGTGCCATCATCAGCATGGTAAACATCGCTCCGCAAGCGACCTCGTAACGAAACCGTGCTGATCGTTTTTCCAGAGCCATCATCAATACAGATAGCAGCACCGCTAGTAATGTACCCTGCCAAAGAGAATGGATCACGGTCCAGCCCAGTGCGTATAAAACCGTATCGGAAAAAAATTGCGTAATGAATTCCATAATTTATCCTTTTTCGATTTTTTCGATTAATGCTTTGATTTCGTCCAGTTCTTCCTGTGAGGTTTGGTGATTTCCCAGCGCTTGCATGACCAGACTCGTAGCGGAACCTTGAAAGGCAGCATTCACAAATTTTTTCAATAAGGCTTTTTGGGTATCACCTTGTACAGCTTCCGCCAGATATACGTGGGTACGGCTTTCGGTATTACGACTAAGTAATTTCTTTTCGGTCATGATTTGCATCAACTTTAGCGTAGTCGTATAACCGATCTCTTTTTCCTGTTGCTCATTTAATTTTTCATTTATAAAACGAACCGTACTTGGTCCCGCTTCCCAAAGAATTTGTAAAATTTCTAGTTCCGCGTCCGTAGGTTGGGGTAAATTTGATTTTTTACTCATCTGAAAATGGTCTGAATTTTAAGTACGAATAATTTCGTATACAATGATATACGAAAAGTTTCGTAAATGCAAATTATTTCCTACTTAGTTTGTAGTTTTACCAGGTGAAATGGTTATTAAATATAAAGTCGGTGGTGTTTCTAGGAATATTTATCCTTCCTGTTGTGTTGTCTGCTCAAAAAGACAAGCCTAAAACCATAAGGTTGCCTGACGTACTGAGAGAAGTATCCGGATTGTGGGTAGCGAGTTCGGATTCTCTGTGGTGGCAGAACGACGGAGGACATACGCCCACGCTGTACTGCACGGATTTATCGGGTAATGTATTGGATACTGTGCCTTTTAAATCCATCAAAAATATTGACTGGGAAGATTTGACGGCCGATGATCGGGGACGTATTTATATCGGAGATTTTGGTAATAATCTGAATCGGCGAAAAAATCTGAAAATATATATTTACCAACCGGGGTCTGGAAAGATTGACTCTATTCAGTTTAATTATCAGGAACAAACTGCTTTTCCACCGGATCGGTTCGATCAGGGATTTGATATGGAAGCCTTTTTTTACCATCAGGATTCTTTGCATTTATTTTCGAAAAATCGTGCGAAATACGGTAATTACCTGACCCGGCATTATGTGTTACCCACCCGCCCCGGCAACTATACCATTCGAGCGGTAGATAGTTTAATTCTTAAAAGAAAATTAATTACGGGTGCCTGTATCAGTCCCGACGGAAAAACGGTAGCGATGACGGCCTACAATTATGGACGATTTTTAGGCATCTTTCCGTGGGTGAAGAATAAGGTTTTTTTCTTTAGTGAATTTGCGGATAACCGGTTTTTGCGAGGTAAAATACGTAAGCGAAGGGCGCCGGGGTTTATTTTTCCAAAACAATACGAGGCGCTGGATTTTTATGATGAGGAGACGCTGTATCTGGGAACAGAAAGGGTTTTATTTTTTAGGCAGAAAGGGAAACGGTTGAGGGTGAGGTAGAGTGGCTTCAATTGTGAGTGTGGGCGATTGACTTTCTTCTGACAAGGTTTGAGAATTGAGAATCTTTTTCTTAAAGAAGAGTTTTTAGCGCTTAAGGCTATTTATTGAAATTGCCATTGAATTTTTTATTTCTTCTTCGTAATATAAACCCCCACTAAAATAAAAATCATCCCTATCAGATGATACCACGTGATGGGTTCTCCGTCTTTGACGCCCCATAAAATTGCGACAATTGGAATAAAATAACTGACCATGGACGCAAAGATGGCGCTCGTTCGTTGCACTAATTTAAAGAAGATGACCGAAGCAATGACCGTCCCGAATACCGCCAGAATAACGATGGCCAGCAAAGAAGACCAGCCCGCTTCGTGCGTTGTTAACGTTCCCACAAAATCAGCGTACCACAAATAAAGAAAGGCCGGTAAGGTTACAATGGTAAAGGCAGCCGAACTCAAAGTAATCGAATTCATATCCTGAAATTCTGCCTTAACGGTATTTACACTAAGTGCGTAAAAAAAACAGCCAGCTACGACCAAAAATCCGTATCGAAGATCACCTTCCATGCCGGCCTGATTGCCGAACAAAATTAAAAACATCGCTCCACCCAATCCGATTAATACCCCTAAATACTTTGTCCATCCCGCAGACATCTTAAAAAATAAAACCCCCAAAATCAAGGTAAACAAAGGCGTCAGTGAGCTCAAAACCCCCGCCATAGAACTGTTGATCTCGGTCTGGGCAAAGGAAAACAAAAAGGCTGGAATAAAACTACCCGTCAATCCTACTACGGCGAGCGATTTAAACTTAGACCAGTTAATCTGCCGGAAACGCATCAGGAAAAAGGGTAGAAAGGTAAGAGAAGAAATGGCAATCCGGAGGCAGGCAACTTGGGGTGGAGTATAGGCTATTAATCCTTTTTTGATTAGAATGTAAGAACTTCCCCAGACGAGACTGAGTAGTAGTAACAGAAAATAGTTGAGCCATTCGGCGTTGCGTGCTTTGACCACAAAATTAAATTAGGAAAGTGTTGGACTTGTGCTGCCATCCAACTGGACAAGTCTTTTAAAGATGGGCAAAGATAGCCAAAAAGCCCATCTTCTGGTGATCTAGATCTTGGTAAAGTAAAATGTTAGTTTTCCGTTATTAAATCCATCAGTGTTTTTCCGATCTCCTTTCGAAAGTCTGTTCCCAGACCAATATCATGGATATCTTTAAAGACCATATCGGCCCCAAATTCTTTTTCGAGATAATCGTGTAGCCGTCCCGCCGCACTGGCCGTATCCTTACGTCGGTAACTGAGAAATATGGTGTTTTTTAAATCGTTTTGCATGATGGTTCTTTGTCGAAAAAAATAAAATAAAGTTAGTAAAAGTAAATTAAAAACTTCTTTTATCCGCACATCAATCCCGAACTATCCGCAAGGTCTTTACCGCTGTACCCACCTGTACACGCACAAAATAAATTCCGCTGGTTAAATCATTTCCATTGACCGGAATTTCGTGGGTGCCTCGACTTAGTGAGCGATTCGTAACCGACTTTACCATTTTTCCCATTACGTCCGCCACATCGACCCGTACGGTCTCCGTACGATCCGTTGTTACCGTTACTGTAAATTTATTTTTGAATGGATTCGGATAGCTGTTGACCGAGATATTTGGTATTGGTTCGACGGTTTGTGTATTGGTTGTTTCACACGCATTGATAATTGGAATATGCTGGAAGTCTTCAAAAAGATAAGTTCTGACATCTGATTCAGATACGCCAAACCAGTCCATCATCACGGATCCATAAACGGATTTAAAATCATATTGCATGGCTACTCCTTCCTCAATATCCACGTTCGTTCCGATCTCCGGGTTGCTACCAATCACTCCTGCGTTGATACAGCTTCCGAAGATCATCATCGGGGCTGCGGTACCGTGATCCGTTCCCATTCCGGCGTTAGAAATAATCTTTCTACCAAATTCAGAAAAAGTCATTCCAAGTACCCGTTGGTCTATGTTTAAAGCTTTTAAATCTTCTTGAAAAGCATAGATGGCATCCGATAAATCTTTTAATAAATTGGCGTGATTACCAACCGTAGTATTTCCTTCTACTACCTGGTCTGCGTGGGTGTCGTAGCCACCCTGACGAATCACAAATACTTTTGTTTGTAATCCACCCGAGATCATTTGTGCGATTGTTTTAAGCCGTTGAGCAATACTATTATCTGGATATTCAACGATGGAATTTCCGCTATCTACGGCGTCGACGATTCGTTCTGCGTAGGCATTACTTTTCTTAAAAGTATCTACGACATAACCCAGTTCCGCCCCGTAACAATCGTCGGGTAAGGGAGCTTCTACTCCCGTGGTCAGTCCTCCCAGATATTCTACGTTGAGAATCGCCAGACTAAAATTAGAGTTGGTACCCTGACAGGTTCCCGAAACAGATTTTCCTAAAGTAAGGGCAAAAGGATCGGGACAATCATCATTCGGATAACCACCGGGATACCCCGGAAATTCGTCGTCAAAATAACGACCCATCCAACCCGTAGATTTAAATTCGTCCGCCTTTACTCCGGTATTCCAAATATCTGCCGAGCGAAAATGAGAGCGATTTTGATTCGGATAAGCAACGCCCTGCACGAGGGTAAGATTTCCATTATCATACAAATTATTAACACCTTCCATCACCGGGTGCAGACCAATCGTATCTGTCATGGTTAATAACTCATTTTCTGGAAGATAGAGATTAGGCCGGGCATTAGCCAGATTATCAAAATAATCGAGTGGGACGAAAGACGACAGCCCGTCATTACCACCATTTAAATCAATTAAAACCAACACTTTATCATCGTCTCCATTGACCAGATTAAAAAGATTACTGGAAGACAGGGCGGCTAGTTCGTATCGACCTAAAAAGGCGGGTAAGGTGACCAGGCTACTTTTTTTAAGGAAAGATCTTCTTTTCATTTTTTTAATTTTTTGAGGCTACATTAATTGGAATTCCGGGACGGTAATCATGGCAAAAAATAGTCCCAGTAATCTAAGTTCAACCGTTTGTCGAACCATCTGATTATTGGGATCAGCCAGATAAGCTTCGTATTCTACCGTCCATTCAAAATCAGGTAGTCCCGGAATTAATGATTCTTTAAAATAGTCGCGTTGTGGAAGCGTCATGGGGCGTGGGTAAAACAGTCCGCCGAGTTCTTCTACTAAACTATTCACGTGCGAAGGATTATCTAAATTTTCTACAATTTTTAAAAGATCAATGCCCACGTGTCCAGGGCTCACATAATTGATGATACCATTAATTTTGGTGATCATTTCCGTACGGAGTGCAACACTAGCCGAGGTAATCCAGTCCCGGTAAAAAACGGGTGACTGATGGTAAGCCCGCCATCCGGCAACACTTGGTATACTCATAACGGACATGCCTAATTCCTGTAAGTCAAAATGGAAAATAAGCCACATCATCTGTTCTTGCGTAAAGTCTTCCGGCACGGAAACATTCCACGTGTTAAATACGGAAAAAAAATGTTCAAATACATTTTTAATCATGCAGCCGTGCATCGCTGTGTCAAAGAAATGCTGACTGCGGAGTAAGGCTTCCAGAGCAGGTTGAATATTATAATCATTGTCTCTTAATATTTGCGCCATTGGTTCGATGACTTCCGCCTCGACGGTTGCGTTGAGATCGTAGTAGACAAACCAGGTATAAAGTCGTCGGCAGATATGACGGGATACTTCTTCTTTTTCAAAAATGATGTCGATCACATTTTTATATTCTTGCGCTCCGGCATTTTGAATTACCTGATTGTCAAAGCGGTGGGATAATTGTTTGCTATCCGTATCGTGATTCCAGTTCCAAAACTGTGCGGGTTGTGGTACTTCAATCCAGGCAAACCATCCAGTCAGGGCACGGGCAATGGCCGCAACATCTTGTTCCGTATAGGTAGTGTAATCTCCCGGTCCGGCAAGTGGTCCCTTACCAATCGTAAATAGTTCGAGCAATTCCCGTGCGTAATTTTCGTTGGGTTCGTCTTTGAAATTGAGGGTGCCGTTGAGATAAATGAGCATCGATTGGTCGATCGTCATTCGTTTGGTGAGCTCTTTAAAGTCACCTAAGGCAAACTCCCGAAGTAGTGTAAAGTATTTCCAGTTCATATTGGGAGAACCAGATTCTGATATGACAAAATGATTGTGCCAGAATAAGGTAAGTCGCTCTGTAATGGTCTGATTATCTTGTCGCATGCCTCTCAGCCATCCGTTAAAGATGGTTTTATAACGCGCAAAATAGATATCGGTAATCGTACCATCAATTGGTTTACCAACCCAGGTTTCGCCAATCCCCGCTTGAGGATCCAAATCGAAATCATAATAGACTGGTAGCTCACGAGGAGTAGGAGAAGAAAAAAGCGTCTGAAAGGTACCTTCCATTCCTTCGTCCAATGCTTGTTGAATACGAGCTTTATTAGGACCGAAAGTGGCACGGCGTAAAAGATGAGCAGCCTGCGCAAAATTCCAGGGGCCAGTGTAAGGTTGCAACATAATTCATTGATTTTGAAGTCACCCAAAATTAGGTGCTGAAGGTTGGGCTATTTTCTTTAGACGCCAACCAAAGCGGAAGGTTTAACAAGTTCACCTAGCTTATTATTTTTTTTACAATATTTGTACCTGTTTTCTATTTTTAAATGTAATCAAAATCCTTTTTATCAACAATAAAGTCTGATCTAGTCGTTCAATCAGGTAGTTAGATTAGAAAAACCGCACATTTTCGTATTTTCGTCCTTTATTCTTTTTATAACTAAATTTCACCATTTGTATGGATACCATATCATTCACTATCGAAAAAAACATTGCGTATATCACCCTCAATCGGCCTGATAAATACAACGCGGTCAATAAAGACCTGGCAATGACCTTACAAGAGGCCCTTACGGTTTCCCGCGACAACGAAGAAGTTCGTGCAATTTACCTTACCGGAATTGGAAAAGCTTTTTGTACCGGACAAGACCTTGGTGAAATCGTCGATCCGGAAGGACCAGACCTCAATAAAATTGTTGGGGAGCACTTCAATCCAATTGTAAAATTGATCCGCGAAATAGAAAAACCCGTGGTCGCCGCAGTAAACGGAATCGCTGCCGGTGCTGGAGCAAATATTGCCCTCTGTTGTGATGTGGTGGTGGCCACTGAATCTGCCTATTTTTTACAAGCTTTTAGCAAAATCGGTTTGATCCCTGATTCAGGAGGTACCTATTTTTTACCACGTTTAATTGGTTTTCAGAGAGCTTCGGCGCTGATGATGCTGGCCGAAAAAGTTTCTGCTACCGACGCAGAACGTATGGGGATGATCTATCGTTCTTTTCCCGATGCCTTTTTTGAAAACGAAGCTAAAGCCATCGTCAAAAAACTGGCTGGAATGCCTACGGCTGGACTCGGACTGACCAAACGTGCGTTAAATTACTCGTTCCACAACGATCTTGATACCCAACTTGGAATCGAGGAGCAACTACAAACGACCGCCGGAAACACCGACGACTATAAAGAAGGGGTCACTGCTTTTGTAGAGAAAAGAAAACCTACTTTCACCGGAAAATAAATTTTATTTTGAATAATAATATAACGATTACGGTGCTCGGTGCGGGCTCCATGGGGACGGGTATCGCACAGGTAGCCGCCACCGCTGGTCACAAAGTCGTACTCTACGATACCAATCCAGAAGCGCTCAAAAGAGCACAGGCTTTTATTCTGAAAATGCTGAACCGCTCCGCCGAAAAAGGTCGAATCAGTGATGCCGATGCCAAAGCAATTTTTAGTCGGCTGTACTTGGCAGAGGATTTGACCGCAGCGCAAGAAAGCGATCTGGTCATCGAGGCTATTATCGAAAATTTAGAAATTAAGCAATCTGTTTTTAAAAAATTAGAAAATATTGTTGGCGAAGCATGTATCCTGGCGTCCAATACTTCTTCGCTTTCGATTGCCAGTATCGCAGCAGCTTGCGGGAATCCGGAAAGGGTAGTGGGAATTCATTTTTTTAATCCGGCACCCTTAATGAAATTGGTAGAAATTATTCCTGCCATTCAGACGGACGATGCGGTATTGAAAAAAGCCCGGACCTGGATTGACGAAATGGGAAAATTGACGGTACTCGCCAGGGATACGCCTGGCTTTATTGTCAATCGAGTCGCGCGTCCTTTTTACGGCGAAGCCCTCAGAATTTATGAGGAAGGGATCGCCGAACCCGCCACGATCGACTGGGCCATGACCGAAATCGGAGGTTTTCGCATGGGCCCTTTTACGTTGATGGATTATATTGGTAATGATATAAATTATACCGTTACTGCTACCGTATTTAAAGCTTTCTATTACGATCCACGCTATCGACCTGCATTTACGCAGCAACGATTGTCGGAAGCAGGCTATCTAGGGCGTAAATCCGGAAAAGGCTATTATGATTACGGAGAGAACAGCGTGCGCCCCGAACCCAATAAGGATACTGCTTTGGGAAATCAGATATTTTCTCGTATCTTAGTAATGTTAATTAACGAAGCTGCCGATGCCTTACATTTACGGATTGCCAACCGGGAGGATATCGACCTGGCAATGACTAAAGGGGTCAATTATCCGAAGGGTTTACTGGCCTGGGCCGATGAAATTGGGATTGATAATTGTGTTAAGCAAATGGATGCTTTGTACGACGAATACCACGAAGATCGTTATCGTTGTAGTCCGTTATTGCGACGAATGCAGCGGAAAGAAGAGACTTTTTTCGAACATATCGTCTAAATAGTTGTATAGTTAAGTGGAAGTGATTAATTTCATTCTCAGATAATACTTTATAATTTAATTAAAATTAAATAAAATGCGAGATTTTTTTAAATCCAATAATCCGCTGATAAAGGAGGAAACGCTGAAAAAACAGACAGCACAGCCTTTGGATTCAGAATTGGTCTACTCCGGTGACCTAATGACCGTAAGTGGAGCGGTTAACAAAACCTTTATTCTATTTGGAATTATGCTGGCTGCTTCGACAATCGGTTGGATGTTTCCGAGTAAGTTTATGATGCTGGGTGGTGTCATTGGCGGTGCAGTAATTAGTTTTATTACCGCTAAGAATCCATCCAAGTCTCCCGTTTTTGCACCGATCTTTGCCATCTGTGAAGGATTGTTTGTAGGATCTATTTCTGCTATTTATAGTTATATGTTTGATGGGATTATCTTTCAAGCAGTTACGTTGACCTTTGGTATCTTGTTTACCATGCTGTTTTTATACAAGACAGGTATTATTAAGGTGACCGAAAAATTCCGTAGTATGGTGATGATGGCCGTAGGAGGAATTATGTTGGTATATATGGTAGAATTGGGACTGTATATGTTCGGTATTGACGTTCCTTTCTTACACGACCAGTCCATGATCGGTATCGGTATCAGCCTTGTAATTGTAGGCGTGGCCTCGCTTAAACTAGCCGTTGATTTTGACGACTTCGATAAAGGAGAAAAAATGCGTACTCCTGCTTATATGGAATGGTATTTCGGAATGGGCTTGTTATTTACCATAATCTGGTTGTATTCTGAACTCTTATACTTATTGTCTGCTTTCAGCGGAGACTGATAAAAATTAAAAGTAAAAAAGAAACGGATGATGATTGTGATGATCGTTATCCGTTTTTTTGTAGGTATTTGGATTGTTGTAGAACTATTAAAACCACCATTTTATAGGTTAAATTAACGATTCAAGAGTTCACTGATTCAACAAATAAAAATGATCTACCAATTTAAAAACTTCCGCCCTGTCGTCCACCCTTCTTCCTTCGTCCACCCACAAGCCACCGTTACTGGTAATGTCATCATCGGTAAAGACGTATACATTGGACCCGGCGCGGCCATCCGGGGAGATTGGGGTGGCATTGTCATTGCCGACGGTTGTAACGTTCAGGAAAATTGCACCATTCATATGTTTCCCGGTATTATTGTTCAACTCGACGAAGGTGCTCACATCGGACACGGTGCCATCATTCACGGTGCCCACGTCGGTGCGAATGTAATGGTGGGAATGAATGCGGTCATCATGGACAACGTGGTTCTTGGTGCTAATTCGATTATTGGAGCGCTCGCTTTTATAAAAGCCAATACGGTCATTCCTGAGCGTAGCCTCGTTGTTGGAAATCCCGGAAAGATCATTCGGGAAGTAACCGATGAGATGATGGCCTGGAAGACCAAAGGTACCAAACTTTATCAAACCTTACCCAGAGATTGCTTTGAGCACTTGGAAGTTTGTGAACCACTGCGGGAAATCCCCAAGGATCGCCCTAGTCAGGAGACCTTATATAAGACCTGGAAAGAAATAAAGGGGGGATGAGGATAAATTAAAATAGTTGAACCTTTTTTAAGGTATGGTTCTCTAAAGGGTATCAGCACGGAAACCTTTCTTTTAGGGGCCACAAGGTGCGCAAAGCCAAATGACACACCTGGTTGTACAATCTTTTTTTCAAGATATTTACAATAAAAGATTTACACGCTTGCCTGCGTTTTTCAGAAGGGAGTTTAAAGAATCTCCATAATTCAGCAACTCAACATCCATAACCCATTGACTTTCTTACCTTTAACAGATAAATTGTCCATTATAATCAGTAAAACTCCTACCTTTTCTCCTCCGAAAAAACCTCAGCCCTTCTCCTCGAAAATTAAGAAAACATCTTCCCATACCTCCTTCATATTATCGAACATTGTCAACTGTATCTTTTTTGGTGATATAAATACGCTTATAAAGTAATAAGTTTATATGTTTTTGTGTTTAAATTATAATTATTTTCAATTTTTTTAAAACAAAAATTGTTTTATTCACAAATTGTTTTTAAATTGCAGTGTAATCAAACTGTTTTTTGACTTTTATAAGTCTAATACAAACAAAAAGATTAAAATATGGAACTTCAATTATTGGTAAGCAAAAAAGGAACACAGGTAGTCACTACCACTAATTTGCACGCCGCCCTTAAGCTTCCGGCTCACAAATACAATAAGAATGTAGAGCACTGGCTAAAAGATGTCTACGCTTTTCAGGATGATATTAGAACGCCACAGGAATTAAAAGATTTTGCGGTAAAAACTATGCAGCATAGTAAACTCAGAGATTACTATATCTCCCTGGAAATGGCGCGCTTGATTACTTTGAGTTCTGATAGTCCTGTCAAGCAGATGTGTGCCAAGTTGATTCTAAGCCACGAACAGAAAGGGAATAAAAAAGAGGTTTCTGGCGAACGCCTGACCAAAGATCAGGTGCTTGCTGTGATTGAAATGACCAAAGTAATGGGACTGATCTCGTGTCAAAAGTCAGTTGAAAAGGAACATCAACGTTCTTATGGTGCCAATAGCAATGCCTATAAATGGTGGCAATACCGCGCTGGTTTATTAGGTTATTCCGTTCAGGAACTTAAGGAGAAAATGGAAGAGGTCGGGAACAACTATAAAAATCAAACGGTTCTTAAAATGTTATTCAAATTGGACAAATATGAAATTATCCGCATGGCCGTCATCGACTTGTTTGTCGCACTGGGTAAACCAAAAGAATACGCTAAGGATATGGGGGACCTGGCCAAAGCCTTCGCACGTGAAATGAAAGTGGAAATATGGGATGACCGCAAAGCCAGCTTACCACTGCATTCATCGGAGGTAAACCTCGGTCTTGCCAAGGATATCAGAGATATGAATCGAACAGGACTCTTAAGTCTCTGGTAAAAGAATATATATTTATTAATATATAAAACGTATATAAACGCCGGAGATCGAAAATCACCTGTTTCGGTCCGGTCTCTTTCTAAAAGTTGTTTTAGAATGAAGCCGACCGACTAGTAGGTACTTAACGCCACTTTCTATAAATATTTTTCAATAATTTCTAGGATTATACCTGATTCGGTGATTTTTAATGAAAATTTTCTTAATGGCAATCTACGAATTGCCGCAAACCTTTTCTTCCGCCTTTCATTGACTTTTTTAAGTCGTTGGATATCTTTACTTTTGTGGAGCTGTTTTTTGGCCGGACGGGAGATATTGTTGTTTAACATCTCAAAACAAAATTTATGGCCTCCCGAACCCGCGCGCAAAGTAACACTACTAATCGAGACACTAATAAAAATACGCGCAAACAGATGGAAAAGGTTACCTATAATGAAGACAATATTCGGTCACTCGACTGGCGTGAACACATTCGTATTCGTCCGGGTATGTACATCGGTAAACTAGGCGATGGCTCTTCTCCCGACGATGGTATCTATATTTTACTAAAAGAAGTTATTGATAACTCTATTGATGAATATGTCATGGGGTATGGTTCTAATATCGACGTAAAAATCGAAGATGGAATCGTAACGATCAGAGATTATGGTCGTGGAATCCCATTAGGAAAAGTAGTGGATTGTGTTTCTAAAATTAACACTGGAGGTAAATACGATTCTAAAGCATTTAAAAAATCTGTTGGACTAAACGGAGTAGGAACCAAGGCCGTTAATGCACTCTCAGATTACTTTAAAGTTCAAGCTTTCCGAGACGGAAAAACCAAAGTAGCAGAATTTGAAAAAGGAAACGTTACCAACGATGCTAAAATAAAAAAAGGAGCTGGAGAAAACGGAACGATGATCCAATTTCAACCAGATAGTTCTGTTTTTAAAAAATATAAATTCCGTTCCGAATACGTTGAAAATCAACTTTGGAATTATGCTTACCTAAACGCAGGACTAAGAATTAATTTCAATAATAAATCTATCTTTTCTCGAAGAGGATTATATGACTTACTTCACCGAAAAACAAAAGGTAGCGAACAATTACGATACGAAATTATCCACCTAAAAGGAGATGATATCGAAGTAGCTATTTCCCACGGACAACAATATGGTGAGCAATATTACTCTTTTGTTAATGGACAAAATACTACACAAGGTGGAACACACTTAAGTGCCTTTAAAGAATCTTTTGCGAGTACCCTACAGAATTATTTTAAAAGAGAAAAGAAGAAATCTTACGACGCCAAAGATATTCGAGCTTCTATCGTTGCTGCCATTAGTGTCCGAGTAGAAGAACCAGTTTTTGAATCACAAACAAAAACCAAACTTGGTTCTACACATATTGCACCGAATGGAGCAACCGTCCGTAAATTTATCAATGACTTTTTATCAAAAGATCTGGATAATTTTTTATTGAAAAATAAAGAAGTTGCCGAAGCTATGGAGCGTCGGATTATTCAATCTGAACGAGAAAGAAAAGAAATAGCTGGTATTAAAAAGATAGCCAACCAGCGGGCTAAAAAAGCAAACTTGCACAACAAGAAATTACGGGATTGTCGTTTACATTATAACGATACCGGAAAAAAAGTGGATGCAGAACAGTCGCTTAAGACAACCATCTTTATTACCGAGGGAGACTCTGCAAGTGGATCGATTACCAAAGCACGAGATGTACAAACACAAGCCGTTTTTAGTTTGCGAGGTAAGCCACTTAATTGTTTTGGCCTGACCAAAAAAGTAGTATACGAAAACGAAGAATTTAATTTACTTCAACATGCTTTGAATATTGAAGATTCGTTAGATGACCTACGGTTTAATAGAGTAGTGGTAGCAACCGATGCCGATGTTGATGGAATGCACATTCGATTATTATTACTCACTTTCTTTTTACAGTTTTTTCCTGATCTGGTAAGAAGCGGTCATCTTTATATTTTAGATACTCCTTTATTCCGGGTAAGAGATAAAAGTAAAACCTTTTATTGCTACTCTGAATCAGAAAAACAAGATGCTATTAAGAAGCTAAGAGGAAAAGCAGAGATCACGCGATTTAAAGGATTAGGAGAGATTTCTCCAGATGAATTTGGTGCTTTCATTGGCGAGGATATTAAATTAGATCCTGTTGTGCTTAGTGAAGAAACGAGTATCGAACACGTTCTTTCCTACTATATGGGTAAGAATACACCGAGTCGACAAGAATTTATCATCGACAACCTTAGAGTAGAAACAGAAGAGCTGAGTGACGAGGAAGAAGAAAAGGTCCGTAAAAAGGCCGCAGAAAAAGAGGCGGAGAATCTCTCAGAAGTAGAATAAAACTGCCTTTATAGCAGGTAAAGGTGACAAAACATGCATTGATTATCCAAAAATCAGGCAATCTACCGATGGGCATAAATATTGACCATCTTATTGCCAATGTCTGGCGAACCTAATAGTTTGTTGTTCCTGCCACCTTGACATTAGACTGGCTTATAGGTATCTTTCCTTTTTGGCGAGATCAGCCACAAAAACTATCGAATCAATGAGTATGTTTGAAGATTTTTTGCCCCCTCACGGGCTGGATGGAGATACGGAGTTTATGCCTTTGTTTTCTATGGAAGAAGAAGACGAAATGCAGAATAACGAGGAATACGACGAAGTATTACCAGTACTTGCTATAAAAAATACCATCTTATTTCCAGGGATTATTATTCCTATCACCGTTGGACGGGATAAGTCCATTAAAGCAATTAACGAGGCCTACGAAAACGACCGCATCATCGCGGTCCTTTCTCAAGTGGATGCGAAGGTAGAAGATCCTTCAGTAAGTGATTTGCATAAGGTCGGTACCGTCGCTCGTATCATTAAGTTGCTACGGATGCCCGATGGAACAGCTACAGCTATCATTCAAGGTCGACGCCGTTTTAGTCTGGTGGAAATGGTAAGAGAAGTGCCTTACATGAAGGCAAGAATTGCCATCCGATCGCTAAAAGCAGTGGCGGATGATGATATGAAATTTGAAGCCATCATCTCTTCAATTAAAGATATGGCTCGACAGATTATTGATCTGTCTCCTAATATTCCTACCGAGGCCAACCTCATGTTGAGAAACATCAGTGGTCATCCATTCCTACTCAATTTTATCTCTTCGAATCTTGGTATCAAGTTGAACCACAAGCAAGCCATTCTTGAAATGGACGACCTCAACGAGAAGGCACACGTCGTGATGGAACATATGGACAGCGAGTTGCAACTCTTACAACTCAAAGATCAAATCGAATCCAAAGTACGAGGTGATATTGAAAAACAACAACGCGATTATTT
>CALLLR010000130.1 GCA_938008185.1 uncultured Saprospiraceae bacterium
TGAGGGTGACGCTGGTCATTTTATTATTAACGTAAGCGACCATTTTTCCAAACTCCTCATTAGCGATTAACTCAAAGGCTTTTACGCCCATGGCCGATGCCAGCACGCGATCAAAAGCGCTAGGCGTGCCCCCCCGTTGAAGGTGTCCTAGAATCGTTGCTCTGATTTGGGGACGACACCCCCTTTCTTCCAGTTCGTAACGAAGTTGATTAACAATTCCTCCCAATTTAAAATGAGGATCACCCGCATCTTTTGACTGAACGCCAAATGACGTCCCACCCTGCGGCTTTGCTCCTTCGGAAACCACCAAATTCACAAAACCTTTTCCTTTTTTGTACCGACTATTAATCTGTTTATGGATTTTCTTAATATCAAATGGAATCTCTGGAATCAGACAAATCTCGGCGCCCCCAGCAATCGCCGTATGCAGCGCAATCCAGCCCGCATCCCGTCCCATTACTTCCATCAACATAACCCGGTGGTGACTTTCGGCGGTCGTTACCAACTTATCAAAACAATCCGTGGCTACTTGTACTGCGGTATTAAAACCAAAAGTAATATCTGTGGCATACAGATCATTATCAATGGTTTTGGGTACTCCGATGATATTGAGTCCATTCTTGTAGAGCGCCTGTGAAATAGTTTGACTACCATCACCGCCAATATTCACCACCGCATGAAATCCAATTTTTTTAATTCGTTTGATCAGCTCTGCCGAACGGTCTTTGGTTGTCCAGGTCCCGTCTTTCAGCTGCACGGGATACGCACAGGGATTTCCACGGTTGGTGGTTTGTAAAATAGTACCTCCTTTGGCATGAATTCCTCCGACGTGTCTGCGAGTCAAACGAACGATATCTAATTTATCATTCATTACCCCATTGAAAGCTTCTTTACTTCCCCACAATTCGTAGCGGCCATCAGTTTTACATGCTTTGTATAAACCGCGAATCACCGCGTTCAGTCCGGGACAATCTCCTCCTCCCGTTAATACGAGTATTTTCTTTTTCATTATTGATCGAATTTTGGGGGCAAAATATATATTTTTTTCTGTATCTTTGACGGGCTGGGAAATTAAATTATATCGTTCTTGTTTGAGAATATCATAATCAAGAAGTTGCTTTAATTCTGGCGCGCTTATTCTCTTCAACTTAAATTCTGGATCATTATGAAAAACTATTCTCTAAATATCAATGGAAAAACGGTGGAGGTTAGCGCTGAAGCGGATACGCCCTTACTTTGGGTATTACGCGACGAGGCAAAACTGGTCGGAACAAAATATGGCTGTGGCATCGGCGCTTGTGGTGCTTGTACCGTACACATCGAAGGCTCACCGGCTCGTTCCTGCTCCCTGCCAGTTGAGGCGATTGCTGATAAAAAAATTACGACGATTGAAGGTCTTTCGACCGACGGTACCCATCCGGTACAGAAAGCCTGGAAAGAAATTGATGTTCCTCAATGTGGCTATTGCCAGGCGGGACAAATGATGTCTGCGGCTGCACTGCTCAACGAAAATCCTAATCCTTCGGACGAAGAGATTGACCGGGCTATGGCGGGTAATATTTGCCGGTGTGGGACGTATTTGAGGATTAAGGAGGCGATTCGGAAAGCGTGAGGGGGTTGAGGCGCTTTGCTTGTTGATTTGTTTAATCGTTTAGCTTGTTAAATCAAAAACAGCGAAGTAAAAAAGCTTAAAATCTCCTCTTGAGGCCGAGGTAAAATTTTAGGATTTTTTACTGGTCCCTTTTTGATTATTGAATTGTTTAGTCGTTTAGATTTAAAAATTAGTATAAAATTTCATTGTATGAAAATTAAGATAAAACATAATCGTCGTTCTTTTATTCGGTCTTCTGCTCTGGCGGGTGGTGGTCTTGTGTTGGGTTTTAATTGGATGGTGGGTTGCAAATCTGATGATACCGCGGTAGCGGAAAGAATGAAAAAAGCGATTCCCGAAGAATGGTTTGAGATAAATTCTTTTTTAAAAATAGGAGAAAATGGGTTGGTAACGATTCAGTCGCCTAACCCTGAGATTGGACAAGGAATAAAAACGGCCATGCCCATGATTGTGGCGGACGAGCTGGATGTGGACTGGTTTGATGTGGTGGTAGAACAGGCTCCGTTGAGCACCGACTTTGATCGTCAGGTGGCCGGTGGAAGTCAGTCTATCCGCAGTAGCTGGGATGGGTTGAGAATGGCGGGAGCAACGGCGCGGACCATGCTCGTTGCAACCGCAGCGGAGGCTTGGGAAGTAGATCCCGCTGCCTGTATGGTCGAGAAAGGGGTTGTTTTCCATCCGGATAAAAATCAATCTATGGACTATGGAACACTGGCAAAAAAGGCCAGTACCATGACGGTTCCGACGGAAGTAAAATTGAAAGAAGTGGATCATTTTACCATTATTGGACAAGGAAAAAAGAATATAGATATTGATGCAATTATTAGCGGACAACCACTTTTCGGATTGGATACCATGCGGGAAGGAATGAAGATCGCCTGTGCGGTACGACCTCCGGCATTCGGTTTAAAACTCAAAAATTTTGACGACTCGGCAGCAAAGGCGGTAGCCGGAGTTGAGCAGGTTTTTCAGTTTGGGGAGAAAAAGAATAAAATTGCCGTCGTAGCTACCAATACCTGGGCGGCGATGAAAGGAGCCAAAGCAATCAAAGCAGAATATGTCAAAGATACCAAAGCGGAAAGTACCGCCGATCACGAAAAAGCCCTCCTTGCTTTATTAGAAAAAAAGGCGGAACCAAAACGGGACGATGGCGATGTGGATAAGGCATTTAAAGAAGCAGATGAAGTGGTGGAAGCCATCTACAGCGCTCCGTTCCTACCCCATAACTGTATGGAACCCATGAACTTTTTTGCGCACGTAACCGCCGACAAAGTGGATACGTACGGTCCGATTCAAACGCCGAAATGGACCTCGGATCGAATCGCCAAATTACTGGATCGTCCGGTAGAACAAGTGACCATTGGAATGTCGCGGATGGGTGGTGGTTTTGGTCGTCGATTGTACGGAGACTTTGCGCTGGAAGCAGTGGAGATTTCTGATAAGGCCAAGGCACCGATCAAAATAGTTTATTCCCGGGAAGATGACATGACGGCGGGTATGTACCGTCCGGCGGTAAAATATAAATTTAAAGCTGGGATTAAAGACGGACAAATTTCCGCTTACGAGCTGACCGAAGCCTCCGTAAATTCGGGGATGTGGGATATGCAAATCAATGCTTTTCCGGCGGGTGCTACACCAAATTACCGAGTGACGAGTAATCAAATGGAAAGTAATATCACGACGGGTGCCTGGCGAGCGCCGATCAGTAATTTCCTGGCCATTGCGGAGCAGAGTTTTATTGATACGCTGGCGGAAAAACTGGGTAAGGATGAAGTGGCTTTCAGGCTGGAATGGTTTCAGCAAGCGGTGGATAATCCGGTTGGAAAAGTGGAATATGTACCCGAGCAGGCGATGGCCGTCATCAAGTTAGCGGCGGAAAAATCTGATTGGGGAAAGAAGGGAGATACGGCGCAGGGAATGTGTGCTTACTACTCGCATAATACGTACGTAGCGGAGGTAGCCGATTTGATCGAAGTGGATGGTCAGCCAAAAATTGATAAAATAACTTGTGCGATTGATTGTGGTATTTTAGTA
>CALLLR010000131.1 GCA_938008185.1 uncultured Saprospiraceae bacterium
CTTGGTGCCAATGTCACCATCGTTTCTCGTAGTGCAGAGGCACTCAGTGACACGGTCAATGAACTGGCCATTATCGCTGACCGGCAAGACCACGATTTTCTCGTGGCAGATTTTACAGATCAGGCTGATTTAAAGAAAAAGGTGAACGGACTTCTGCTCATTAAACCGATTCATATTCTAATCAACAATACGGGTGGACCACCATCTGGACCTATTCTGGATGCTACGCCAGAAGCTTTTTTAACTGCTTTTAATAATCACCTGATTTGTAACCAACTGTTGGTAACCACGGTAATCAAAGGAATGATAGAAGGGAATTACGGCAGGATTATCAATATTATTTCGACTTCCGTCAAACAACCTATTACCGGACTTGCCGTCTCTAATACCATCCGCGGAGCGGTAGCCAACTGGTCGAAAACCCTGGCTACTGAACTCGGACCGCACGGAATTACCGTTAATAATCTGCTCCCCGGTTCAACTGCTACTGGACGATTGGAAGATATTTTTAAAGCAAGGGCTACTAAAAATGGAACCTCCAGGGACGAAGAAGCGGCAAAAATGATGAAGACTATTCCATTAGGACGTTTCGCAACACCCGCTGAAATTGGCAGTGCCGTGGCCTTTTTAGCCAGCCCGGCAGCTGCGTATATTTCGGGGACGAATTTAGTGGTGGACGGAGGAAGAACGAAGTCTCTATAGGTTTTAATGAATAATAGGGTAATGAATAATTAATAATGCCTTCTATCGTGTTGTTTACTTATAAAGATCATTGCACTTAAATAGACGCTACGAATCGCGTACATTATTCATTAAAAGATTATTCATTATTCATTATTTTCAAATATGAAACTAGAACACATCGGCATCGCCGTCAAAGACCTGGAGGCCGCCAACGAACTCTACGCATTACTCATTGGTAAAAAACATTATAAAATCGAGACGGTCGAATCGGAACAAGTCAATACTTCTTTTTTTAAAACCGGATCTTCTAAAATAGAATTATTGGAAGCCACCGGGCCGGAAAGCGCCATCGCCCGGCACATCGAGAAAAGAGGAGAAGGTATTCACCACATCGCTTTTGAGGTCAAAGATATTTATGCTGAAATGGAACGATTACGAAAAGAAGGCTTTCGCCTGCTCAATGAAGAACCCAAACGCGGCGCGGACAATAAACTCGTCTGTTTTGTTCATCCCAAATCAGCCAACAGTGTTTTAGTAGAACTTTGTCAAAAAATTGTCGAGTAATGGAGTTCTACCATTATCTAATCGCAATCGTTGGTGGAGGAATTGCGGGCGTCATCAATACTTTGGCCGGAAACGGATCGGCAATCACCTTGACTATTTTAACGGAGGTTTTGGGTCTTCCACCCAACGTTGCCAACGGGACCAACCGCGTGGGCATCTGTTCTCAGTCGCTGGTCGGTAGCTGGGTATTTTATAAAAATGGCAAACTGGATTTGGAGCGCAGCTGGGTCTACGGCATCCCCACGATTATCGGAGCGATCTTCGGTGTTCTGGTCGCCGTTTGGGTAAGTAATGAGCAATTTAAACAGGTCTTTAGTTTTATGATGGTTGCCATGTTTCTGGTCATTCTGGTCAAACCCAAACGTTGGCTCCGCGAAACCGACCTCACCATCAAACGCAATTACTGGCTGATCATTCCAGCCTTTTTGGCCATTGGCTTCTACGGTGGTTTTATCCAGATGGGGATGGGTATTTTCTTTCTCGCCATCATGGTGTTGGGTGCGCGGCACAGCATGACCGACGCTAATGCGGTTAAAAGTTTTGTCATCGCAATTTATACGATTGTGGTTATCGCAATCTTTCAATGGAAGGGGTTGATTGATTGGAAAATGGGCGCACTGATGGCCGCAGGACAAACTACCGGTGGCTGGTGGGCTGCTACTTTTGCCTCCCGTTATCAATCAGCCAACTTATGGGCGTATCGTTTGTTAGTGGTTATCGTAATCTTTGCAATTGTTAAATTATTTAATCTGCATCACTGGGTATTTTAAAAAAAAGCCAACCAGCAAAATGAAAAAACATGTCCATCATCAACCAAAAAAAAGCAGCACCGGACTTTAAGATTCTGCTGGCTTTTTTTATCATCTATTTTGTCTGGGGTTCCACGTACCTGGCCAATACCTGGGCGATTGCCGACATGCCTCCTTTCCTCATGGCGGGAATCCGCTTTGTGATTGCGGGTGCCTTACTATACGGCTATTGTATCTTAATTGGAAAGAAAACACCTACTCGGGCACAAATACAGAATACCCTCTATGCGGGGTTATTTTTATTTGCAATGGGCAATGGACTGGTGGTTTGGGCTTTGCAGTTCGTAGATTCGGGCATTGCGGCCTTGGTTGTGGCGTTTGAGCCGTTGGTGGTCGTGTTGATGATGTGGAAAATGAAAAGTGAAAAGCCTACGCTCAATACGTGGGGTGGAATCCTGCTGGGAATTTCAGGAATGGGATTGCTGGTAGGACAACCCGAATTTATAAACGATACCAGCTGGTTGTGGGGTGTCGCAGCGATCTTTGGGGCCATCCTTGCCTGGGGTTATATTTCGATCTGGATAACGGATGCCAACTTACCCGAATCGCTATTACAAAGTGCTGCCCTACAGATGTTTTTCGGCGGATTTGTAATGTTAGGAATGGGTTTATTGTTGGGAGAATATCCGATGTTTAATTATCAAAAAATTGGACCGCGGGCATCTTGGTCGTTGTGGTATCTGATTATTTTTGGGTCAATTATAGCCTTTACCGCTTTTAATTTTTTATTGAAAAATGTTTCTCCCACCAAAATTGTAACCTCGACGTATATTAATCCAGTGGTAGCACTGGTGCTGGGGTATTATTTAAATCAGGAAGGGATTAGCGGGCAATCGTTGTTGGCGGCGGGGTTACTGATCGTTGGGGTGGTTTTGATTAACTGGCGGAGGAAAGGGGGACATTAGGGTCACCGTACCCCAAACCCATATACCGTCTCACTCCTGAACACTTCCCCTGCTTTCAATACCGTACTCGGGAAATGCGCCTTATTCGGACTATCCGGAAAATGTTGTGTC
The DNA here is from genome assembly GCA_938008185.1 of uncultured Saprospiraceae bacterium. Classification (GTDB taxonomy): domain Bacteria; phylum Bacteroidota; class Bacteroidia; order Chitinophagales; family Saprospiraceae; genus JALZUU01. The sequence goes on from CALLLR010000131.1 coordinate 3,074, forward strand.
TCCAAACAAACGCCCTGATAGTTTTTAAATTTATCCTCTTTTTTTTCTGTAGGAGTTCCGCTTAAAAAATTTCCGGTATAGATTTGTAATCCCGGTTCCGTAGTTGCAACTTTGACCGTTCGCCCGCTGGCTGGATCATGTAAAACAGCTACAGATCGCAGTTTGTTATTCCAATCGGAAAGGACCCAATTATGATCGTAACCACTGGCATTTTTTAGTTGAATATGCGGTTCAAAAATTCGCGCACCGAGCGGTGTGGGCTTTCTGAAATCGAACGGCGTATTATGCACGTGCAAATAATTCCCCGTCGGAATCAAGGTCTTATCCGTCGGCGTAATCCGGTCGCTCTTAATTTGTAAAATATGATCTAACACACTATCTTTTCCACTCAAATTAAAATAAGAATGGTGCGTAAAATTAACCACCGTCGTCTGATTCGTCACCGCGTGGTATTCAATCTTTAATTCATTATTATTCGTCAAAGTATAAGTGATGGTCGTAGTCAGATTTCCGGGAAATCCCTCTGCCCCGTCGGGACTTTGGCAGCTTAATACCAAAGTGGGTCCATTGGCGGTTTCGGGTGTTTTTGCTTTCCAGTTTTGCAACGCCAGACCGCTGGGGCCACCGTGTAAATGATTGGGTGGATTATTCGTAGTTAATTTGTAGGTTTTTCCATTCAGCTTAAAACGGCCTTTTGCAATTCGGTTAGCGTAACGCCCGACAGTTGATCCGAAATAAGGACTGTGTTTTAAATAGTTTTTCAGTTTTTTATAACCTAGTACAATATTAATGAACTTTCCATTTTTATCGGGCGTCCACAATTCGGTCAGGGTAGCACCGTAGCTAATAATCTTGGCCGTAATGCCATATTTGTTTTTTAAAGTAAACAAGTAGACTATTTCTCCATTTTTTAGTTGACCAAATTTTTTCTTCGTAATCTTCATCGGTGAGTGTTTATAATGCAAGAAAAGCATCTACCGTTTTTAACGGGTAAATGCTTTTTATGTTTTTCGAAAAAAAATCTTTATCCAACTACGTGGCCCACAAATTCCGCATCATCATCAATAATCAGATCATCCTGACGACGGAAGCAAAGCCCGGCGGGCAATCCCGTCCAAAAGATACTAGGTTGGTAGCGATGTCCTTCCAAATCAAAATTAAAAGGAGCCAACTCCTGATAGACCACCGGAAGATCGTCGTAATCTCCTTCGGTTTTATAAGTAGGCTCGGGGGATCCATCGTAAAATGAAATATTTTCTCCCATCCGGCCGTAGATCGGCTTGGCTACATATTTATGATCCGGAAAATCTGCTGCCGAAAAAGTAGTCTTCAACAAGTAAGGATTCTCGGGATACAGATCATACGCATACTTCAGCAGTGCCTTGGATTGCAACAACATGGTGTACGCCGGATTAAGGACGACCACTTTCTGATCAATGATTAATTTTTCCAAATCATCAAAAAGATTGGGTTCTTCGTAAGCGATAAAATCCCACGGAACAAATTTATACCAAAAATCATAACGTACAAAAGCACCGTCATCCTCTTCTAAAAAGATACCTTCTTCCGGAGAAAAAATAACCCGCTCCAAGATGGCTGATTCGACTTCTTCGAATCCAGCTTCACGGGCAGCTTCGGCTACTACATCCGCATTGATCCAATCTTCCTCGTATCCCAAGGTAGAGATCAACAAGGTCGGATCACGATCCGGATGCTGATTAATAATACGTCGAAATCGTACGATCAACTCTTCAATCAGCGGATTATAAGGACTGCCTTCAAGTTTTTCTTCGTCCTGTTTCCACTGCTGCTCCTGAATATAGGCGGTCTCTGCTAATAGAGAGCAAGTATCCGCGTTGATTTCCAGCAACTTAATGGGTACGCCATCCATACCACCCGAAAAATCGAAACGTCCGAGCAGATGCGTATCCATTTCGTTGGCCAGAGAATATTTTACCAAATCAATGGCGTGCGGAGGAACCCCCAACAATTTCCATTCACCCTGCTGCACGGCGTGTTCTGCCGCCTTCAACAAGATTCGATAAGTAATTTCAGCGGCGTCGCGGAGCGCATCAACCTCTTTAGCCGTCATCTGCAAAAACTCGTTGGATAAATACTCCTCGTTTTCTCCGACGGTCAACCATTCCAGTTCCAGATCTTTGAGGACTACCGCATCGAGCGGACGAACCGAAACAATGCGATTATCCACCATAAGAACGGGTGGATTTGCCAGAACCATAACCTGATTTTCCGCTGGAAGGTCGAGTCCGGGTTACTCGGTTAGCAGAACTTTTCATTTGCTGTCCAGCACCGCTGGATGCTTTATTATATGCGCCAGCGTTCGTGTAGGCACCAGCCCGGGGCATGATTCCGCCCATCCGTCCCAGCATGATAAATCCAAAATATCCCAGTCCTGCGGATCGCACGACTGACTGCTCACGACCAGAACCACTAGTCTGCATGAGACGCGCTTCCTGTAACGTAAAGGTATCGCTGGTCGCATCCAGATAATTCGCAATGATGCGACTGTCTGCCGTATCGGCTACGGTTTCTTCATTTTCAATTTTAAACTGATCCGTTGCAACTTCTTGCACGGTGGTAATTAATCCTTCCGTTGGAATTTCTACCTCAACTGTTTCTGTACCACTACCACAGCTGGTAAAAATCAGACCACAAGCTAAAAAGATTAGCAGCAGCGTGGGAATAGTCGTTTTAATTGCTGATGATTTCATAATTTTGTATTTTATTTAGTTTACGAAGTTATTTAAAAACTTCTATTATTAAATCAGCGACCAAGATAATCAACTCCAGAGGATTTTGTTTGTTTTTTGTTAAAAAATCTTGATATGAAGGTGGGACCGTTAGAACGGATGGCTTTTTTTCTGGCAGTATTTATCGCTGGGTTGTGCTCCTTGGTTTATGAGTTGCTGATTAGTACGACTGCTTCCTATTTCCTGGGCGATAGCATCAAACAATTTTCGCTAACCATCGGGGTATATATGGCGGCAATGGGACTGGGTTCATACCTAACGCGTTATTTACCGGATGATTTGTTGGGCTGGTTTGTAAAGGTAGAAGTATTACTGGGAATTATAGGGGGACTGAGTGTTCCAATTTTATATTATGGATTTGACCAGTTGTCGGTCGATAGTTATCAATTTTTGACTTTAGGAATAACTTTCCTGATCGGAGTACTCACCGGATTTGAAATTCCATTGTTGGTTAGAATTTTAAAAACTTATTATCCACTCAAAAGCAACCTGGCTTACGTCCTCAGCCTCGATTATGTGGGAGCATTGTTTGCAACGCTTCTTTTCCCCTTTTTGCTTTTGCCTTTTGTGGGCACTTTTAAAACTTCCATTATTTTTGGTGCCGTCAATATTATACTGGGTTTGAGTATTTACCGTTTTTTCACTAACCGATTACAAATCAAGAAAAAGCGCTGGATGGAACCAACGATGATTGGCTGCCTGATTGGGTTTGTACTGATTGGTATTTTCTCGGATCGCTTGCTCGGACACTGGGAAGATAATTTTTACACCGCAAGAATAATTTAC
>CALLLR010000132.1 GCA_938008185.1 uncultured Saprospiraceae bacterium
GGAAAATACTACCGGAGTTATTTTCGGTGATTTTGTACAAAAAACGGAGCGTGAACTCATTGACAATCACAACGACGGAATTGTCGCACACGAAATGTTTCATCACTGGTTTGGTGACTACGTAACCTGTGAGAGTTGGGCCAATCTAACCATGAACGAAGGTTTCGCCAACTACAGCGAATATTTATGGTTTGAACATAAATATGGTCGGGAAGAAGCAGACCGACACCGCCGTAATGAAATGAATGGATATCTTGGGAGCGTTGGACAGGGTGGTGCTCATCCGCTCATCCATTGGGGCTATAATGACAAGGAAGACATGTTTGATGCACACAGTTATAACAAAGGAGGGCTCGTATTACACATGCTACGGAATTTGGTCGGAGACGAAGCGTTCTTCGCAGGATTGGAAAAATATCTGAAAGACAATGCACTCACTGCCGTAGAGGCCCACGATCTGAGACTCGCGTTTGAGGAAGTAACCGGACAAGATTTGAAATGGTTTTTTGATCAATGGTTTTTCGCTTCCGGGCATCCGCAGCTAAAAGTAAGCTATGATCTACAACCGAATCAAGTTGCCGTAACGGTTGAACAAACCCAAAATGCAGACGAATTTCCGGCTATTTTTATTTTGCCTTTTTCCATTGATATTTATACTGCGGATGGCCAGTCTACTCAACACGAGGTGGTATTGGATAGTAGAAAACAAACCTTTAATTTACCAACAGCCGGACAAACTGCGCTCGTTAATTTTGATGCCAATCGAATGCTTCTTGCAGAAATTGAAGAAGAACAATCTACCGAAAATTATATTTTCCAGTATAATAATGCCCCGCTTTACGCAGATAAGTACGAGGCCCTCAGTAATTTAGCCGAAGTCGAAACTCCGGCGGCTAAAGCTGTATTTGCCAAAGCGCTGAAAGATTCATTCTGGGAAATTCGTGGATTGGCGATTCGATCTACCGACAAATCTGATCCAGCCATTCTAACCCAAATTAAAAATATCGCTCAGTCTGATGTAAACTCAAAAGTTCGGGCAGCAGCCCTAAGTACTTTGGGTAATACTGGTATGAAAGAATACCAGCCTTTATTAGAAAAAGCAGCAACTACGGAACAAGCTTATCCCGCCATCGCAGCGGCCCTGGGTGGTTTAGCAGAAATCGATCAGGAAGCAGCCCTGAAAATGGCCCTGCCTCTGGAAAAAGAAACCAACGCCGAAATCCTCAATGCCCTGGGAGAAGTCTACAGTAAAGCGGGTGCCCTGGATAAATTATCTTTTTACGAAGACCACTGGAATGATCTCGATATTTACGCAACCTTTGCTTTATTTGAAAATTATTACAGTCTTTTAAAGCAAGCTGACGATGCTACCATTACGGCTGCCGCTGCTAAACTGAATAAATTTGCTACGAATCTTGACAATTCTCCCTGGAAAAGATTCGGAGCAATCAAAGCTTTACATGATTTAAAATCCAATTATTTAGATCAGGGAATGAAGATAAAAGCAGAACCCATTACAATTATGCTCAATCGCATCAAGGAACGGGAAACCAACGAGCAACTAAAAGCCATTATCAATTCACGGTTTTAATTTGAGATTTTCTGTTGAAATATTGAGTACAAACACTTAACATTTCAACAGGAAATCCAATTCTATTTTTTTTTATTAGAAACTAGACCAGAGATTAAATCCTTAACACTTTGTTGATACCGATATTAAACTTCGCATTTAGAGGACATCCATCCTCTGGCCTCCCTCTATTTCTTGCCTTTTTTTCCTTTTATGAGTAATTTACCGAAAGATTTCGTAGTTAAGTAGTAAGGGAGAATAATTTGTTCCTCAACTTTGCAGGATACCGAAATCTCTCGAAACAACACGACCGACCAACCGTTAAACATTCATATCACTTTGCTCCTTAGTTGAGACAGTGAATTTCTGATTTCTTAATCACAATGAATTATGGCTCAAGTGAAAGATAATTATCAACTTTTAATTGATAACTTAGATCGATTTACTCGTAAGTATTATGTAAATCAACTGATTCGTGGTGCGCTTTACACTGTTGCACTTGTTGTGCTACTTTTTATAGTAATGAATGTGCTGGAATATTTTTATTATTTCAGTACAACTGGCCGGAAAACCTTATTCTATTCTTTTTTAGCAACTAGTGCCATTGCGACGACCGGCTGGATTCTGATTCCTTTATTTAAATATTTCCGTTTGGGAAAAGTCATCTCCCACGACCAGGCTGCCAATATCATTGGTGAACATTTCACGGGGGTAAAAGACAAGCTCTTAAATGTTTTACAATTAAAAAGACAATCTACTGGTCACGAAAATGCGGTGCTTATCAACGCCAGTATCAATCAAAAAACGGAGGATATTAAATTGGTTCCTTTTAAATCTGCCATTAATTTATCTCAGAATAAAAAATATTTACGATACGCATTACCTCCCTTACTTTTACTATTGGTGATGCTTTTTGCCGCGCCGAGTATTATCCGCGATAGTACCAATCGTCTGATAAATAATAATACAGAGTTTGTCCGAGCCGCTCCTTTTTCTTTTTCGATTGATGAAGAAGATTTAACCGTTGTTCAGTTTGACGATTATACCCTGAATGTAAAAGTAGAAGGAGAGGCACTCCCTAACGAAGTATTTATCGATATTGATGGTTATAAATACCGTCTAAAAAAAGAAGACAATGCAACGTTTTCTTATCAGTTTAGTAATGTCCAGAAAGAAACTGATTTTAAACTTTTTTCAACTGGAGTCAATTCCGAAAATTACAAATTAGATGTTCTGAAAAAGCCAAATATTGCGGGCTTTGATATTAAACTGGATTATCCAGCTTATACGCAACGTAAAGACGAAAGTCTCGCCAATATTGGTGATTTGGTAGTGCCGATAGGAACTAATGTTAGCTGGGTATTTAATGCACAACATACCGAAGACATTGCTTTAAAATTTTCTGACACTAAAGATATTCTCTCTGCGGAGCGCTTTTCTGATGATTTATTTTCTTATAAAAAAAGAGCCTTGCGCGATCAGCGTTACAAGCTTTTTATTTCCAACAAAAATTTACCCAATGCAGATTCTGTTGCTTATGCGATCAGTGTCATTCCGGATTTACATCCCAATATTAAGGTAGAACAATTTGCCGACAGTACGGATAGTAAATTACTTTTCTTCGTAGGTGATGCATCTGATGATTACGGCATCCGAAGTCTAACTTTTAATTATTCCATCAGCAATGGTGGCGTTTCAAAAGGTGCGTTAAATAGTGTTCCCGTAGATCGATCTGAAGGAAAACAAACGCAATACGATTACACGTGGGACTTAGCAGAAATGCCGCTGGAACCAGGTGACGAGCTCACTTATTATTTTGAAGTTAGGGATAATGATGCCGTTAATGGGAGCAAATCCGCAAAGACCAAATTGATGAACTACAAAAAGCCAAGTGTGGAAGAGTTCAAGGATATGGCTGAAGAGAATAGTGATGAGATTAAAAAAGAACTAAAAGAAGCCATCAAAGAAAATAAGGCAATCAAAGAAGATATGAAAAAGCTGCGCGAGAAAATGTTGCAGAAAAAAGATATGGACTGGCAGACGAAAAAAGAATTAGAAAAACTGATGGAACGAAAAGAGGAACTGGATCAGAAGTTGGAGAAGGCACAGGAGATGATGGAAGAGAATATGAAAAATCAGGAAGAATTTACCAAACCCGACGAAGAACTCCTCGAAAAGCAGGAAAAAATTCAGGAAATGTTTGAAGAACTAATGAGTCCGGAAATGAAGGAACTCATGGAAAAAATTCAGGAACTCATGGAGCAACTGGAAAAGGAAGAAACGTTGGAAATGATGGAAGAGATGGAAATGGACGACGAGGAAATGGAAAAAGAAATGGATCGAGCTCTCGAGATGTTTAAACAACTCGAAGTCGAACTCGAAATGGAGCAAGCTATGGAAAAACTAGAAGAACTTGCTAAAGAACAGGAAGAACTCGCCGAAGAAACAGAGAAAAATACAGATGAAAATAAACAGGAGGAATTAGAAAAGAAACAAGAAGAGTTGAACGAAGAATTTGAAAAACTCAAGGAAGACGTTGCCAAGACAGAAGAAAAAAACGAAGAACTAGAAAATCCACAGGATCTTGGTGATCCACAGGAAGAGATGGAAGATATTATGAACGATATGAAGGAAAGTACTGATGATATGAAAGAGATGCAGAATAAAGAAGCTGCTGAAAAACAGAAAAAAGCTGCCAAAAAAATGAAAGATATGGCTGAGGCGATGCAAATGGATATGGACAGTGGTCAAATGGAACAAATGGAGGAAGATATGGAGGCTTTGCGCCAACTGCTTGAAAACTTAATCGGTATTTCTTTTGAACAAGAAGACCTAATCGCAACCATTGGAAAAACCAGTATCAATACACCTCGCTACGTAGAATTGGTACAAGACCAATATAAAATAAAAGATGATTTTAAACTGGTAGAAGATTCCTTGCAGGCTCTTAGCAAACGCGTACACCAGATCGAATCTTACGTCACCGAAAAAGTAACGGATATTAAATCTAATATGAAAACATCTCTGGAAGATTTGGAAGAAAGAAAGAAAACGGAAGCCAGCGAACATCAGCAACGCACCATGAAAAATGTAAACGATCTGGCCTTGATGCTAAGTGAAGTAATGAATCAGATGCAACAACAGATGGCCAGTATGATGGCCGGTGATCAAATGTGTGACAATCCTGGCGGGAAAGGTAAAGGAAAGCAGGGAAAAGGTAAGAAAAAAGGAGGCGAACCTACAGATAAAATGTCTGAAGGACAAAAAGGAATCGGAGATCAGCTCAAACAGATGAAGGATGCTATGGAACGTGGTAATGGTGGTACGAGTAAAGAATTTGCCCAAATGGCAAAAAAACAAAAGGCACTCCGCAAGGCCTTACAGGAAAAACAGCGTGCCATGCAGGAAAAAGGACAAGGAGATAAGCAAATGCAGGAAATTGTGGATCAAATGAATAAAACAGAGACTGATCTTGTCAATAAGCGCCTGACTAATGAAATGCTGGAAAGACAACAAGAAATTATGACCCGACTTCTGGAAGCCGAAAAAGCCGAAAGAGAACGGGAATACGATAACAAACGTAAAGCCGAAAGAACTGCTGAAAAAGAAAGAAAAATGCCTCCGTCCCTGGAAGAATACATCAAAAAACGCGAAGCCGAAATTGATGCTTACAAGGCGGTTTCACCAGAATTAAAGCCATATTATAAGTTTTTAGTAGAAGAATACTTCAAATCCTTGAAAAATCAATAAAATAGTAGCAATTTAGTCCAACAAACAGAATAAAAATCTCGTAAAACTAACTATAACCATTATCCCCTAGTTTTATGAAAGTCTATTTCCTGGACCAGAGAAAAACAATCGATGTGCTAACCCTGCTTTCTCATCCGAAAAATATTGCCCGTGTAGAACCATACGTGGAAACTGTCTTTCGCCAGTACAAGCTGAGCGCGGACATGTACGGAAACATTCTAATCAGTCTTACCGAAGCAGTTACCAACGCTATTATGCATGGAAATAGAAGAGATGAATCGAAAAAAGTCTCCGTTTCTATCAAAAAATATAAAAATAAACTCGGATTTATAATTTCAGACGAAGGAACTGGATTTAATTTTGGTCAACTTCCCGATCCTACTGCTCCAGAAAATATTCTCCAGCTTGGAGGTCGTGGTGTATTCTTAATGAGACAATTATCCGATCAGGTCTTATACCATGATAACGGCAGTACCGTAGAAATCCAATTTAATATATGAGTTACGAAGGTATTCATTACTACAACGAAGACTCGACCTTTAAACTGGAGCACCCCCAACTTATCAGTCATTGGATCAAATCTGTTTTTTCCCAAGAAAATTGTGAATTTGTTACCCTCAACTTTATTTATTGCAGTGATACATATCTGCACGAATTAAATATGAAATATCTCCAACACGATACACTCACTGATGTAATTACGTTTGCTTACAGTAAAACACCCGTCGAAGGAGATATCTTTATCAGTATTGACCGAATTACCGAAAACGCTAAAAACTACGGTGTAGATACTCTTTCCGAACTATATCGAGTTATGGTTCATGGGGTTCTTCACCTGATCGGTTACAATGACAAAACCAAGAAAGAGCAGGAACTTATGCGTAATATGGAAAATAAATACCTGCTTTTGTTAAATTTGGCCCCTAATTAGATTCTAACCACTCATTATTCTACCAATTTAATCCATTTGTGGCAAGTTGCTATACCAACTTGACTTAAACTTTTATTATGAAAATCCTGAAATTTGGTGGTTCTTCCGTTGCAAAACCGGAAAGAATAAAAAATGTTATTAATATTCTTAAAACCTATGATGTGCAAGACGAACGGTTCGCCGTCGTTTTTTCCGCCTTTGGAGGAGTTACGGATCAATTAATTGAAATGAGCCGACTCGCAGAAGAAGGGAATTCTTCCTACGAAGCGATTTTTAACGAATTCTCAGATCGACACCGCGAAGCCGTTAAGGTTTTATTGAATGTATCACTCCAGGATAAGGTTTTAAAAGAACTCGAAGAAAATCACGCGGTTTTAAAAAATCTGCTACATGGTATCCTCCTGGTGCGCGAGGCTTCTACTCGTACAATGGATTATGTGTTAAGCTTTGGTGAACGCAATTCTTGTTTCATTATCAGTAATGCTCTAAAGCAGGAAGGAATCGATGCACACTACCTGGATGCTCGAAAGATCATTAGAACGGATAAAAATTTTGGCTCCGCAAAAGTAGAATTATCCACTACTTATCAACAAATTGAAGATTATTTTGCCGAAAACGCTGGTATTCATATTACCACTGGATTCATCAGTGCCGCTAAAGGTGGTTTGACTACGACCCTTGGTCGTGGTGGATCGGATTATACGGCTGCTTTATTGGCCGCAGGGCTTGACGCCAGTTTAATTGAAATTTGGACCGACGTAAATGGGGTACTCACTGCGGATCCCCGAAAAGTCAAATCTGCTTTTACTATTCCAGAAATGACTTACGCCGAAGCCATGGAAATGTCTCATTTTGGTGCTAAAGTCATTTATCCACCGACCCTCCAGCCGGCCTTATCCAAAAATATTCCGTTGACGATTCGGAACACTTTTAATCCCGAATTTGCGGGAACTTTAATTTCTGATCACTCCTCAAAGAATGGCCATCCTGTGCGAGGAATTTCTTCTACCAGTAATATTGCTTTGCTTACATTGCAAGGAGGTGGTTTGTTTGGCGTTCCAGGTATTGCCGCTCGTCTGTTCAACGCCCTGGCACAAGCAGGAATTAATATTATTTTGATTACCCAAGGGTCTTCTGAACATTCTATCAGTTTTGCGGTGCAACCCCGTTTAGCCAGAAAAGCAAAAAAACGCGTTGAATCAGCCTTTGAATACGAAATCCAAAGTAAGCTGGTGGATCCCGTTAAATTAGAAGAAGATTTATCGGTTGTCGCCATTATTGGAGAAAATATGCGTTACCAGCCAGGTATTTCTGGTCGTTTGTTTCAGGCACTGGGCAAAAATGGAATCAACTGTATCGCTATTGCCCAAGGATCTTCTGAACTCAATATATCCGTGGTCATTCCCCGCAGTGACGAAGGAAAAGCGCTCAACTCTTTACACGAATCCTTTTTCCTTTCTGATACTCAGGAATTGCATGTATTTATGGTAGGAGTAGGTTTGATCGGTTCTACTTTGATCAACCAAATAAAAAAACAAACTGATTTCCTAAAAGAAAAGCGACATTTAGAGATTAAAATTGTTGGCCTCGCCAATAGTAAAAAAATGATTTTTTCTCCGGATGGAATTAATTTAACAAATTGGAAAGAACAACTGGATAAAAGCAACGAAAAAATGGTGTTGAATGATTTTGTTAAAAAAATGAAAATACTTAACCTTTCAAATACAATATTTGTAGACAATACTGCGGATGAAGGGGTTGCTCAAAACTATCATGAAATTCTCGACGCCAGTATTTCTATTTCTACCCCCAACAAAATTGCAACCTCTTCTACTTATTTACAATATCAACAATTGAAATCACTCGCCGAAAAAAGAGGTGTTCAGTTTTTATACGAAACAAATGTGGGTGCCGGTCTTCCGGTTATTTCTACTTTAAGAGATTTAATTGACAGTGGGGACGAGATTTTAAAAATTGAAGGGGTTCTATCTGGATCACTTTCATTTATTTTCAATTCTTTTGGTCCTGATATTAAATTTAGTGATATCGTCAATCAGGCAGCCGAGGTTGGCTACACGGAACCAGATCCCAGAATCGACTTAAAAGGGATTGATGTTCGAAGAAAATTAATTATTCTTGCTCGGGAGACCGGATTACCACTAGAAGCTAAAGATGTTGACATTGAATCAATTCTTCCCGAGGCTTGTATCGCCGCAGAAACGGTTTCGGATTTCTTTACTGAAATAAAAAAAGCAGATGACTTTTTTGAAAAACGCCGAGCTGCTGCTTCCGTAGAAAACAAAGTATTACGAATGGTCGCCACGCTAGAAAATAATCAGGCTAGAATAAAACTAGAATCCGTCGGACCAGATCATCCTTTTTATTCACTTAATGGCAGTGATAATATGATTGTTTTTACCACTCAAAGATATAAGGATCGCCCGCTGGTGATTCGTGGCCCAGGAGCCGGTGCGGAAGTAACCGCAGCCGGAGTTTTTGCCGAAATTATTTCAATTGGCAACTCATTACATTGATAATCAATAAATTATAAAACAATATTTTAATGATGAAAAGTGGAATAAAGGTTTTTGCTCCTGCTACAGTTGCTAATGTGGCCTGCGGATTTGACATTTTAGGTTTTGCACTCGATAAGCCAGGTGATGAGATTATCGTCCGCTTTTCCGACACTCCCAACTTGCGAATCACCCGGATAACAGGTCTGAAAGGTATGAAGCTACCTTATGAGGTAGAAAAAAATACAGCAGGATTTGCTGCGCAACGTTTGCTCGATCATCTCGGAGAATCCAACCGCGGAATCGAAATGGAAATCCATAAAAAAATGCCTTTTGGTAGTGGTTTAGGCTCAAGTGCCGCCAGTGCCGTTGCTGGTGTGATGGCCGTAAACGAATTACTCCGTCGTCCTCTAACCAAGAGAGAACTGCTTCCTTTCGCTGTTTTAGGAGAACAAGTGGCTGATAATGCCTATCACGCGGACAACGTTGCTCCATCCTTATTAGGAGGAATGATCTTTATCCGTGATAATCCTACACTGGATGTTCACAGAATTCCAGTTCCAAATGGATTATACGCTGCCGTAGTTTATCCACATATAAAAATTCTGACCAAAGATGCCCGCTCCGTACTTAGCGATCAGGTAACGCTTAAACAATCTATTACACAGAGTGGAAATCTGGGAGGATTGATTATAGGGCTTACTACAGCGAATTTGGATTTAATCAGTCGTTCTTTACAGGATATAATAATTGAACCACAGCGTGCTAAACTAATTCATGGTTTTTATGAAGTTAAAGAAGCAGCTTTGCAGGCTGGTGCGATGGGTTGTAGTATATCCGGAGCAGGTCCTTCTATCTTTACACTTTGTGCGAATAGTTTAATCGCCGAGAATGTTGGTAAGGCGATGCAACTGGTCTTTAACAAAAATAAAATCCATAATCAGCTTTTTATTTCCCGAATCAATCAGGAAGGGGCTGAGTTATGCTAGTTCTCCACAGCGTTAGTAATTACCAACAATCATCCACTACTTTAAGTACCATTCTATAAATACCACATTATGCAGCTTTACAGTACCAAGAACAAGAAAAACCTTGTGACTCTTAAAGAAGCCGTTATGAAAGGATTACCAGACGATAACGGTCTTTTTATGCCAAAGAATATTCTTCCACTACCCGATTTTTTTTTCAAAGATCTTCCCAAGATGAGTTTTGTTGAAATCGCTCAGGCGGTCGTAACTCATTTAATTGGAGATGATATCCCTCCTACGGCTCTTAATCAGCTTGTAGAAGAAGCTTTTAATTTTCCGGTGCCGTTGATCCAAATAGATGATAAAATGGCTGTATTAGAGCTCTTTCACGGTCCATCCTTGGCTTTCAAGGACTTTGGAGCCCGTTTTATGGCTCGTTTAATGGGATTTTTCAATCAAGTAGAAAAAGAGCGTCTGATTATACTGGTAGCTACCTCCGGCGATACAGGAGGCGCGGTAGCTTCTGGATTTTACAAGACTCCTGGAATTGAGGTCGTAATTTTATATCCTAGTGGAAAAGTTAGTCCATTACAGGAAAAGCAACTTACGACCCTTGGACACAATATTACTGCATTGGAAATAGATGGAACCTTTGATGATTGCCAGGCAATTGTAAAAACCGCTTTTTTGGATAAGGCGCTTAATCAAAAACTACGTTTAAGCTCTGCTAACAGCATTAATATTGCCCGGCTCATTCCACAGTCATTATATTATTTTGAAGCCTATAAACAACTTCAAATCGCGAATAACAACCTGCCTGTTGTCTTCTCTGTTCCTTCTGGGAATTTTGGAAATTTGACTGCTGGTATTCTTGCAAAACAAATGGGCCTTCCTATTGAGCATATGATCGCCGCCACAAATATAAATGACATTGTGCCACTTTACCTCAAAACTGGTCGTTTTGAGCCAAAAATAAGCATCAGAACAATCTCCAATGCTATGGACGTAGGAAATCCTAGTAATTTCGCCAGACTTAAAGATTTCTATCAAAAGGAACAATGTCACACGTGTGACATGATGGGTCAGGACATCAAGGGATACGCCTTCAATGATGATAAAACTAAAGAAGCTGTTAAATTTATTTATGATAGGTTTCAGTATATAATGGATCCACACGGCGCAGTTGGATACTTAGCACTGAAAGAATATCAGCAAGTATATCCTGAAACGATGGGTGTTATTTTAGAAACGGCCCATCCTTCGAAATTCATAGAAGATGTAGAAAATATATTAGGCAATAAAATTACAGTGCCTGAACGTTTAGCCAGATTAGCAGATGAACCAAAATCTGCTATTAGTATGTCCACAAATTATAAAGACTTTAAAGAATGGATCTGTAATCATAATTTTTAGTCTGTTATAAATTTTCAATAACAAAGCCCATGTCACACGTGTGACATGGGCTTTTAAGTTAAAGCAATATTCCGAAACTATTATGATTAAGCTATTTTATGTGGAGCAAGTTCATTTAAAAAAGTAGCCAAAATTTTATTAAAATCATCAGGCTTTTCCATCATAGGCGCATGGCCACAATTTTTGACAAAAAATAATTGTGAATTTTCAATGTGCTCGTGAAATTTTTCCGCAACAAAAGGAGGTGTTACAGAATCTTCACTTCCCCAGACTAACAAAGTGGGAGCAGAAATTAAGTGTAACTTATCGCTTAGATTATGACGTACTGCAGATTTTGCGGTAGCGATTACCCGAATAGCTTTGTTACGATCATTTACAATATCGTATACCTCATCTACCAACTCCTTACTAGCTATCTCTGGATCATAAAATATATCTCGGGTTTTATTTTTAATAAATTCATAGTCTCCCCTTTTCGGGAAAGTTGATCCTAGCGAATTTTCAAACAACCCAGAGCTGCCCGTCAAAATAATTGAATTTATTTTCTCAGGCTTTGCTATACTATACAATAATGAAATATGGCCACCTAAGGAATTTCCCAAAATGTTGACCCGCTCCATTTTCTTAAATTCCACAAAATCTGAAACATGGTCCACCAATACCGATAGGGAAACCTTATGAATCGGAGAATCAAGAATAGGAAGAATAGGAACAACGACATTAAACGATTTTGAGAAATGGTCGATGATAGAAGAGAAATTGCTCAATGCCCCAAATAACCCATGAAGTAATAATAATACTTCACCATCTGGGTTTGATTCAAGGTATCTAAATTCACCTTCTTCTTTAATTGTTAAATTCATTGATTTTGCTAGATGTTTGATCTGGCAATAAATATAAATATTTATCCCAGTAGGATACGACTATTTTAATATTATGTTTTATAATCCTTATTTTACTAACTTTTCCAAGACTTATCAACATTTGTTAGTTTGAAAGCTATATTTTTCATTTTAGCCAATGTTTTTTATTAAAAAACCAAAGATTTTAACAAAAAAAAATAGTTTATCCACATGGTATCTTAAAAGTAACTAAAACAAAAATTATTTTACACTTTTCTTAGCTTATCCACAAAGTTATCCACAGTTTTATAAAAAAAGGTGCATTTTATTGAGGAAACGGTAAATACAATATAAACTATTGACAATCAAACAGTTATAAATAAAAATACATACGTAAATTGCCTAAAAGCAGGCGTTTAAAAGATTATGTATAGTTATTAACAACTTATCCACACTAATTTAAGGCTATTGGCGGATTACGAAACTGATAACAGATATAAAGCATATTTATAAGTAGTAAAAGAGCGACAACTTGATGCAATGAAGCATATATTACAGGTACTTTCCCAAAACAATTAATAAGCGTCAAAATACCTAATGAAATTTGCGTTATTAACAGGGTTATCAACAATTGGGTAGCATTCTTTAGTTTTTTAACTTTAAACAAACTTTTCTTGATTCTAATCACTAAAAAAACGATTAAACCAGTCAATAAGTAAGCAGTACCGCGGTGAAAAACCTGCACCCAGGCTTTGGGAGTCACTGCCTGCTCGTAGTTGATTAAATTGTCCATTCCTATACCACTACTTATTAAAGCTCCTAAAAATCGCTCTCCTTCGATAAAAAAGGGGAAATAAGGGTGAATGAGTCCCGCTCGCATACCTGCCATCAATCCACCCAGTAAAATTTGTACACCCAACAAACAGGTAGTAATCCAGGCAAATCGTTTCAATCTGGGCATTCCAGCCACAAAATCATTTTCTTGATGAGTTCGCAGCCAAGTCCAAAACAAATATCCGAATAATACGGTAGCAATTCCCAAATGGACCATCAATTTATAAGCACTCACCCAGGTACGATTGTCTTCATTAAGCCCGCTGGCTACCATAATCCAACCAAATGCTGCTGCTGTTGACGCTAAAAGGATCACCACACCAAGCCGCTTTAACAACCAGCCAGGCATCCATTTTTTATATAAAAAATAAAAAAATGGAATAATAAAAACAAATCCCATCAAACGCGCCCACAAACGATGAAAGTATTCCCAGAAGAAGATAACCTTAAATTCAGACATCGTCATATCTCCGTGCAGAGATTCATATTGACGCTTGGCACTGACTTTATATTTCTCAAAAGCAACTTCCCACTCCCCCACATTGAACGGCGGTAAAGTTCCCTGAATAACCGCCCACTCAGTAATCGATAATCCTGAATCCGTTAAACGTGTGACGCCACCAATAAATACTTGAAAAAATACCATTACCAATCCAATCACTAACCACCAACGCACCACCCGATGAAC
>CALLLR010000133.1 GCA_938008185.1 uncultured Saprospiraceae bacterium
CCTTTCCACCTTTCCGGAACTACCGACCAAACCTTACGATACCCGTGAAATTCTCAAAGCGATTGTGGATGACAGCAAGTTGACAGAATATAAAAAAGGCTACGGCCAGACCATTATTTGTGCCACTGCCAGGATTGACGGATGGGCAGTCGGTATTGTTGCCAACGGCCGAGAAGTGGTCAAAACCAAAACGGGAGAGATGCAATTTGGGGGCGTAATTTATTCGGATTCTGCGGATAAAGCGGCGCGGTTTATTATGAATTGTAACCAGAAAAAAATACCATTGGTTTTTTGTCACGATGTTACTGGCTTTATGGTGGGTAAACGATCTGAGCACGGCGGAATTATCAAGGACGGGGCAAAAATGGTGAATGCGGTGAGCAATTCTACCGTTCCAAAATTTACGATCGTGATGGGTAATTCCTACGGTGCGGGTAATTATGCGATGTGCGGAAAAGCGTATGATCCGCGGTTGATTGTGGCCTGGCCGACGGCGAAGATTGCGGTGATGGGTGGTTCACAGGCGGCAAAAGTTATAACGCAGATTCAGGTTTCGGCGATGAAGCGAAAAGGGGAAGTACTCGATCCGGAAAAAGAGACGGAGGTGTTTAAGAAAATTAAGGACCGATACGACGAACAGACGACGGCTTACTACGCGGCCTCGCGACTTTGGGTGGATGCGATTATTGATCCGAGGGAGACGCGTCGGGTGATTTCGATGGGAATTGAGGCGGCGAATAATGGGGAGGTGGAGAAGTTTAATGTGGGGGTGTTGCAGACGTAGGGGGAGCGTAATTAATAATTTTTTAATGGATAATTAGTAATGTCTCTGCTTTTTCCGAAAAATTCAATTTAGGCAAGATGGATTACCTGGCGTAGCGGTTATTAATATAAGTCGAAAGAAACTTTGATTATCGAATTGAAGAGGATAGAGATTGGAAATTAACGGAGTGGCATCTTAAGGATCGTTAATTTTCGTAAGCTTCCATCGCTACGCTTTTCGGTATTCTAATAGGAATTAATCTGAATAATAGGCGTTTAGTTTGTGTAATTCGTTTTCTATTATAAATCTTCAATTTCTTTAATTGTGAGGTTTGTGTATTTAGCAATCTTCTCAATTGGTTCCCCATCCTTTTTCATTTCTTTGGCCATTTTCATAACTACTTCTTTGGAAACCTTTTCGGTCACTTCCTTAGTTACCTCCCTAGTCACTTCCTTGGTTACTTCCTTGGTTACTTCCTTCGTTACTTCCTTGGTTACTTCCTTGGTTACTTCCTCGGTTACTTCTTTGGTTATCTTTTCAGCATTTTCCCGATCTTCTTCCTGTCTCATTGAAATAATAGAAGCATTTCTGGCCATCATCATTTCGTAATGCATTCTTTGTTCAGGAGTCATTTTGCTCTTATCCAATTTTTTCATGGCCTGCTCAATCCAATCTTCGGTTAAGAATTTTGGTAACTGGTCTGCCCCTTCAATATTTTCCAAGTTCTTCATGATATAAATGAGTTTATCTAAATCTGATCGAATTTCGGTTTCTTTCTTTTCAAATTTATTAATTTCTACGATAACATGGGTGATTTGATCATCTAATTCTTCTCCTTTTTGATTTTTTAACCTGCCAAAATGATAATACTCACTTGATTTTGGGAATATTCCTTTAGCTAAAAAACCAATGCAGTAAATTTGGTCAAGGTTTTCAAACTTATAGCTTCCTCTTTCTACCAAAGTATTAAACCTTTGAAAAGCGTAAAATTTTGCTCTTTGCATAAAATGCTTATAATAACCTAACTGCATTTCCACAATAAAAGTTCTATTTTTCTCATCGACACAAAGTAAATCATAGAGTCCTCCTCTTGCTTCTTCGGTGATTCCAACAAATTCATTCCGTAAAATCTGGACATGTTTGATCCGCCTTTTACTTTGGATTAGTACCTGAAGTGCCTTCCTTAAAAATAGAGAATTTGTTTCGTCTGCAAAAGCGACTTTAAACCCATAATCTGAAAGTAAAGAGATAAATTTTTTTTCGTTTTTCATAGATTAGAAATTCTGATTTCCGCCAAGATCGTAATTTTTTTCTAATTCCTTGAACCCACCATATTTGCGTAACTTTGCCAAAACATTTGATCAATCCATTTATTCCTACTATGCAACTACTCGCAAAAACACTCCACGGATTCGAAGCAGTCCTCGCCGAAGAACTCCGTCAGCTGGGGGCTACCAAAATTGAAGAACGAAAAAGAGCGGTTGCTTTTGAAGGAGACCTCAGGTTGATGTACCGCGCCAATCTTGAACTAAGAACGGCCATCCGTATTCTGATGCCGATCGCTAATTTTAAGGCTCGCAACGAAGACGAATTTTACGATAAAATCAAAGCAATCGACTGGGAACAATATATGACGGTCAAACAGACCCTCGCCGTCGATGCTGTGACCGCTTCCAAGACCTTTAACCACAGCAAGTATATCGCCCTCAAGACAAAAGACGCGATTGTGGACCAATTTCGGGAAAAACATAAGAAACGACCCAACGTTCGCGTTTACAATCCGCATTTAGGGGTGTATATTTATATCCACGATGAGCAAGTAAACGTTTCGATTGATAGTACGGGCGAATCGCTGCACAAGAGAGGTTACCGCGTTGCTTCGGTAGACGCGCCGATCAACGAAGTACTGGCTGCCGGTATGATCCTACTTTCGGGCTGGAACAAAGAAGGTCTACTAATGGACCCAATGTGTGGTTCCGGAACTTTATTGATCGAAGCAGCCATGTACGCAAACCATATTCCGCCTAATCGCCTGCGCACGCATTTTGCGTTTATGAACTGGAATGAACACGACGACGAATTATGGGAAAAAGTAAAAAAACAGGCGGATGATCATATCGTCGATCACCCCTACCCGATTTTGGGTTGGGACAAAAATCTGGGCTGTGTTCGTAAAACAGAACAGAATATCGAAGCGGCCGGACTGACCGGAAAAATTGAGGTAAACAGAAAACGATTCGAGCGACTGGAGGCACCACCGGCACCGGGGACGATCATCATGAATCCACCTTACGACGAACGATTAGAGGAAGACGATATTGAGGAATTTTACGAAATCATCGGTGATACCCTCAAGAAAAAATATGCCGGCTTTAGTGCGTGGCTCATCACCTCCAGTATGGACGGCATCAAAAAAGT
>CALLLR010000134.1 GCA_938008185.1 uncultured Saprospiraceae bacterium
CTATTTTCACAATATCCGACACTGTGCAAATCTGGTAGACTCTGATCTATTTCGACCGCCATACGGACGATTGAAACCCCGGCAAGCGCAATTTTTGCAACGTCATTACCGAATTGTGATGTGGGATATACTTTCGGGAGACTTTGATCCAAATATTTCCGTAGAGCAGTGTTATGATAATATTGTAAATAAAGCGGAGGCCGGATCTATTATCGTGTTACACGATAGTCTGAAGGCAGAGGAAAAATTACGGGTAGTGCTCCCAAAGGTATTAGCTTACTATCAGGAACGCGGATTTCGATTCGAAGCATTAAATACGAAAAAATTAACGGATATAAAAAAATCCTTTCAGAGTGCTTAGCTAACGAAAGGTTTCAAGAAGCAATGTTTAGAAATTTGAGCAGTCGGAAGTAATTAACTTCTCGGCTGCTTTTTTTTATTCTGAAGCTGATTAAAATGTTTTTCCAGAATTAGCGATGTAGCTAACTTTTAATCTTTTTGCTTTTCGCAGTGCCGTTTTCACATCATTAACTAATCCCATCGGTACTTCCCGATCAACTTTTAAAACCGTAATGGCCCGATCAGATTGATGCCTGAAATCATTAGCAGTCTGCTGTCGCACTGCCTGATTCAGATTTTCTCTGTAAATAAAAGCATCATTAATTTGAATTAAAGGGGTATTGCCACGTGCCGGATCGAGTGGACGACCAATATAAATGTTTGTAATCAATGATTGATTCTCCAGTTTTTGTACTTGGTCCGCATCCGGAACAGAAAATTTTACGCCGACTTGCTGATCTCTTAATACCGTAACGACCATTAAAAAGAACAGCAGCATAAAAATAATATCCGGCAAAGCGGAGGTATTTATTTTGGGTTGATTGTTTTTTCGTCGAATCATAATGTGGTTTATTTTAAATGAAGTTTACCGGGATAGAGCCGTTGGGGTATTACGTAAGTTTGTAGCATGTTCGTTAGTAGATCGGTTAATTGGTGAATCAGTCCCGCTAACGTATAACCCCGTGGCAAAAATCAGGAGCGTACTTCGGATTAAAAATTAGTTGGTTCTGCTTCGGAGATAATTTGGGGAATCTGATTACGGATATCTCGTTGCTCTTTTAGTGCCAGATGCTTATAATCTTTTCCGTAAACTTGTAAAGATCGGGTATCCCACAATTCTTCGTAAGCGGCTTTGAGTTCGTTATAAACTGCAATATAAGCTTTGTAAGAAGTCTCTCGATCGTTCTGTAAAGAAACTACTGCCTGTTTGGGGCTACGAGCTAGCTGGTCGCTCCCCGTGGGATTTAGAATAAAATTTTTCGTTGTTTCTTTCAACTGGCTGATGTCCAGATTTTCACTTTCCACCAGCAATGCATTTTCTTTATTGAGTTTTACGCTAAGAATATTCCGGTTTGGAATCGGAGGTGGAGGTACAACCATGTCTTCGTAGGGAGGCAATTTAACCATGATTCCCTGGTCGTTAATAATGGTAGTGGTTACCAAAAAAAAGATGAGGAGCAAGAATGCAATATCTGCCATAGACCCTGCATTTACTTCGTTAGATTGCCGAGTATTAATTTTCCTTTTCATACTGAAATTTTTAATTATTTTATTAAATAACTTCTTTTTCAGTAAGATGCAGACAAGATACTTATTGGTGTGAGTAAAGAAAAAAAGCCCCCTATCCTACTCGCAATCCGTTGGAAACAGGACGCTCTGGAGCAAGTAAGGTAATGATACCCTCTTCACCTACAGCTCCTAAAACAAGACATTCACTCATCATGTTTGCGATTTGTTTAGGGGGGAAATTAATGACAGCAATTACCTGACGACCTACAATATCTTCGGGATGATATAATCTGGTAATCTGAGCCGAGGATTTTTTAATACCCAACGGACCAAAGTCTATGATTAATTTATAAGCAGGATTACGAGTTTCTGCAAAAATTTCTGCTTTTAGTACCGTTCCTACCCGCATCTCTACTCTTCCAAATTCTGCCCACGTTAAGTCTCTGGTTTGATTGTTCTCCATTTTTATTAATTTTTTATCGAATTACTGTCACGAAATAAATATTTTAATACATTCTACTAAAACTCTTGACTCATTTAAAAAATTACTTACTAAAACTTCAAACACATTAAAATAAATTATATGAAATAATGAAAACAATGTCACAAATTGAAGCAATAATTAAAGCGGTACGATTTTGGGACAAATGCAATTAGATCAAATATGATCCAATTATCCCCTTCCCCTTTGCCTGGACGGAGCAAAAATTATTTTTTCACCTTAAATTCTGTCCACTACCTATGAGACAATTCAGTTTAAATTTGAACGTCCGGTTCTCCGGCGTATCTACTTTTCTATTACTACTTTTCAATATTTCAATGTTACAAGCCAGTGCTTTTCTGGGACCTGGTGATTTTACCTGTACCAATCCTACCGAAATTGGTGGATTTGTTTTTGAGGATATTAATGCCAATGGTTCCAAAGATACCGAAGAAAAATTTATCGAGAATATCACCGTTTCATTATTTGATGATCAAGGTACACCTATAGTTTCAAACACCAACATTAACGGAGAATTTCTATTTACCGGATTAACAATTGGAACAGACTATCGAATAGAATTTACCCTTCCTACGGGAATGCAAGAGTCAAAAATAGGGCCTGACTCACATTCCGCTACTCAAATCAATACAACTGGAACATGCAACAATAATCTTGGAATAAGTCATATAGAATGTTACTGTGAAGATAATCCATTCATTATCGTTCCCTGCTACGTAGAAGGCACGTACAATGGCGCTTACTCAGCTGAGGCGGCTATCGCAAAATTACTCGTTAGTGCCGACGGGCACGATTTTGTTGGCACTACTAAAACGGCTGATTACGAAGCTTCTTTAATTGCCACCCACGGGCAGGTTGGATCCGTTTATGGAATCGCATGGCAGAATACCCAAGAACGGTATTACGTGTCTGCTTTTCACAAAAGATACGTTGGCTACGGACCCAACGGCCCGGATGCGATCTACCAAATGGATATGGATAATAACATCACGGGAGTGATCGAATTGGATAATCTTTTAAGCGCTACCAATACTACCGGAACCGATGTTCACGATTTCACCCCTGCACCAAACGGCCATGTATATGATCTGGGAACCAGCGATAGTTCTTTTGACGGGGTTGGAAAAATTGGATTTGGTGATATGACTCTTTCTGCTGATAAAAACACCCTTTATGTCGTCAACCTTTTTGACAAAAAAATATATGCACTTGATGTAACAGATGGTAATACTGCTAATTCCTCGATTGTTACTTCCTGGGATGCACCAGATGCTACGGGTGCTGCCCGTCATCGCCCTTTTGGATTAGCATTTCATAATAATAAATTATGGATAGGAACGGTAGACGAAAATTCGAGTAACGCATATGTACACTCACTCGACATTACCGGAACTAATTTCAAATTGGAATTAACCATTCCTTTAAATTACTCCCGACAGCCATTTATTGGTTCCAATGCAAATTTGATAGATGTATCTTCGGAGTGGCGGCCTTGGGCTACCAACTCCAACATCACCTATATGGAACTAAACAACGGTAGGGAAATCGGTTTTCCACAACCCATTTTATCGGATATGACTTTTACTGCAGAGGGTGAGATGATTTTAGGATTCAGAGATCGTTTTGGCGACCAAACTGGTGGAGCAAAATTTTTTAATACCACAGAATCTACCGTCACATGGGGTACATCCGCAGGAGATATCCTAAAGGCCTGTTACGATGCCGGAACGGATAATTTCACCCTGGAAACTGGAAACGGAGGAAGTTGTGCCGGCATCGGAGGATTACCAGAATCCGGTCCTGGTAGTGATGGTATAGAATTCTACCACTGGGATATCTATAATTTTAATGATAATTGGGATCCTAATAATGATATATCAGGTGCCTTTCACTGGGAAACTACCCAGGGAGCATTACTACAATTAAAAACAAAGCCTTACGTCATTACTAGCTGTATGGATCCATTCAACGACTATTCGGGTGGTATTGTAAAATTTGACAACGCCGATGGTGGCCGTCACGGAGTTGGAACCAACGGAGCAGATATCGATACACTAACCGGTGGATATACCCTTTTCGAAACAGGCGATTTTAGTGGCACCCCACCGCCTAACAATGGTACTTTATCGAAGGGAAATGGTTTAGGTGCACTGGATGCTGCCTGTACGGCCTTACCTTTAGAAATTGGTAACTACGTTTGGTACGATGCCAACGGAAATGGTATCCAGGATGCTGGTGAAAAAGGAATACCCGGTATTTCCGTTAGACTGACCGACGCAAATGACGTGGTGATTACAACTACTAGTACGGATGCGAGTGGCAAGTATTTATTTACAGATCCTAACGTTCCCACGAGAATAAAATACAATACGGATTATAAAGTAAAGATTACCTTAACGGATACTCAAACCTTTCAAGCCCAAATCGCCAGTACTACCCTATTAAACGCGGGCAGTGGTAAAAATGACAACCACGCCACGATGATCGGAAATATTGCTACCGTAGAAATTACCACCGGTAGCTCAGGGGAAGTTATGCTGGATGTGGACTTTGGTTTTGCACCTGCTGCGACCATTGGTAACACCGTTTGGTTAGATGAAAATGCCAATGGCATTTTTGATGCAGGGGAAGAGGGCATTCCAAATGTAACCGTATTATTGAGAGCATCCAATAATATTATTGTTGGAAATACCACGACTGATCTAAATGGTGGTTATATTTTCAATAACCTGCCAATTGACAATTATACGGTAGAAGTAAGTGCTGGTTTACCAACTGGACTGCTGCCTACATTTAACGAAGATTCAGGAACCTTACTGCCGGATCATACGACCAACGTAAATACTTCGAATGGTGGGAACGAACACTTAACTGCTATTTTTGGATATAATTTTGTGTCCGGTGTGCATGTGAATAATCCCAACGGCACGACTACCGGAGCGATCGGAAACCGAGTATGGAATGATATCAATGGTGACGGCGTGCAAGATGCAGGTGAAGCAGGTATTCCAAATGTTATAGTTACTTTATATAACGACCATGATTTGGATGGTATATACGATAATCCAATAGGCGCTACCACCACGGATGCCAGTGGATTTTACATTTTTGATAATATAGCTCCTAATGCTTATGTTCTGAAAATAGATGATACTACTTTACCGGCAAATGTAGCGAGTATCCCGACTGGTGATCCAGACAAAGATGCGGACAATATCAGCGAGCCGATGATGGTTGCTCCTGGCGACGTGGTTCTCCTCGGTGATTTCGGCTACCAGCCATCCAGTGGATCCACGATCAGTAATGCGGTATTTATTGACGCGGATGCGGATGGTACGCAAGATACTGACGAACCAGGAATTCCCGGTATAACGATCCAGTTGACCAACAACACGAGCGAAGTAATTGCGACCACTGTAACCGACCAAAATGGTCATTATATTTTTGGTGGGCTGCCCGCAGGTACTTATTCTGTAAAAGTAACCGACACGAGAAATATTTTAAATAGTCTTGTCCCAGTCAGTGATGCAGATGGAAATAATGACTTTGTTTCTACCATTACGGTAGACGGCACGGAAGATAATCTCCTGCAGAATTTTGGTTTTGCGCCAAGTGCTCATTTGCCAAACCAGGGAATTATCGGAAATACCATTTTTATTGATACCAATAATGACTTTGCCATTTCTCCCGGTGAAGGAGCAGAAAAAGTAGCCGTAAATTTATTTGAGTCAGACGGTACCACGCTGGTAGCCACGACCCAAACCAATAAAAATGGTACTTACTATTTTGGTGCACTTGATCCGGTAGCAACGTACGTAGTAGCCGTGGAAGTAGCAAGTTTACCGGGTGGAAATATATATTATAATTCTGTTGATCCGGACGGTGCTGCTCCGGGAGCCAGTCTTTCCATTTCTGACTTGAACGCAAAAGGAGGACTAGATTTTACCAAAGATTTTGGTTACGCCGCAAATACACCGTATTCCATCGATGGTACGATATGGGAAGATACTAATGCCGACGGAACGTTGAACGATAGCGAGACGACTCGCTTTGCCAATACTACGGTTGTACTGACGAATGGTGCTGGTGGGGTCATTGCTACCACCACCACAAATGCAACGGGCAACTATAGTTTCCAAAATTTATCAGATGGAACTTATTCTGTTATCATCAGTGATGTCCAGGAAACGCTCACTGGATTCTGGCATAGCCTGGGGACAGATAGCGAAAGCGATCCGATCACCGTAGTCATTAACGGAGCCGATCAGACAGATATTGATTTTGGTTATTACAATCAAGGCTCTGCGGTGGGAAATAGAGTGTGGAATGATTTAAACACCAATGGTTTACAAGATTCAGGAGAGACCGGAATTGCCAACGTAGTCGTTACCATGATGGTGGATTATAACGGAGATAGTACCCCAGACATTACGGTTGTAACAACGACGGATGCTCAAGGATTCTACAGCTTTGGTCAATTATTACTAGACGAAAATTACGGAAATGCAAACCTTCCTACTTACACGATCAGCGCAGCTACACCGACAGGTATGGAAACAACTACTCTCAATGCGGGTAGTGATGACCGACTGGATGCCAGTGATCCGATGGGTACCGTAGTTATGCTTAGCAAAGGAGAAAGTGAAATAGCGCCGGCAGTTAATCCAGCCACCGAATTGGCAATTGCCAGTTATGATTTTGGTTTTAAAGCCAGTGTTTTACCGGTAGAACTTATTGCTTTTACAGCTAGTACAGACGATTGTAAAGTAACCTTAAAATGGTCTGCTGCTTCGGAAGTCAACTTTAGTCACTACGAGATTGAGCATAGTATAGATGGAAGAAATTTTAGTAAGATCGGTCAGATGATTTCTAGTGGAACGGCGACGAGTGCTAATTATATTTTTATGGATACAAAGGCTGACGCTGAAAATTATTACCGACTTAAGATGGTTGATCTGGATGAGACTTTTGAATTCAGTAATATAATAAATCTGGAAATGGATTGTCAGAAAAACAGAAATTTAAAGATTTATCCAAACCCATTGGTGGGTGCACAACTGACGGTGGAATTATACACCGAATCGTTAAATACGATGCTGGTAATTGCGGATCTTTCCGGTAAGATAATGCAGTCTTTTGTAGTTGATACTGACTTTGGACAGAATACATTACAATTAGATACTGGCAATCTGCCAAACGGAATCTATTTTATTTATGATAGTAGCAATCCGGCGGCTAAATCAGCTAAATTTATTAAGATAAAATAGGCTTGCCTCTTAATGGTAAAAAGAGCCGACTTGCTACGTTGCAAGTCGGCTCTTCTTTTTGTAATCACCTCCTTTATAAAAACATTACCAGTTCCAGTTGACACCAACATTCCACCAACGCCGCGGTAAGTTGGCGCCCAGAATTTCCTGATAATTGGTATTGGTGAGGTTTCTGATTTCGACATAAGGTGTAAAAGCACTGGATAAATTATACCCAAATTTAAGATGGGTAACCAGATAATCATTTGGGATATCGCCCTCAATTGACTCCACCAATTCGTTCTGCCTCGTACTTAAACTGGTCGCAGAGGTAATTTGAAAATCATAAGCCCTCAGATCTAGCGTTAATCCAAACTGATGCGTTGGATGATTGGCAATATATTTTGATAATTCACCTGCTTCGGCTTCAGTTTTCAGCCAGGTGTAAGCCAGTTGGGTATTTAAATCAATTTTATTATTCCAGTTAAACCTATATTTTACCAAAGTTTCC
>CALLLR010000135.1 GCA_938008185.1 uncultured Saprospiraceae bacterium
GCTCGTCCCAAGGTACCACTACCTCCGGTAATTACTGCAATCTTTCCTTTCATAATTATTTATTTATAAAAATTTTATCTGTAAAAACAGAGCCATTATCTTTTTTCATAAAGATATAATAAATACCCGTTGGAAACGAATGCGTATTGATTATTAAATTGGAGATTCCTGTATTTTTAAAAACCTCTATTCCAACCGCATTTAATAGTTTGACCGATTGAAGGTCATTAAGTACAGATGAAATATAAAGATGACCACTCGTTGGATTAGGAAAAATAGAAATACCATTTTCTGCTAATTCTTCGCTGGTAGAAACAGTTGCTGTATAATTGATGGTATAGTTTTTCTGGGTAAAACCATCTTGGGCAGTTACGGTTATGGTAGCAGCCGTATTTGGTACGGAAACCGGATCAGTAGTTACGGCCGTTGCCAAGTCAGAACCGGTGGTATAAGTTACCACTGGAATCATGGTATTTCCTGCAATAGATACATCGTATTCAAAGTTACCGGGAGAAAATCCAGAAATACCTACTCCATCAATTTGAATACTGGAAAGCGTCGCATCACTACTCAAAAATAAATCAGCTGGTAAAGTGGGCCCTTCGTTGGGAGCATTATTCTGGTTGCCTAAAATCGCAATCCAGTCAATGGAAGCACCACAATCAGGCGAACCTGACTTTCCAAATTCAAATAAGGCATTGGAATTATTGTCGATGCTGTTACCAACAGCAATGGGCACTGGATTCTGGTCTAAATATACATTCATTTCATTTCCCGACATGGTCACCCGAATCAAATGAAAAGCATCTTTAAATTCGAAAGGAATATTCTCTTCTACAACGGGAGAAGATCTTTCCAGCTTGATGGTACTTTGATTCATCCGTAGTTTTTCCCGCCAGCCAAAAGCTTTTATCTCAAAATAACAAATACAATTTACATCATCATTTAGAGCTTTGAGTCGGGCCTCTACGGTAATGGCGGTATCTGTTGGGGCGAGCTCATATCGCCATCTGAATTTCTCTTCCTCCTCGTGTTGATAATTATAAAACTTATTGACTGAACCGTTAGGATCATTGACGACCTCATCCAGCGTAGGCGAAGAAGGTATATCGAGATCGGTAAAAAAATTAGTTTCAATATCCAGTCTTTCGTTGGCCCGATATACCAGCCATGGAGCATCCGGATTTGCCGAGCCGGTTGTAAAAGTCCAGATGGGTCCGGTAGTAGTTCCGTTTACATTCGTAGAAATAATTTGCCAAAAATAAGTAGTGGATAGGTTGAGAGTTGCCTGGTAAGTGACGTCCGTCTGCGTACTCACCAATGGAGGATCACTTTGAGTACCAAAGTAAACCTGATAACTATCGGTATTATTTCCAGCCGTCCAGCTCAGGCTAGCGGTTGTATTGACATTGGTGGCACCATCTCCGGGTGCAGGGCTTGTGGCTACATCGGGTAAGGCGTTAGCAGCATCGGTAGTAACTTCTACCGAATTGCTTAATTCAGATTGATTCCCGGCTTCGTCTTTAGCCCGAACAGTAAAATTATAAGTGGTACCACTGGTAAGATTTTCGATGGTAGTCTCTGGTACATCTACTGTCTTTATGACCGTACCCTCCTGTAAAACATCGTATCCAGTAACCCCATAAGCATCAGTGGATGCTTCCCATTCTAAATCAACCGTCGTCATAGAAACATCAGTGGCTTGCAGGTTAGCAGGAGTGGTAGGTGCTTCTGTATCGACGATCAAAACGACCTCGGCGGGACATAAATCAGCGCTTGTTTCAGAAACACAAAAATCAGCAAATCGAATCTCTTCATCCTGTAGTGTTGTATTTTTCAGCCGATACATTCCCCATTTAGGCCGACTGTATTCTGCCCCTGTTCGCCACAGATCGATGTTATTATTTGTGTATTCTAACAAGGTAATACCAGTTGTCATATCTCGCAGGGTAACTTCCAGTTCACCATTTTCACCGTGTACTTGTCGGATATAACCTTCGATCCATTTGCCCCGAAATAAATCCAGATCCGCTTCTGCCAATCTACCCAAGTCGTTTCCGGTATCTCCTCCAGCGTGTCTCACTTCTAGTACATTTGCGCGCAAGGTAATGGTGATTAGCGGGAATGACGAATCACTCCCGCCAAAAATTTTATTTTGAAAAATATGATTAAAGGAAGATACCCCCATAAAATCTTCGCTGAGGCGAAATTTCCAGCGATAAAAAGAGGTAGAATTCTGGACGTGTTGTAATTCTTCTGCGGTATTTGGTCCTCCTTTTATTTCCATACGTACGCGATCAAAAACCTGACAACGGTCATTGTCTTCTACGACGTGACTGTGAAAAACAAAGACGTTGCGATCCAATTCTTCATCAAAAATCTGGGTAATGTGCGCGCCAAATCCCTGGTGTACGCAGTCTGGACTTTCAAAATCAAATCCAGCGTTGGTGATGGCGGCGTAACCGCTTCCTGAACTTCCCGTGGCCGACGAAGTGATTTGTGCGAAGATGCACAAACTGAGTAAGACTAAAAGTATAGTAAATGAGAGCTTTTTCATTGTTCTTCTTTTAATAAAAATAACATTTTTAGAAATTATAACGATCCCATAATTATTCAATCCAAAGAACAGGTTCTCTAATTGGAAAGTTACGATTGATCTCTTCTGACTTTCTTTCGGGGTTCAGATTTTTCCAAACATCAAAGAACGGCTGATTGTTGTAAGCCAATGCTGCCAGTAATAATCCAGGAGATTGAATAGGTACCTGATCGTAATATTGAACATCGGGTGCTTTGATCCATTTTTTTTTGTCTTTGATATAAGGCAGCATAAAGTTCCAGGATTTTAGGACTCCCCCATTTTTTCCCTCGTAAGTCCAGAGATTGTCTTCAGGAGTAGAAGCGATTTCACAAAGCATCGAATAACCTTCGAGATGAAAGAGCATATAAATGTATGGTTTGGTACGTTTCATTTCGTCCGTAAAACTACCATCTTTCGCCATTTGTGCGGAGATTAATTTTTTAAATTGTAGTCGCGCTTCAGCCAGTAAATCCTCCCGTCCGGCGAGATGCGCAAAGGCGGCCAGTTGCGCGGCCCACCAGGTACTGTGGTTGTTGCCGTGGTTTTTTTCTTTTAAGCCGTAAGGATGCGTATTCATCCAGGTAGCGTATTGATCAAACCACTGTTTTAAACTCGTTAATTTTTTTCCTTTCAGGGCCTTCAGTACGGCTAATTTTTCGATGGCTTTGGCTACTTCGATCAGATGAATGGTATCAATAATGCCGATTCCACGACCACTCACTTTTCCTTTGATGGCCTGCGCGTAAAGTAAGTTGGGATTCATCAACGTATTTTCATTGAGAAAAAACGCCTCTAAATGTCGGATCGCATGTTCCGCATATTTTTGATCATTTGTAATTTGATAGGCAGCGACCAGTGTGGAGACCCATTTATTCAGATTACGCATCAACTGACGGTGCTTGACAAAATTATCCGGGTTAGTTTGTCCGTCCTTTCGAATGTAAGGTCCCTCCGGGTTTTCCGGATCGGGCCACCAGTAATCTCCTTCGGAATGAAAATCGTGAATCCCCCCTTCACTTCTTGGAGAAGTATAAGTAGTAATTGGGACTGGCATCTGATTTAAATATGCGTCTGCATTCGCTATTATTTTTTTTGAATTAAAATCAACGTGTTCTACTGTCAGTGGCGAATAGGCCAGCTGAGTCGGATCGGTATTTTCGCTGGTTGAATTACAACTACACAAGATAAATATGACACCCAAAAATATAATACTTATTCGCTGATTTTTCATTTTGAAAATTTACTTTTCCAAATTACTAAATTGGCGTCTCCCTCGTCGTTGTCTTTTTCATTACGGCTCAATTGGTTCCAAATACTGAGGTATTCTTTGTCATCCAATCCCCAGTAAGCCATAACCAAAAAATCATTTTGATGCGGGTGAATTTCTTTTTCAAGTTCCGTCAGGTACGGCCAGTCCGCTGGTGTTTTATAATAGGGAATAGCAAAATCAATCGCCTTTTTCAGGTTTCCATTTTTACAATTATATTTCCATAAATTTTCGTCAGGGGTAGATGCCAGATCCGCATAATTTGTCCAGGCACGTAAATTATAGTTCATGTAATGAAAAGGTTTGGTACGCCCTAACTCGTCGGGAAAACTGCCATCAGCTGCCATTTGAATCTCTAATTGTCTTTTAAATTGCTCCTGACTGATGGCTAACAAATCCTTTCGGTTGGCGGCTCTGGCGTAGGCGGCTACTTGTGCCCCCCACCAGGTAGAATGATTGTTATTATTATTTCTTTCATCGTGGCCGTAAGGATGAGTGGTAAGCCATTCACCAAAATCGCCAAACCACTTTCTGATCGCATCCCTATTCTCTCCTTTCAACAATTCCGCCTCTTCCAGCGATTCGACACATAGTGCCACGTTAATCAACCAGAGGGTATCAATGATGCCGATTCCTCGTCCAGTATTAATTCCTTTAATAGCCTGGGCGTACAACAAACTAGGATTCATCCGCGTGTCTGGATGGACAAACCAGGCTTTCAGATGTTCTAAAGCCTTGGCAATATATTTATCGTTTCCTGAAATTTGATAACTAGCGACAAGGATTGTCACCACGGTGGAAAAGTTTTTTAATGCCTCTTTGTGTGCCCTAAAATTTTCGGGGTTACGACGACCATCTTTCCGGATAAAAGGACCTTCCGGATCTGCTGGATTAGGCCACCAATACGATCCTTCTGAGTAATAATCGTGGATCCCTCCAGCGCTACGCGTGGCGACGTAAGACGTAATCGTCACGGGTTCCATGCTCAGGTATATGTTTGCCTTTTGTAAAATTGAAGTGGTATCCCAATCCAGTTCAGAGCTGAGAATAGTGGTATGGTTATTACAGCGCACTACCGAAAACAATATTAGCATCATGATGATTAGCCAATGTTTTCTCATTTTCCCGAATTTTCTACTAAAGAGATAAATTCTGAGAGGTTAGTTACTTGATTATTGTCTTTTTCCCAGGCGGCCATAAATCGATATTGCACTTCCTGATCAGCCTGACGAAAGATATAAACGTGGCTTAATTCATCCTGCAATGCTTCCGGTCGATATTCTTTTTTTGCTAAAATGGCCATCCCCATATTCTCTTTATGGAAAGATTGTGCTCCCCAATTCATCGCATAAAAATAGTCGGTCGTTTCACCAACTTTTATGGTAGGCAGGTGCTTAACGATCCCCGTGGCAAAATACATTCCCTCCGGTAGTTTCCCGTTGAGCACCTTGAGGTGTATTCCAGACCAGGCAGCACCCGACTGGATGCTCCAATCCTGGATTAAGTCAAATTTTTGATCCCCAATTTCCAGACCTGTGAAAGTGGTTCGAACGATAGATTGGTCATTACCGTTTTCAATAATTTCGATAATTTTTTTATCGCTTTTAGAAAGTGTATAAATCGAACCCTGGAACCAGATGGCGGGACTACCCAATCCGAGCGAATTGCCTACCTTTAGTACATCCGTCCCCCAATTCATGATATCGTGATATTTCCAACTGACGGTATCCATCACCAGGTCGGGAACAGATTTACCAAAAACATCAAAGCGATGCCGAGTGTCCGCGTAGTAACGGTACGCAATAACATCATTTTCCAAAACGGGACCTTCAAACATAATCCATTTACTCTGGGTTGCTAGATTTTGAGGGATTTCTATTTGGGTTTGTCGAATATAATCGCCCGTCATTTTATTTTTATTGGTGGGATCAAAATCAAAGGGTTGCGTCAATAAAAGCGCCTGAGTCTTTTTGGTCGTCTTATCTTGCCCGAGATTCTGGGAATTCTTTTTTTCCGCTGCTGGGTTACAGGAGCAGTAAATTATCAAAAAAAAGAAAGAGATTGATAGAGATAAATATTTTTTCATTTTAGCTGGCTTCTAAGTACGTTTTTTTCAGAAAAATCAATAACGAGGTAGCTTCCTTTAAAATCCTGATTTCTGGCCTCAACAATAGCCTTTCCCTTAGTGTCGGGAATCAATTCAATAGCGGCTTTTCCATTAGCCATTTGTATGATTTGACTGCGGGTGGGCGTTCCATAATTTTTCATCAATTCACCCGCCCCATCCTGAGAAAAGTATACTGGTTTTTCGTAGTCTAAGACCCGTCGATTATTTTTATCCAACATGACCGCTTCTACCAGATAGTTGCCATTACGCAACAGATGGCTGGATAAGTGGATATGATCCGCTTTGTCAGGTTTTTCATAAGTATAATTAACGGTCAAAGTATCCGAAGTAACTTTTTTTCCATTTTGAAAACCATTGGCAATTAGAAGATTGTCACCTTCGGTAAAAAGAAGGTCCCAATTTAGTCCACAAGCTGGAAAAACTCCAATCGCTCTGTTTTTAGTAGAAATTTTTTTTCCATTGTGCAATAATTCTACTTGGGGACAATTACTGAAGACTGCAATATTTCTGGTTTTATTTTTGGGACCTTGCCGGTTGGTCCAGGTGTGTGATTCGATGTAAGTAAAAGGTTTTTTGGTCCAGTAACTTTTAAAGACATAGTAGGCATCTTTTGGTTTTCCGGCCCGGTCCACCAGACCTTTTTGGTTGAGGTAAGGAATGGCATTTTCCGGGCGTAGGGGCGTACCAAAATCTTTAAAGGCCCACTGTGCGTTGCCGGCAAAATTTTCCTGTTGCTCGGTGACTCCAAGATACCAATCAAATAAGTCCACAATATAATTTTCGGTCCAATCGCCACTCTTAGCAATATTTTTAATGTCTACTTGGTTGGCTACTTCCGCCCAGTCGTCCTCGTTCATAGAACCATCCCCAGCAATTGGATTTTCCGTGTGACGCCCCACATGGCTGGAGCCACCGTATTCCATATGTAGAAAACGAGGATATAGTTTTTGATTTTTAGCCAAGGTTTTTCCGTAGTTGGTGTATACGCCAGCGTACCAACCGGACCAGATAGAAGGAGAAAAGACGTCTACCAAATCTGCTCCAGCGTAGTATTTTCTAATGGCGGTCATTCGACCGGGATCCAGTTGATGAGCGATATCGTTTAATTTTTTGAGAAAAGTATTAATCCGATTTTCGTCGTCTCCATTTTCAAAATCGGGTAGCCAGTAAATCTCGTTTCCTAATGACCAGAAGAAGATGGCAGGATGATTAAAATTTTGTTTAATCTGTTTGGTCAGTAAGTCTTTGGTATTTTCCTGCCATTTTGTTTCCCCCATCCCACCACGACACCATGGTAGTTCATCCCACAAGATGATGCCTACTTCATTGCAAGTTTTGTACACCTCAGGATCTTGTGGATAATGACCAAGGCGAAGAAAATTAACGCCCATTTCTTTCATTTGCAGAATATCTTTCCGGTGGAGTTCGTTGGGCATCGCCGCGCCGTATCCGGCGTGCTCTTCGTGTCGGTGGGTACCACGCAGGAGCAATTTTTTTCCGTTAAGATAGAAGGCACCGTGGTCTTTAAAGGTGTACCAACGATAGCCGATGATTTCCACTTTCTCATCTACCTTTTTGTCACCGTCCCAAAGTTGGGTGATCACCCGATAGCGATTGGGTATTTCCGGTGACCATAATTTAGGATATTTTATTTTGGGAAAGGCAGCTAATTTTCCCGAGGTCAGTTCATTAGCGGAAATGGTTTTCTGAGCCACCACCTGATTGGTACTGATGTCTATGATATTGCTTTTTACCGAAAAGCTTCCTTTTGATAAATCATTCGTATTTAACTCAATTTCTATGGTAGTATTCGCTTCTTCTCTGGACACAACAGGGGTGCTCAGTGCTATTCTTTTCAAATAAGTTTGGGGTAAAATTTTCAGAAAGACATCTCTCGTGATTCCTCCATAAATAAAGAAGTCAGATTTTTGGGAAGGGATAATGTCAGGATTGTAGCTACTGTCTACTCGGACGCTAATAATATTTTTCTGTCCTTTTTTCACCAATTTGGTAATGTCAATTTCAAAACCTACGTAGCCCCCCAGATGAGTACCCGCCAGTTTTCCGTTGAGATAAATTTCGGAACTAATATTTGCACCTTCAAAATATAAAACATAATTCGCATTGCTATAGTCTGCTATTTGTATTTCTTTTTGGTACCAACTCGCATCCCTCCGATAACCTGGCAACATATCTACAGCATCCCACTGATTCCAGGTATGTGGCAAATCGACTTCCTGCCACGGTTGCGAGGTTTCTAACTCAGAAATTTCCGTTAAATTATTTTCCAGATATGTCCAATCCTCGTTGATGTTGATGATTTGTCGCTCGGTGAGGCGATTAGCGTCAGCACCAAAACCATTATTTGGCAGCCATGCGCATATTATCAATAAAAATGTTATTCTCAAAAATACATTCATCATTTTCTAATATTTTTCTTTTCGACTTCGTAATAATGCTTCTACGTAATAATAATCTGCGTAAATGATGGGAGCATCCATTTCGAATTTTCCTGGAATACTACCTACACTATGTTTGAGAAAAAAGGGGGCAGTATTTAATTGATATTTTTCTTCCTCTAAAGTTTTTAAAATTTGGTTTGCCCAGGCGAGGTATTTGGTGGCGTTGGCCGGATCATATTTGCTCAGTTCAAAGAGTCCGGATGCGGTCACCGTGGCAGCCGAAACATCACGGGGTTCATCCGGAATATTGGGCGCATCATAATCCCAGTATGGGATCAGATCCGGCGGGAGGTTAGGATGCGTAAAAATAAAATTGGCAATTTTTTTAGCCTGTTCCAAAAAGACTGGATTTTTGGTATAGCGATAAGTTACGGTAAAGCCGTAAAGTCCCCAAGCTTGTCCTCTGCTCCACGCCGATTCGTGATTCAATCCCTGGTGGGTATTTTTTTTCTCAATTTTACCGGTTTTGGGATCATAAGAAACAACGTGGTAGGAACTATGGTCGGGTCGAAAGTGATTCTTTAAAGTTGTTTTAGCGTGTTGGTTTGCGATGTGATAAAAGCTCGAATCTCCCGTTAATTTAGTCGCTTCAAACATCATTTCCAGGTTCATCATATTGTCAATAATAACAGGAAATTTCCAAACATCAGCGTGATGATCCCAGGAACGAATGGCCCCTACGGTAGGATTGTAGCGGGTAGATAAGGTTTTGGCAGCAGTCACAAAAACATCTTTATAAGCTTCTTTTTTGGTTATTTTATAAGCATTCCCAAAAGGGCAGTAAATTTTAAATCCCAGGTCGTGGGTTCCGTCATCAAATTTTTCTTTTTCAACAAAAGACTGCCATTGGATGGCTGCTTGCTTCAATGGTTCTTCTTTACAAAAGCTGTATAATTCCCAGAGCATTCCAGGAAAAAAGCCACTGGTCCAGCTCTTGGATTTGGTTCCTTTTAATTGTCCGTCGGGTTCTACTGTACGAGGAATATTTATAGAATCTAAAGGAATTTTACCTAAGTCAACTATTGCTTTTTCACACAACAGTTGTAAACGTTTTTCGGGGTTATACTCGTTTTCTGGTAAAATTACGGAGCGATCCTGAGAGGAAACGCCACAGCTAAAAAAAGCTAACAGCCCTAAAGAGTACAAGAGAAATTTCATGTCGAAGATGTTGTCATTCGAAAAAATTAAAAAATTGTGTTTGCTACAAAAAAGAAATTTCGTAGCAAACACAAAATTAAAAGGTTACTCTCTACTGAATGACTAACTTTTGCGTCATCCTTCCTTGGTTGGTTTGGATAGATATTAAGTAGATTCCTTTGGAAAGTTGTTGAGAAATATCTTTTGAAATTCTGTGCTTTCCTCCCGGATGTGATCCTGGCAGGATATTTTCAATTACACTTCCTCTCATATCCATGATTAGGATATTTACGTCACTAGGTTGTGCCAGCTCAAAAGTCAAATTTAATATATCTCTGGTAGGGTTAGGAAATACCTTTAAGTCTAAAGCATTATTTACGCCTGCTTCAAATATATCCGTGCTTAAATCATCACAAAAGTTAACCGCACCGATGGCACCACCGTCTGTTGCGGCGGTAGCAGACTGAGCAGAGGAGGAATAGCAAGGGTCAAAACCTGAAAAGTCAAATAAGTTTCCAGAATCAAACGGTGTACCGGCAACCAATTCATCTTCGACAATAAAGTCAAACATATCTTCTGCTTCTGGATTAGCGTAAAGGTCTACTACATATTGTAAAATAGAGACTGGCACGCTATTAAGCGTTAAATTTTCTTGAAAGAAAGCATCGTTTGCTGCCGCACCTAGATTTTCAATTACTAAATCTGAAAGTACCTCAGGTGCGGACACTGAATCATTGGAAGCCCAATAATCTTGTACCTCCTGCGTCCAGAAAATATTGTTATTAGAAATTGCAAGATTCGTGTTATCGTATAAAGTATCTACGGTAATTACCTTGTGAAGGTCATTATCCGGCTGAGTTTGCTCATTGGTATAAATAGGACTAGAACCCAACATGATTGGATTGATAAATAAATTGTTGGTAATTTTAGCTGTGGTTACTCTTCCTAACTGAATATGACCATGTCTGCCAGCTGAGTTAAACGAAGTACAGTGATCAATTTCGATATAATTGTGAGGTTCAGATCCACCCTGACTTCTAAAGAATCGGTCCTGAATGTTGTGCACAATAGTATTTTTCATAACTAGGGTATCCATCGCAAAGTTTCTGGCATCAAAACCACGACCGTTACCCTGAAGGATTCTACGGTTACCACCGTTCCTTAAAATACTGTTGGTGATATAAGCCTTTACTCCTTCGGCACGAATCTGAACAAATCCACCTCTATCTTTTTCAATAATACAGTTGTCTATGATGACCCGGGAATTGGCACCAGTAATTCGAAATTTACCCCAGTCGTGTTGTTCTAATGGTCCTTTGGCTCCAGAGACAACCCAAACGTTACGCAGTGTTACGTTTCCTTCCGACCATATAATATCGGGATAAACGCCACTGGCATTGGGAATTCTGGTCAAGATAGGTTTTGACTCGTTATTCTCTAAATCCAACGCCTGAATTTGTAGGTCCCAGGTTGGTTTGTTTACAATCCGACCGGTAGTGATGTATACCTGGCCATTCTCTAGTTGATAAATCGTGTTTGGGTTATTCCTTTCGCCCGTTGCAGTGGTGTCTCCCATGATGACGGGAAAAATATCAGTTGGCATAGTAGGGTCAGAACTTGCTGGAATTACTACAAAAGTTTGGGCAAAGCTTTGAGTAGCGAAAAGCAAGATAAAGATAAAGAGATAAAATTGGTAATGTTTTTTCATTTTTTCTAATTTTATAGTTTTGAAAATTCAGTTAAATTATTTGATTTGATATTGAAGGCCAAAAGTCCCTGTAACACCGTAAGTTTCTATGGTGTTCAGAAAATCTTCAGATCTTGTAAAACTTATATCCTGTTGGTTAGTAAAGTTGTTTAGGTTAAAAAATACGCTCCAATTATTCCCAAAGCGCTGCTTCACAGAAGCATCCCAGCGCCAAAAGCTAAGGGTAAAGCTATCAAAGTCTTTATTGGACGAATATCCACTCGCTTGTGTTCCCTGATAAGTACCTGAAACTCTTGCGGAGAATTTTTTGTAATCATATCCCATAGATACATTAAATACGTGTGGAGACTGACTAGGAAGAGGTACTTCTCTGACATTATTTGTGAATGTTGTTTCAAAGACAGGTGGAACCGGAATGATTAATCTGGTTTCAGATGTCAAGAAAAAGGATTCTGTGGTAGAATATAACCGAGCGTAATTGACATTGAATAAAATTCCTTTGAAAGGATGGGGTAAAAAGCGAAGATTTGTCTGAAAATCTAATTCAAACCCTTTGATTGTTGATCTTCCGGAATTAATATAAGAGCGCAATTCATATCCTCTAAAATTAGACCATCCGAAAGCATCTGCTGTTTCCTGATCAAAAAGATTTGTCCTCCAGGGG
Organism: uncultured Saprospiraceae bacterium; assembly: GCA_938008185.1. Classification (GTDB taxonomy): domain Bacteria; phylum Bacteroidota; class Bacteroidia; order Chitinophagales; family Saprospiraceae; genus JALZUU01. The sequence continues at coordinate 11,945 of CALLLR010000135.1, forward strand.
TAAAAGATATTATCTACAGACTTGTAAAAAACACCAGCAGATAACAATCCAAATTTACTTTTATAAGCAGAAACGAAAAAGTCAAAATTTTGGGCTTTCGCGTGTTTCAGGTCTGGATTACCCGTTGTGATAACTAGACTACCGTTATCAACTTGACTACGCGGGGTGATGAAGTTAAAATCTGGTCTAGCCAGGGTAGCAGCGTATGATGCCCGAATATCCAACCATTCAAGCGCTTGAAATTTCAGGTGTAAATGTGGCAATACTTCTCCGTAAGTTTGCGTGGTGACCGAATCGACAAAAGTACCATTTACCCCATATCTGCCACTTAGCGTAGAAATTCCGGAGCGGTATTCATTATCAGAACGTTCGTAGCGTACCCCTGGAATGATTGAAAGTTTTTTACCTATTTCAAATTTTGCCATAAAGTAAGCAGCCGAAACACTTTCTTCCACTTCGTATCTATTGACAATCACCGCTCTATTTTCATTTAAGAGTTCTTCCTGATCCGTGTACCATTGACGCATTAAGTCTTCATCCAAGCTGGCTTGTAAGCCTATGTTTTCGTCTGACTCATTGATAAATTCCAAATCATTAGAATTACTAAAAAAGCTCAGAATACTGACCAATTCGTCGTTACTCGGTAAAAGGGTCAGATTTTTAGAGGAAGCAGCGATTGCATTTCTACCGATCTCTCCACCGAGATAATAAAAATCCTCCGATAGCTGATTTTGGTCCCGCGTACGTGAGATCGTAATATATTTCCCTCCTGTTTTAAAATACCCTTTTAGATTATCATTAACCGTAAAGGGAAGTTTAAGGTTTAGAGCCACCGTATTGGTACGTTCTTCGGTCAGAGAGTTGAAAAAGTTAGCGGTTCTAAGATAAGTTTCTTCTAAATTCGGTGTTGCGGAAGCGTAATAATTTCTGGGATGACTATTAGCGTCCAGGGTAGACTCAAAGACTTGGCGATTATCTTCGAATAACATTGCAAAATCATAAGGAGTTTCTCCCTTTGAGTTACTGGTCGCCACGGCCCAGTCCAGTTTAAGTCTTCCAATGCTATGGTCCCCTAATAGTGAAAAAGAAGTGAGTTGTAGTTCGTTTTCGATGTTTCTGCCCGTGAAGGTAATGGCGGGTTCAGAAGGAATATAGTTTTCTGCAATCGAAGACCGATTGCGGGAAGTTCCGCTGTATAGGCCAAAAAATGAAAGATTGTTTTCTCCCAGGGAGTAGTCCAGGGAAAGGCTGGCGTTTCTTCGCTTTCGGATTTCTAATCTATCCTCTATTCGAAGAGAATTACCGATAATTTCGGTTGTCCCGGTAGAATCAGTAGCACCTTGTCTCCAACCATTAGATAAAAAGTCTCCTCCTCGATTAAATCGTTCGATACTTGCCTGAGCAACCACCCCTACTTGATTATTAAGGATTCGTTTACTCATCTGCAGGACTCCTTTATAATCTCTATAATCGTTATTCAATTCGTTAAAACCTCCCAGTCCCTTAGCTAATAATTTAAATTCTTTGGGTGCCTTTCGTAGCCGTAAGTTAACGGTTCCACCAATTGCCTCTGCGTCCATATCGGGCAGTGGCGATTTAAAGACCTCAATACCTCCGAGCAGTTCTGGCGAAATAAGAGATAAGTCAACGGAACGGTCGGTTCCAGAGTTGGAAGGCATTCTAATTCCGTTGACGGTAATGGCGGCGAATTTTGGTGCCATTCCGCGAATCACCACTTTTTGCCCTTCTCCGCCGCTTCGATTGATGGCGATACCTGGAAGTCGCGAGATGGCTTCTGCGGCATTTACGTCTGGTAGTTCCTGAATCCGGGCTGCAGAGACGATATTGGCGATTGATTCTGAGTTTAGCTGTTCCTTGATCGCCTGTGTTTGTCCAAGTGCCTGAGCAGTTACCACAATTGTTTCACTTGTAAAGGCTGCTTCCGATAAGGTTACGTTAATTTCTGTCGTTTCTCCTGCGGAAATTAAAACTTCTTTTTCTTGGAGTTCGTATCCGGTGTAGGAGAAAGAAATAATTTGGGTACCTGCCGGAATATTTTCCAATGTAAAATCTCCATCCAGACCAGTAGATACCCCCAGATTTTCTCCAGATCTTACGTAGATATTGGCACCAATCAGGGGTGTTTTACCATCACTATCATATACAATTCCTTGTAATGTTCCAGTCTGGGCCTTTAAGTTGGCATCAAAAAAACAACAAAAAATAGTTGTTAGGATAATAGAAATTGTAATTTTTTTTATCATAATATTATCTATTAAGAGAATGGGACAAATCTATAGCTAGAAAAGGAAATAAAAATCTAAATTAAGGGGGAAAATCGTCTAATTCAGCTTAAAAACGGTCTAAACCAGCGTGAAAACAAAGTTATTTTAATTGTTAATTCTGCGTTTCGTATTCAGAAGGGGGCATCTTAAATTGATCTTTAAAACACTTTCGAAAATATTTAGGATCTTTAAATCCAACCTGATAAGCAATTTCTGAGATATTGAGTTTGTGTGTTTTCAGCAATTGGGCAGCTCGTTTTAGGCGAATGGTTTTAATAAAATTATTGGGTGTTTGTCCCGTCAAGGCTTTTAACTTGATAAATAACAAAGGACGACTCACTGTTAATTCGGTAGCGAACTGATTGACATTAAATTCATAGTTATTGATGTTGTTTTCGACTATTTTCATTGCTTTTTTGAGTAATTCTTCGTCGGCAGAAGTTACATCGATCTGCTGGGGATCAAAATTCAAGGCCCGGGTAAATTTTTCTTTAAGGGTCTGTCTGGTCCTAACAATATTGCGAACCTTTAAGCGTAATTCTTCTGAATTAAAAGGTTTGGTAACGTAGTCATCCACACCGGTTTTTAATCCTTCAATTTTAAATATAGCAGCCGTACGGGCAGTCAGCAGGATAATTGGGATGTGGCTGGTCTCGATATCCGTTTTTAATTTTCTACTAAGGGTGATCCCATCCATTACAGGCATCATGACGTCGCTAATAATCAGGTCCGGCATTTCTTTTTTAGCCTTTACCAGCCCTTTTTCTCCGTTATCAGCAGTTACGAACCGGTATTCGTTGAAAAATATTTGTTGGACATAGGCACGGATTTCCGGATTATCCTCTACGATGAGCAGTAAAGGCAGTTCTTTTCTATCCTTTTTATTGGAGATACTGTTGGCGGGAACAGGAGTAGTATGTTTTGTTGTTTCTACGGCAGGAGGTACCTGTACCTCTTTTTTCGGCGCTGCAACCGGAAGTTTTTCTATTTTTTTACCAAAATTAAAATGGGCTTTGCCCTTTGGAATTTGCACGAGGAAGGTCGCCCCGTTCTGGTCTCCCGGTTTAGGGGATAAGACCCTGATATTACCGTCATGCAATTCTACCATCTGTTTGGATATTGCCAAGCCAATTCCAGAGCCTTTGATAGAAGAAATCTGAGCGGTATTTTTTTCGTAAAACCTTTTAAAAATCTGGTCTTTTAATTGGGGAGCGACCCCTACCCCACTGTCCTGCACGCGAATATTGACAAATTCTTTTATTTCTGACACTTCCATTACGATAACTCCCTCATTGGGTGTAAATTTAAAGGCGTTCGACAATAAGTTGATAAATACTTTTTCCAGCTTATCAGGATCGTACCAAATCATTAAAGATTCGACAGGCGCCTTAAATTGATATTCGATATGCCTGGTTCTGGCCAGTTCTTGAAAAGACAAAAATATCTCCTTTAAAAAATCAATAATATTCTCATGACTAACTTTCATCGGTTCGTGGTCGGTCGCCAGTTTACGGAAAGTCATCAGCTGATTGACCAAATTTAACAGACGCTGCGTGTTTCTTTCAATTAAGGAAAGCTGATTTTGGACTTCGGGCAGTAATTTTTGTTTGTCCAGTAAATCTTTAACCGGTCCTAAAATCAAGGTCAGGGGCGTTCGGAATTCGTGGGTGATATTAGTAAAAAACCGGAGTTTCATTTCGTACAACTCGTCCTGTTTTTCTTTTGAAATTTGCTGAAGCTGTAATTTATGGCGTAGCCGGATGTAGCGGATGAGTCCGGTAATCATTACGCCCCCAATTACCAAATAAAGTAGATATGCCCACCAACTTCGGTAAAGCGGAGGCTGTACGATAATTTTCATTTTCCTTTCCAGCGGGTTCCAAAGGCCGTCACTATTAGCTCCTTTGAGGCGAAAAATGTATTTTCCTTCTTTTTGGATCGCGTAATTGGCCTCTGTCTGTCCGACGGTATAATTCCAGGTTTTGTCGAGGCCTTCCAGCATGTAAGCATAACGGTTATTTTCGGGGCTAAAATAATCCAGGGCGGCAAAACTGATGGTAAAATTAGCTTCGTTATAATTAAATTTAAGCGATTCTGTGTAATTAATACCCTTTTGTAAAAGTGCATTTTTTTGCCGAACATTTACTATATTATTATTTTGCCGAAGTTCGGTAAAAACAATGGGCGGTATAAATTTATTAGGTTGAATATGTTGCGGATTAAATTCGGTAAATCCGTGAATCCCGCCGAAAAGAAAATTATTTGAGCGTGTTTTGTAGTAGGCGTTAAAATTGTGTTCCAGGTTGGCCAGGCCATTAGAATAATCATAATTGGTAAAAGACTTTTCTTTTAGGTTAAACCTTGTGATTCCATTATTTGTGCTAAGCCATACTTCTTCTTCATTGAATTCTAAAATTCCAAAGATCGTATTTCCTGCTAATCCATCCGCAGTGGTAAAATGCGTGCTTTTTCCGTTTTCAGGATCAAAAAGATACAAACCGTTGGTATAGGTACCCACCCATATTTTTTGGTTACTGCTTTGCTGCAGAGCGTAGATCGTTTCGTTGGGAAAATAGGTTTCAAATTTATTGGGAAAGCCATTTTCATCCAAAAACGCTTTATTGAGTCCTTTCTCGGTTCCGATCCAAAAATCCCCAGTGGTCGTTTTCAAAACAACTCTGACCAGGTCCGAGCTGATGCTATTGGTGTCTTTGGTATTCTCCGAAAAATTATGAAATTTATTGGTTGTAACTTCCAGAATACCCAGTCCATTTCCGTAGGTTAGTACCCAGAGTAAATCACCTTCCTTATGTAATCCGTAGACGCTACTATTTGACAGTGACGTACCGCCGGCAGCTAGGACATTTCCATCAAAAGCATCGGTTTTAAAGTGAGTAAATTTTCCACTTGGAATATCTAACCGGTTTAATCCTCTCTTAAATGTCCCGATCCAAAGCTGGTCTCCGTCTAAAAGTAATGCTTTGATATTATTTCCACTTAACGTATTTTTTACTCCTGACTGATATTGATAATGCTGAAATTGATTCTTCTCTTTATCAAAATAATTCAAGCCACCGCCTTCGGTACCGATCCATAAATTATTTTTTTCATCCTCGGCAAATGAACTAACTACATTTCCACTTAGCGAATTTTGGTTGGGAATGTGTTTAAAATTCTTAAATTGATTATACTTGTCTACCCAATGATTTACCCCGCCGTAATAAGTTCCTACCCACAGACTACCACTTCGATCTACGTAAAGGGAATGAATTGACTGATCAGAAATTCCGGTATTTGAGAATACTTCTTTTTTAAAAATCTCAAATTCCGTTTGACCTTTTTCTAATAAATTGAGACCATCAAAAGTACCGACCCATAGATTATCGTTATGATCCATGACCATTGATCGAATTGTATTATGGCTTATTTTGTGCTGAGCATTTTTGTCGCTTTTATAAATGGTTATTTTATTTTGGGACCGATCCCAATAGTTTAATCCGCCTCCATCTGTTCCAATCCATAAATTATGATCGGAATTTTCTACTATACTTTTGATGTGGGTATTACTCAAAGAGATATTTTCTATCTGCTCAAAGCGTAAAGGATCTTCTTCCAGCAACCGATACAAGCCATCGTTGGTTCCCACCCAAATCTGGTTTTCCGAATCTTCAAAAATTGTTTTAACGTCTTTACTAACTAACTCAAAATTGTGCTGATCCTTAAGATAGTATCTGATAAAATTGTTATGTTCTTTTTGGTATAAATTTAAACCAACAGACGTAGCTACCCACAATCGACTTTTTGAATCTCTAAAAACCTGCCGGATGACATTGTTGGATATGGAAGTACTGTCGGTGGGAGCATTTAGATAATTACTAAATTTATCCATTCCCATTTGGTATTGTCCCAGACCCGAAACCGTTCCGATCCATAAATCATGGGTGACCGGATCACTATAAAGGTGGCGAATATCATCGGCCACCAAGCTATGAGTGGAAGTATCTTTTTTATATATCTTAAACTGATATCCATCAAATTTATTTAGTCCGTTTCTAGTTCCAAACCACATAAATCCAGCACTGTCCTGGGCAATGGCAAAAACAGATACCTGTGACAAACCATCCTTTTTTGACAAGTGCTGAAAAGAAGCCACTTCTTGTCCATCTAAATGACAAGTAACACTTATTACCATTCCCAACCAAAATAACCATTGTCGAAATGCCTCTTTCATGTCTTAATATGCTATTTTCATATAGTGAAGTTGTTTTAAAACAGACCCGTGAATAGTTTTTTCGACTACAATTTATTTTTGCTTATCTATAACAACTATTATCACAAATATAATCTATTTCATTCTAAAGATTATAATCACCATTCTTCGTAATCTGATTATTGCCAAGTACCAAACAAAAGCGCTAAAAGATCATTTTTATCCACTAAGAAAGGAGGTTTTCCAAAGAAAAAATCCTTTGTGACTTAGTGACTTTGTGACCATTTAATTCAGTCTTGTACTGAGCAGTTATCATTAGAAATAATACGAAATTCTAAAAACTTCTAATTTTTAATCTTACCTTGATCTTTTATCTAAAGTGTTTAAGTATGTCCACAAAGAGGGAGACAAAAATATCTGCCGGAGCAGGCGAACTTTATTTATAAATAACTTTTCTATTGTAAAAAAAAACAAAAACAATGTCCATAGGTTTAACAGAAAACAGCATGAACGAATTAACCACCCTTGGAGAATTTGTCGTAAAAAATCAGGCAGATTTTCCGTATGCAAAAGGGGAACTGAGCAGATTGCTAAGTTCGATCAGGTTGGCGGCTAAAATCATGAACAGCCAGCTGAGCAAAGCTGGATTGGTGGAAAACCTGATGGGGGAAGTGGGTGAAAAAAATATTCAGGGCGAGGAACAAAAAAAGCTGGATCTATACGCGAATCAACTTTTCATCAACGCCTTAAAAGCCAGAAACGAGGTCTGTGGAATTGGTTCTGAGGAAGAAGATAAAACCATTATTTTTGAAAATGAGGTCGGCGTCAACGGAAAATATATCGTACTGATCGATCCGGTGGATGGTTCCTCCAATATTGAAGTAAATGTATCGGTAGGAACCGTTTTTGCCATTTACCGCCGAACCTCTCCGGTTGGAACAACGGCCACTAAAGAAGATTTTCTGCAACCTGGCAGCGAGCAAGTAGTGGCTGGTTACGTAATTTATGGCTCCTCGACCATGTTGGTGTTTACCTCCGGAAATGGGGTCAATGGATTTACCTACGATCCAGCCATCGGCGTATTTTTCCTTTCGCATCCCAATATGAAAATTCCGGAAGACGGTAGTACCTATAGTATCAACGAAGGCAATCACGCCTACTTTTCGGAGCCTTTAAAAGCTTATCTTGATTATTGCAAATCGGTGGATAAAGCGACCAAGCGTCCATATACCGGGCGCTACATTGGCTCGATGATCTCCGATGTACACCGTACGCTACTCAAAGGAGGCATCTATCTGTACCCCAATTCCAGTATTGCTCCCAACGGAAAACTACGGCTTTGTTACGAGTGTAATCCCATGGCTTTTTTGGTGGAACAAGCCGGAGGAAAATCTTCGGATGGACAACAGTCGATCATGGATTTAAAACCTACCGACATTCACCAGCGAACGGCCTTTTATACGGGATCGAAGAAAATGGTGGAAAAACTGGAGGAGATCCTGGGAAGAGCAACCAATGCATGAGTGAATAGCTAAAAGGTAGGGTGTTCAATTGATGAAAAAAACTTCAGTACTTTTGTAATATAATAGACTTTATTCCAAGATTTCAGTTTTTTCTTTATTCTTTCTGTTCATTTTTTTGTAACGACTTTTTTACTTGAAGCTGTTTAAAAAAATTAAACTTTAATAAATATTTTTTTGCGGTACAGTACCAAAAGAATGGCCCAGAAAATCAATATATGGACTATCGCAAAGAGTAAAGAGCCATTTAAATTTCCAGCGATGGGGACCATTATTTGCTGGTACAACCATTGATATCCATTCGCTGCATTACCCGATGCATCAATCCAGCTAATGGTGTACAAAACTTTTACCCAAAGTTGCGAAAGTATGTAAGCGAACAGAGAATTCATACCAAAAACAAAAAACGGAGCAGCCCAGCCTTTTAGCTTTTTTATATCAATCAGCCAGATGAAAATGGCTAAGAACAAAATAGCGAGTCCGGTTGTATAAAGCACATAGGAACTCGTCCATAAAGATTTATTGATCGGAAAAAATCCACCCCAGAACCAACCGATTCCAAGAGATACTATACCTACCAAAATCATTCGGGGGATTAAGGCACTCCGCTCAGTTTGTTCTATCATCTGCCCGGTTAAATAACCAAAAATAACACTGACTACAGCTGGTAAAGAACTCAACAGTCCTTCTGGGTCAAAAGGAATCCCTTTTCCGCTCCAAAGGTGACCGGGGCCAAATATTTTGATATCCAATTGTCTCACTACATTAGTCTCAAGACTATAAGGTGTATCGCCGCCAAAGTAAAATAATACCCACCAGTAAACGAGCAAAATCACTCCGCTTACCAATAATAATAATTCATATTTTTTTATAAACAAACAAAGCATTGCTCCCAGCCAAAAGGCAATGGCGATCCGTTGTAGTACGCCCAATATTCTAAGATTTTCTATTTCTAAATTGAAAAAAGGAAAGGCGTTGAGTAGTAACCCAATCAGAAAAATCAAAATGGCTCTCTTTGTTATTTTTATTATCACTGTACCAGTTAACTGATCATCGAATTTCTTAGAAGAGAACCAAATCGATACACCAACAATGAAAAGAAAAAATGGAAAAACCAAGTCCGTTGGCGTACACCCATTCCAATCGGCATGGCTTAATGGTGAATAAAGATAAGACCAACTGCCAGGTGTATTGACCAGAATCATGGCAGCAATCGTAAAGCCTCTAAAAGCATCAAGCGATGCTAATCTTTTCGTTTTCAGAGTAGCCATTTTGGAATATTAATAAGGTGCATCGGGAATTGAGAATAATTTTTGTTTTTTTGGTTAAAAATAATAATTCAACAAAAACCTTAAACGCCTTTTATTTTGTCCGGTTTGAGATCTTTGATACTATAAACGATCAAGTCTATTAATGTTCATTTCATTATAACATTCATAGAAAAATTTTAACCCGTCATAAATAAATCCAAATAAATGCTTACTTGGATAAAACAGGTGCCTGTGCGGCACAAACTGTAGTCCGAGCCCCAAAAGAAAAGTAACTATTGGCAGGATCAGGAATCAATACGGTAGCAAGTACATTTAGTATATTATTCATTTGTATTTCGGTAGTTCCCCCATTCGTAAAATCTCCATCATCATCCACTAGTAGA
>CALLLR010000136.1 GCA_938008185.1 uncultured Saprospiraceae bacterium
ATAAATTGCGTTCATTGACATAGTTGGTAAGAGATAGAAAATACCTCTAATTTTCTCCCACAGCGATTTAAAAGTTTGACAAACTTCTTTAGCTTTTTGAAAATCCTGATCAAGGTGTTGTGCAATTTGGTCTGTTAAAAACGCTAAGAAAGTTAATATAGCAAAATTTGTTGCTAGATTTTTCTTTCCGTGACCATAATTATGTTCCAGATGATAACCTTGATTTTTTAAGGTATTGAATGTCTCATTTTCAATCTTCCATCGAGCGCGAGCAATTGCTACTAACTCTATCACATTTTCAGCATTAACTTCTATGTCGGATGGACAGCAACTGCATCTAATAATTGGTGATAAAACGTCTTAGCACCACTACGATGATTTTTGACCATACATTGTGGACAATTCTTTTTACCAGAACAATAATGTCCGGTACCATCTACCGTTACAATCGTATAACCACCTAAATGGCGCTCCTTCAAACTGCCCTGACTCTTTAGATAATCAAGCTGAGGCTTAAATAATTTTTGTAAATCTTTAGGATTTACTTCATCCGGACTTTCTCTCAACGCAGTATCACCGGGTAAAACATTTACGCCGTATACACGCGCTAAATTTTCCGACCTAACACTAAACTGTTCTTTAAACGAACTTAAGGAACTGTCCTTAAGATGAAACATTGCAAAGGCTAAACTTAGCAAACTTGGTAGTTTGTAAGTCAAATTGTTCCTTCGAACGTCTTCTACTTGGTCAAAGCCATCTCTCACCAATTGTATTATTTTATCTACCATTCAACTTTTTGAACGAAATTTACTATTTTTAAACACAAATAACCAAATATTATTTTATCATATAAATAATTATTCAAAGCGAGAACTGCTGTTTACGCAATGTTAATATAACACAAAACACAGATTATTGAACGGTCCCTGGGATAAACAACAAAGTTTATAATATTAATCACCAATCCACCAATCCACAATTGAAGAGCACTAATTAACTAATCACCAATCAACCAATCAAGATACCACCCAACCGCTTACGCGGTGCCTTCCCTTGTCGTATTGTCATACGCCACCCTCCCGTTGGTCGGGATCGGTCAGTTATCCGCACATCAAACAATCAAAAAACCCGCACATCAAACAATCAACTCCCAACCACCTCCACCACTTCCAGTCCATAGCCCATCAAACCAACTCTTCGCTTCGGATTATTCGTAATCAATCGTATTTTAGAAATATTCTGGTCCCGTAAAATCTGGGCACCGACACCGTAATCCCGTTGATCCATAGAATTAGATTTTGCGGGTACCGGTTTTTCCTCTGACTGATATTCTTTTAAGCGGGAAATTAAGTCCTGACCTTTTTCGCCGTGGCACATAACGAGCAGCAATCCTTTTCCTTCTTTACTAATCAGGTCAAGCGAGCGTTGAACTTGTCCGGCATGGTCGTCAAATAAGATTCCCAGAATATCTCCGGATGCACTACTGGAATGAACCCGTACTAAAACAGGTTCGTCCGTTTTCCAGGTGCCTTTACGAAGAACAAGATGTACATCGTCCGTGGTCGACTGTCGGTAAGCCACTACGTCAAAATCTCCATAAACCGTTGGCATCGTCACCTGCACTTCACGCTGAACAATTCGTTCGGTACGCATCCGGTAAGCGACCAGATCTTTGATGGTAATGAGTTTTAAGTTATGACGATCCGCAATCTTTCGCAACTGCGGTAAACGGGCCATCGTCCCGTCTTCGTTCAAAATTTCAACCACGACGCCCGCTGGTGAAAATCCAGCCATCCGTGCCAGATCAATGGTAGCTTCGGTATGTCCCGTACGGCGCAACACGCCACCTGCTTTAGCGCGTAATGGAAAAATATGACCGGGTCGGGCAAAATCGGAGGGTTTCGTGTTGGGATCAATTAATGCTTTGATTCCGGTAGCACGATCATAAGCAGAAATTCCGGTCGAGCACCCCTGACCAATTAGATCGATCGAAACGGTAAAGGCCGTTTCGTGCATATCTGTATTTTTAGCAACCATCATGTCCAGCTGGAGTTCGTCTGCTCTTTTTTCCTCGATGGGCGTACAAATCAATCCCCGTCCGTGGGTGGACATAAAGTTGATAATTTCCGGCGAAATGCAGTCTGCGGCACAAACAAAGTCGCCCTCGTTTTCGCGATCTTCGTCGTCTACTACGATGATTACTTCGCCCGCTTTGATCGCTTCGATGGCTTCTTCAATCGTATTAAGTGCTAATACGTCTTCAATTTCTTTTGGTTGGTTGCCAGACATTGGTTTTGATTCCGTTAAGGTATTTGAAAAATCCATTTAGTAATGCTAAATTCATAAAAACAAAATAGCGCAGGTTTCGCAGCGGCTTCAAATGGATATTAAATTTCCATAATATCAAATCTAAAAGCGGCAAGATGATCCACACACCTGTCTGAATTAGCAACAACGCCAAGTAAAATAAGTTGCCAATCATCGCAAGAATCGCACTGCTGAGAAATGCAAAGATAATAAAAAAAGGCCCTTTCCACCGCAGAATTTTATGGGAAGTAAAGGCAAAGGCCAGTGGCCCGTCCCCTGACCACAGGAGATGCTTAAAGGTTTGCAAATTTTGAAAATTCCCGGCACCAATCCGCGCTTTCCGTCGGTATTCCTCACTGATCTCATCCGAGCTGGTTTCGTAACAGCGAGCGTCCAGGTCATTAATGGCACCTCCACCCTGCTCAAAGACTTTGAGCGCGATATAAAAATCATCTACTAAAAATTTTGGTGGCACGGGTGCGTAATAACTACTGCGCAACAAATAACAACCGCCAAAGGGACCAATCATTCGTTGCCAGAGCAGACTTTCCCGGTGTTTTAGCATCACCTCACCCGAAACGTACTGCCCTTCCGAAACCGCAATTCCGGCATCACCAGCGGGTTTACTTTGAAAGTGGGTATCAACCAGCGCAATTTTCGAATCCCGCAGGTGCCGGACCAGATTACGCAGGGTATCGGGAAAGAGCATAACGCTGGCGTCGGTCATCAGAAAGACAAGGTCGGGCCTCAAGGGTTGTGCTTTCTGAACGGCGGCCACCAGGCGGTTGATGATCCGAGGTTTGCCGTTGCGCTCGGTAAAGGCGTGGAGTTGAATACGGGGATCGGACGCGGCAAATTTCCGGATAATTTCATTAGTACCGTCGGTACTATTATCAGAACCAATCAGGATCTTGATTTTATCAGACGGATAATCGAGCGCTTGCAGACTTTCGAGTTTTTGAGCAATAACGGTGGCTTCGTTGTAAGCGGCCATCAGCACGATAACTTCCGGAGCATCGGCAGCAGCATAATAAGAATGAACAGGCAGTACTTTTCCCCGGGCCAATACTTTTAACAATAGTGGATACAAAACATAGGTATGCACCATAGCAAATGTACAAGACCAAAAAAGGATAGATAAGAGGAAAAAGAACAAGTCGATTGTATTATAAAGTCATGTATCCTTGAGGGAAAATCAATATTGAATATTGATTGGTGTTTACGAAAACTTAACCCCTGCTGCTATTTACTCGCCGACTTGTGCGTTCCGTCGCAAAAAGGAGCGTTGTTGGTTAGTTTACAATTGCAGATTCCTGCGGTACGGTCTTCTTCTACCGTAAATATTTTTGGGCCAATACCGCTGCCTTTGTGTGATCCGTCGCAAAAAGGTGCTTTGGTACTAAAACCGCATTGGCAGTAGGCGTACGTTTCGCCGGCTTTTAATTCGCAACGGATTGGACTAAGGGTCGTTGTTTTTTCTTTATCTGACATTTGAGCTGAGTTTGTAGGTTTGTTTACAATTTATTTAGTAAAAAAACTGCTTTATAAATGATCGATGTAAAATTACGAGAATTAAGGAGAAATCGAAATTGTAGGTAATTTTTGGTGATTTTTTATCACAAAAAGACCTTTTTAGCACTTTTTTTAAGAAAATTAAAAGGGAAAAAAATTAAATTCTATTATTAAAGTTTAACAACTATTATAAAAAAAAGGGTGTACCTGCGAAAAAAATACACGTTAATAGTGCTTTATAAAAATAAAATTTAAATATACTAATTTTTAAATTTTCACATTATTAAATTTTTGTCTTTGTTCTAGCTAGAAATACCCCTTATTATTGTATTGTGAAGAGTTAGAAAGGAGGTAGCCGTAAGGAACTCGGCCCTTAATTGTATATGTTCATGGGATTATAATTTGTTGTAGTAGTCGTCTAAGCTTCGAGCCTAGACGACTTTACATTTTTAGGTGGGTAGGTTCAGCTTAGTGTGCCCTTTTGAAGCGGTAAGTGCCTTACGATTTATCTATTGACCAACGATCAGAAACATTTTAACGCCCTGCTTGTTTAGATGTTTGATTAAACCTACATTTGCAGCAAATTCAAGAAAAACAATGGCAACCGTAAAATTTACTTTTGAAGACAAAGATATTCAGCCCGTAACGGTCGAAAATGTCCTAACAGGATTGTCTATATTAGAAGTAGCAGAAGACAATCATGTACATCTGAACCATAATTGCGGCGAAGTTTGCGCTTGTAGCACTTGTCATGTCTACGTTGAAAAAGGCGATGAAGCTTTGGAAGAGATTTCGGACCGGGAAGAAGATTTTATCGACCGGGCGATCAATCCAACCATCGAATCAAGACTGGGCTGTCAGTGTGTCATTTTGGACGAGGACGCAACGATTGAGATTAAAATTCCCGACCAAAAACAAATCATTGGCCACGAACACTAGTTTTTTAGTTGACCGTAGCATAACAAACTTAACTTCATTTACACGATTTTCAAATTATTAGCATGGGTTTCGAGAATATAAACGATT
>CALLLR010000137.1 GCA_938008185.1 uncultured Saprospiraceae bacterium
ACTTTAGGTTTTCTTTTACGCATGAGCTAAACGTGATTTCTGATAACTAATTTATTATTTCTTTGGACGTTTTGTTCCATATTTTGAGCGACTCTGCAGACGGTCCGTTACGCCGGCAGTATCTAATGCTCCTCTTACCACCGTATACCGTACACCGGGTAAATCTTTTACACGACCTCCACGAATTAACACGATGGAGTGTTCCTGTAGATTGTGACCTTCCCCTGGAATGTAGGCAATCACCTCAATTCCGTTAGTGAGCCTAACTTTAGCTACTTTACGCAGGGCAGAGTTTGGCTTCTTAGGAGTAGTTGTATATACTCTAGTACAGACACCTCGCTTCTGAGGGCATGAATCAAGGGCACGCGACTTACTCGCTTCTACAATTTTCTTTCTGCCTTTACGTACAAGTTGATTAATAGTCGGCATACAGTCTAATCTTTTCTATTTGATGAATTGTAAACACCTATTTAAAATAAGGTGTAAATTGTATTTTTTTTGAGGGAAAAAGGAGTTTTTTTGATTTTCATCTTCCACCTGTCCCCAAAACGAATGCAAAGATAAGACTATTTAGGTGAAATTCAAAAGAGAAATTACATTTATTTTTCAGCTATATATTTTAATGATGTCCGGATAATAAGTTATCAATTTATGGTTGGCTCTTTTGAGCTAAAATTTAAGAAAAGAATACCCAATTATGCGTGAAATTACCATTCGAAAAGCAAACAAAAACGACTTAAAGGGAATCTATGAGCTGGTGAAGGAGCTGGCGATCTACGAAAAGGAACCCGAGGCGGTGACGGCAACGCTGGAAGATTACCAAAATGACTTTGCCGAAGGAATATTTGAAGCCAATGTAGCCCTGGATGGTGAAAAAATTATTGGAACCACTATATATTATATGAGTTATTCGACCTGGAAAGGAAAAATGCTATACCTAGAGGATTTTGTGGTGCAGGAAAGCTACCGGCAAAAAGGGGTTGGTCAATTACTTTTTGACGCCTTTTTAGCTACGGCCAGAGAGAAAAAGGCAGTAATGGTTAAGTGGCAGGTTCTGGATTGGAACGAGCCGGCATTAAATTTTTATGGTCGTAATAATGCAATTATTGAGAAAAACTGGTGGTCCGGAAAGATATTTTTGGAAAAATGAATCTAACAACGTATTTTTACACATTAACTATTAATGTATAGTATTTTGCTTAAATTTTGAAATTAGCATTTATTTTTATATTTTAGTGTACGAATTAAAAAAAGATGACAGCGGCTATTGCCGAAAAATATAGTGTTTCATAGTGTGAGGGGTAACCATTTAATGTGGTTGCTCCTTTTTTATGTCTCCCTCATCATCAGCTCATTAGCTAAATTTCGTAATAGAATTTTACGGCTGTCAGCTACGTCTACTTGATCGAGATGAAGAAAAGCTTTTTGCAGATACTTTTCCATTAGTTCAGTTGCCTGTTTCTGTACTTTTAACTTAGCATAGATATGCGTTACCTTTTTTATCTTTTGGATAGGGTCGACAGTCGTAGATAATGCTGCCAATAACTCTGCACGATCCTGTTGGTCGGCCTGTTCCATGGATTTTAGCAGCAAGAAGGTTTTTTTATTCTGTGCGATATCGCCTCCTACTTTTTTGCCAAATTTTTCCGGATCCCCGAAGGTATCCAGAATATCATCCTGTAATTGGAAGGCAATACCGATATGACGACCAAATTCGTAAAGTTCATTTGCATCCTTTTCTGCAGCGCCTCCAATCAATGCACCGATTTTAAGTCCACCAGCAATCAGGACGGAAGTCTTTAGTTCAATCATTTTGAGATAAGCAGCAATTTCGACCGATTCCTGCGTTTCAAAATTCATATCATATTGTTGACCTTCACAAACTTCAATGGCTAACTGATTGAAAATCTGTAAGATAGATGGCAACTGTTCAGAATTTTTCAATTGATTGAGATACTGGTAAGTTAGGATTAACATAGCATCACCAGAGAGAATACTCGCATTCTGGCCAAACTTAATATGAACCGTAGGTTTTCCCCGTCGCAACGGAGCCTCATCCATAATATCATCGTGTACCAAACTAAAATTATGAAAAATTTCGATCGCCAAAGCCGCTGGCAAGGCGTGATCAATATCATCAGAAAAGAGGTTAGCACCCATTAACAATAAAACAGGACGCAGGCGTTTTCCACCTAATTGAAGGATATAATTGATCGGCTCGTATAGTTCTACAGGAGATTGATCAAATAATTCTTTTTGTAAGTATTTAAGGAACAATTCTTGCAAACGTTCAACTGAGCGCATAAAAATGTATTTAGATAATTTTTTAAATCTGTCAACTATCCGCAAAGTTAACGAATGAGATCAGTAAAAAAAACTTAATCCTATTTACTGCGTAACCTCTGTATTAAAAACTACGTATTACAATTAAAATTTACTAATATGAACGAAACTCAAAAAACCATTACAATACTTTTAATCGAAGATAATCCAGGTGATGTAAGACTTACTCAGGAGGCATTCAAGGAAGGCAGTAAAAATGTAAAACTTGATGTAGTGATGGACGGAGTAGAGGCCATTAACTACCTATATAAGAATGGACAATATTCAGATAAAGAAACTCCAGATTTAATTTTACTCGATTTAAATTTGCCAAAAATGGACGGACGGGAAGTTTTAGAGAAAGTGAAAAGCGATGATAATCTACGCAGGATTCCAATTATTGTCCTAACGACTTCCGATGCAGACCAGGACATCCTTAAAAGCTATAATTTACATGTAAATTGTTATTTAAATAAACCTGTTGATTTTGATAAATTCTTTGACATTATACAAAAGATTGAGGATTTTTGGCTGACTACAGCTATTCTGCCGTCAATGATTCCTTAATTAAACCAAGTCTAAACACTATACGAGAACGTTGTAGTAAAAGCCTCCACTTTATGAATGTGAATACTACCCTACATCTTCTATTAATTGAAGATAATCCAGGTGATGCTAAATTAATAAGTAGTATGCTGAAGTCATCTTCGGTACGTTACGAATTATATACCGTACCTACGCTTTTTGAAGGTGCTGCACTAATTGAGCAAAAAGAGATCACCATAGCGTTATTAGATCTTTCTTTACCGGATTCTACCGGTTTTAAAACCCTTACTTCCTTTATTGACCGTTGTCCAAAAATCCCTGTCATTATCATGACTGGGACGAATAATGAGTTAATTGGCAATCAAGCTATCAAAGCCGGAGCCATGGATTATTTGGTGAAAGGCCAGTTTGACGGAAAACTTCTGGGACGTTCTATCCGTTATGCGTTGCATCGCGTAAAAAACAATCAAAAAATAGAAGCTACCGCCCGGGAACTGGCCATTAGCGAGAAGCGGTTTGTGAAAGCCCAGGAAATGGCCCACTTTGGTAATTGGGAGATGGACATTGTCAACAACAAAATGCTTTGGGCCGATGAAATTTTCCGCATCTTCGGATTCCCCCTCAGCAGCATGGTCCCTACTTTTTCCGATTATATTAATTATACACACCCGGAAGATAAAGAAAAGGTACAAGACTTTTTTGAATTAGCGGCCAAGGATGGTCAGCTACATTACCTTACCCACCGAATTGTCATAAAGGGTCATACTATCAAACACATTTCTATTCAAGCTAAAATGAATTTTGATGAAATTCGTCAAAAGCTTTTTCTCTCCGGCACTTTACAGGACATTACCCGACAAAAAATAACCGAGGAGTTGATCATTGAAAAAAATATCAACACTAAGGCCAGTAGCATTAAGGACAAAGCCCTGGCCGATATTAGTTTTCACATCAGAACCCCTCTCTCCTCAGTCATCAATTTGTTATACCTGATGGAAAAAACAGAAATTTCGCCCGATCAAACAGAACTAATCGACGGATTAAAAACTTCAGTGGATGATCTGTCCATAATGATCAATAATCTGATGAATTTTTCGGTTCTGGTTTCTGATAAAATTGAAGCAGAAAGAGAAAGTTTTAAAATTGGAGCATTCATGGAAAGTATGAAACGAGTCGTCAAGATGAGAACCGATAATGCAGAGATTGGTCTTACCTTTCTAATCGACGATAGTATGCCAAATAAGATCACTAGTGATACCAAAAAAATCACACAAATCCTATATAACTTAATTGACTTTTTAATAGCAAAAACGGCGAGAAAAAAATCTATGTTTTTCAAGGCCAGCGCAAATAAGATTTCGACCAAAGACTATGAACTTGTTTTCACCCTTCACAGTGACGGTTTGAGGTTAGAAGAAGATGAAATTGAAGATTTATACGCAGCAGAAAAAATTCTTGAAATTTATAAGCCAGAAGAGGACGAAAAAAAGAAACTAATCATTGGAATGGCTATCGTTAGTAAACTGATTAAAATTATTAATGGTAACTTATCTTTCACTTCAAAAGACAGAAGGGATACCATTTTTGAGATTACTATTCCGGTGGAAGCAGCCAAACAACCGATCCAAATGCAAGGAGATACTCCTAACTCGCCTTTGCGTATCTTATTGGTGGAAGATCATTTTTTAAATCAATTGGCCACCAAAAAAGTATTAAATTCCTGGTCGGATCAGGTCTCCGTAGATATCGCAGATAATGGGCAAATCGCAGTAGAAAAATACCAGGAAAACAATTACGACATTATTTTAATGGATATTCAAATGCCGGTCATGAACGGAATTATTGCTTCCCAAAAAATTAGAGCGACCAGTTCAGTTCCTATTTTAGCACTTACGGCAAATGCTTCTCAACCGGAAGAAGAAAAATGTCTTTCCGTAGGAATTAATGATTATTTGCCAAAACCTTTTAAACCACAAGAACTCTACAACCGGATAATGGCAATCTTAAGTCCTATCGAGCAGCAAAGTTAGTACGTTAATTTTAGTACAAAAAAATTGGTTTTTAGTTTGTAAACTTATCTGATTCAAGGAAATTTTGTTTCTTTGAAGATCATGAAAATATTAAGTGACTTAATCAAACTGTTGAAAAAACACCGGACCCACTACCGGGACGAAACAGGATTGCCTACTGATAAAAATTCTAAGATTTATAAATTAGTAGAAGGACTTAGTGATGGTAGATACGAAGATGAGAATAGTGCCGCTCAAGCACTTTATGGCACCGATGCCAGTCATATCAATTTCAAAAGACTCAAATACCGTTTACAAAATAGACTACTGAATAGTTTGTTTTTAATCGATCCGGAAAAAATTTTCGCCTCTTCAACCAAGAAAGATTATTTTTTGGTCGGCCAACTACAGACCATTTGCTTTATCTTAGTTCAAATGGGAGAGTCAAGCCTCAGTTATTCGCTGGCAAAATCTGGCATTCAGAAAGCAAAAAGCGCCTATAATCCTTATGCCGGCCTACGGTTAGCACTATTTTTAAGAATTCATTTTAGCAACCTTGGGGATCATAAAAATTTCATTAAATACAATGCGGAAGTAAAACACTTTCAACGATATATAGACGCAGAAGTAAAACTGAGTACTATGGAGCTTGAATATAATGCCCTTATAAACAATCCTAAAACAGAGGTCAATCAGGTAAAGGATTTGTTAAATTCTTTTTTAAAAGAGATAAAAAATATATCGATTGATTATTCTCCCCTTACCGTTTACTATGCTTATTTGATATTTTTACACGACCGCCTCATTAACCGGGACATACCCGGGACCATTGCCTGTTGTAAAGAAGGCTTAAAAAAAATGAAACCATTTAACCGTCCAAATCTGGATAGTCTATTTTATTTTGCCATGATAGAGGGACATATTCTACAAAAAGAGTTTGAAAAAGGCAGAAGTTTGATTTTTTCCACAGTGAAAAATCAAGGTCTATCCCATTTCAATACTTTATCCAGTATTTACTACTACGCGACGCTCTGTTTAACTACCGAAAACTATCAGCAATTGGGAGAGACCTTACAACTCTTTAAGGAATATAAAATTGAAAAGTCACGGGTAGCTTTTTTTCAAGAAAATTTCACTATTTTTGAAATGCTTTACTATATTTTGGCCACTATCGGTAAAATCGAACCCACTTATCCAGTAAAATCAAAAATCAGAATTACAAAATTCATTAATGATCTGCCAGTATTTTCTAAAGATAAAAAAGGAATAAATACTTTAATTTTATTTGTTCAATTTTTATTACTTTTAATTAAAAAAGATTATGGTACAATCATTGACCGAGTGGAGAACCTCAAGGCATATGATCAAAAATATTTAAGAAAAGAGGATAGCTTTCGGATAAATTGTTTCCTAAGAATGATCCTGCTTATTCCTAAACATAACTTTCATCCGGTTGCCGTTCAGCGTCACGCCGCTCCTTACCTTAAAAAATTAGCAGAACATAAAGAGAATAACTGGAACTGGAAAGAGACGAACGTTGAAACCATTCCCTACGAAAATTTCTGGAAGTTATTTATTGAAGTATTAGAAAAAAATAAAATAACAAGATAAGCCACGTCTCATTCCTCCCCATCTTAAAACCATCATCATGAAAAATATCCTTTATCTGTTTGTTTTCGCACTCATTTTTGGTTGCGAGGATTCTTCTACACCCAACGCTGACCTTTTGCTTTTTAATGGCAATTTTTCCACCATCAACACTGCTCAGCCAAAAGCTACTGCCATCGCCATCACCAGTGGCCGCATTAGTGCTGTGGGTGGTCTTGAAGTTGTAGAAGCATATCAAGGCTCCGCAAAAAAGTCAGTCGACCTCAATGGCCAATTCGCCATGCCCGGATTTATCGAAGGACACGGCCACTTCAGCAACCTCGGAAAAAGTCTGATTCATCTCAACTTTTTAGCCGCTAAAAACTGGCAGGAAATCGTCAATCAGGTGGCCGCAAAAGCAGCGACGGTCGAACCCGGAGTCTGGATCGAAGGTCGTGGCTGGCACCAGGAAAAATGGGATACAAAACTCGATCACCAAATTCACGGCTACCCGTTTCACGACCAGTTATCTGCCGTTTCTCCAAATAATCCAGTGATCTTGTACCACGCCAGCGGTCACGCATTATTCGCCAACGAAGCAGCCATGAAAATCGCCGGTGTCAGTACGGAAACTCCCGACCCCATCGGTGGAGAAATTGTCCGTGATGGAAAAGGTAACGCTATCGGAGTCTTTGAAGAGCGGGCCATGAAGGTCATCTCCGGCAGCTATCAGGATTATCTAAGTCAGATTCCGGAAAGTAAAAAACTGGCGTTATGGAAGGAAGGCATCGCCCTCGCCGAACAAGAATGCCTGTCTAAAGGAATTACGTCCTTCCAGGATGCTGGCAGTAGTTTTGCCGAAATAGAACGGTACCAAAAAATGGCCGAAAAGGGAGAACTGGATTTGCGCCTCTGGGCAATGGTCCGACACAGTTATGAAGAAATGAACAACGGAAAATTGGATAAATTCCCCATCATTGATGCCGGAAATAATTTTTTTACCGTTCGCGCAATCAAAACAGAAGTAGACGGGGCGCTGGGTTCTTTTGGTGCCTGGCTGTTACGGCCTTACGCGGACAAACCTAATTTCACGGGACAAAATACTACCACTATTGAAGAGGTAGAAAATATTGCAAACCTGGCCGTAAAGCACGATCTCCAGTTATGTGTCCACGCAATCGGAGATCGAGCCAATCGTGAAGTACTGGATATTTTTGAAAACCTCCAGCCCAGTCATCCTAAAAAAGATAAATGGCGCTGGCGAATTGAACATGCTCAGCACCTGGATACTTCTGATATTCCCCGATTTAAAACCATGGGGGTGATCGCTTCGATGCAGGGGATTCATTGTACGTCCGACGCCCCTTTTGTGGTCAGCCGACTGGGCGTGGAACGTTCCCGGCTGGGTGCATATCCGTGGCGAAGTTTACTGGATGCCGGGGTGGTAGTAGCCAACGGAACGGATGCGCCCGTGGAGGATGTCAGCGCACTGGCCAGCATCTATGCGTCGGTTACCCGAAAACGACAAGACACGGGACTGGAATTTTTTACCGAACAAAGTATGACGCGCCCCGAGGCCCTTTATTCTTACACCTTGGGAAATGCGTACGCCGCTTTTGAAGAGGAAAATAAAGGAAGTCTAGAGGTTGGAAAACTGGCAGACATCGTGGTTTTATCCAATGACTTGTTGACTTGTCCAGCCGAGGAGATCCCGGAGACGGAAGTGATGATGACGATTGTCGGTGGGGTGGTTAAGTATGAAAGGAAATGACAATGTCACGGGTTTGTTGTCTGTTGGTCTGGGGGGTATTCAATTAAGTGTGTCTAAGCAATTAGGTTAACTTACATAATTAAATGTTTTTATTTATAAAAAATTGTTAATCAGTTAATTGGTTTATTAGTCTCTTTTTACGCAATGTTAATACAACAAAAAACACAGATTATTGAACGGTCCCTGGTCTGTTGGTTTATTTGTTTATTTGTTGAATCGTTTAAATGTTTAAACGATTCAACAAATAAACGATTCAACGATTCAACGATTCAACAACTCAACGATTCAACCCCCTTCTCTACCCTTTCTTCGGCAGCTCGTATTTTCCGTCCAGAATTTGCTGAATACGGTTGCTGATGTCCTGATAATGATATTTGGAAATGGCCGCTCCACTGCTTGTGCGCGATCCAATCATCTGTTTGATTTCCATCAGCGTCCCAAAAGCAACGGCACGAATATCGGTCTGATCTACCTCATTTTCTTTAGTTGCCAGCACTTCTCCCATTTTGTCCACAAATGCTCTTTGCAGATTCCGTTGGTACAAGTCACTGGCCCCGTTATTCCATACCCCATTTTTTAAATCACTAAATAAGTCCGTAATCGTATAAGTATTATTTCCTTCCAGCGCCGTAGATTCTACCAATCGGTTTAACCGGTCCGGAACCAGTAAGCGGTTCAGTACACTGGATTGTAAACGGAGCATTCGTTCGGTGGCACCATCGGATTCAATACGTTGCAGAATATTTTTGTCCAGTAACCAGGTCGGAGTTTTGAAAATATTTTCGTTTAAATATTTCATGGCTGCGGCCTGTTTGGATTTTTCTACCGGCGTATAAATTACGCCTTCTTCATCTGCTGTTTTTTGGTAATTATAAACGCCTCCAACCGTGGTGGCTACATGTCTCAGATATTTACCGAGCTGACCGTAGACAGAACTATATACTTCTTCCAGTTCATCGTAATTTTCTCCGTCTACTTTCATCCAGGATACCAACTGTGGAATCATCAACTTTAAGTTATTGGTTCCATAGGTGGCCGACTTTACGGGATCATTCCCCAGGTCTTCGGTTTGTGCCGTAGGATCAGCAGGATCTCTGGTTTGACGACCAAAACGCATGGCGGGATCATCTGCCCTTTCTTTGATCCACTGATTGAGAATGGGTTTTTCGGCGTCCGCCGAATTAGCATTTGGAATCGGTTTGTAACCGTAGACGATCGACCATTCGTCGTACTCTCCTATTTTTGGAAAAAAATTGGTAACACCATCACCCGGCTGCGCAATGTGGTTAAAACGGGCATAGTCCATAATGGAGGGAGCCGTTCCGTGCGTGGCGGTAAAAGTAGGTGATCGTAAGGAATCTACCGGATACGCTACACTCGACCCCATGTTGTGCGGTAAGCCGAGGGTATGTCCCACTTCGTGTGCGGCTACAAACCGAATCAACTGGCCCATTAGCTCCCGATCAAAAACTACTTTACGAGCTTTGGGGTCGGCGGCGGCAGTCTGGGTTAAATACCAGTTTCTCAATAATTTCATGATATTATGATACCAGAGAATATCGCTTTCCAGAATCTCTCCGGTGCGGGGATCGTGAACGTGCGGACCCTGGGCATTTTGAATTTCCGTAGTGATATAACGAATCACGGAGTAGCGAACATCTTCCGGACTCCAGTCGGGATCTTCTTCTTTGGTCGGTGGATCTTTGGCAATAATTGCATTTTTAAAGCCAGCTTTTTCGAAGGCGGGCTGCCAGTCCTCGACCCCTTGCTTGATATAAGTACGCCAAACTTCGGGCATCGCCGGATCCATATAGTAGACAATCTGCTTGGCAGGCTCCACCAACTGACCAGCGGCAAAAGCGGCCGCATCTTCCGGTTTTGGTTCGAGTTTCCAACGGGTAATAAATCGTTTATTTTTTGCCTTTAGGTCACCATTGCCATAATCCGTTTGCTGGATCGCAAAATATCCTACGCGGGAATCAGCGTAACGCGGCTGCATTGGAACTTCCGGAAGTTTGATAAAAGATTGGTTCATCTCGACCGAAAGGGTTCCCGTCAGTTGATTATCCGGTAATTTTTTTCCTTTATAGGTAAGGATATGACGGACTTCTACATTTTCCGGGAAGCTTTTGATGCCACTGATTAAACTGCGCTTATCATCGAGTCCACCAATTTCAAATCTTTTCCGATCTCTGGAAGAGAGGGCACCGATCATCGTGATGTCTTTGGTAAAAAGTGGGTCTACGTTAATTACGGCAGCGGAAGAATCATCGTTCATTACTTCCACGTTAAAGGCCATGATTACCGGTTCAAAATTATTTTCCCGTAAGGATTTATAAATCGGATCTTCAAAGGTAGCGGTACTATTGTAGCTGACCGACCGTAGTAAAATCTTGTTATCTATTCGTTCCCAGCGGATAACCTGCTGGGGGCGTGATTTCATACCTGCTCCGCCAAAGTTTAATCCCTTCACATGGCCGGAAATCCGACTTACGACCAGTATTTCTTCGTCGAGTATCTCCGTGGGGAGTTCAAAATAATATTTTCCATCTACTTTGTGAACGGTAAACAGCCCTTCATCGGTGATGGCATCTTTGGTGATGACGTCACTGTATTTTTTCTTTTTGTCTTTGTCTTTCTTTTTTCCGTCGGGCGCAGCGGCAGCCATCTTATCAGTTGCTTTTTTTTGTGTGGCACAACTGGAGAATAAACTAAGCGAGAACAGGAGACAACAGAGTAGTTTGAGGTAAAATTTCATGATTCGTATGTTTATTAAAATAATTCAGGGTAAATATACGGATTCAGTTGAGAAATTTAGAATACCTATTCCGATAAAACGGATAGATAAATCTGATTGTCTTTCGATATACCTTATTAGTCTACTTTTTCATTCAATAACAGGCTAAAAAAAATGCCGAAGGGTCGAAAGATCCTTCGGCATAACTCCGATTTTGTGCATTAGTTTGGAGAAAATTACTGTACTACCATTTTTTCCGTTTTAATAAAACCTCCTGCTTCATTTCGGATTTCAATGAGGTAGATACCTTTCGACCAATTTGCTACGGTCAAATCCATCTTACCGGAGAATTGGCGTTGGTCTACGCGCTGCCCCATCATATTATATACTGATATTTGATAGGCTTCGTCACTCTTTGAATTAATCCAGATTCTATCCGTGGCAGGATTTGGGTATATTTCAAATTGAGCTAGCTTCTGTTGCTCAGTTACACTATCTTCCTCTGACGAATTGAGTCCTGCTACATTCCCAATTGTGTTATTGTCAAATGCATTTATCATACATCTAGATACATCAATCTTATATACAGCTTTATTATCATTGTGGGTAGTTTTATTTAATTCTGAAATACTTTTATAATTTGAATAAGTCTCTACAGAAGTTGGAATTTCTAAGAACGTTTCATTATAATACCCAGTATGAGCCATTCGATAAATATCATGTACTTCCACTACCTTACCTTTATCATAAAAGCTGTATTGTACTTTATTTTCTTCCTGCGGTCCAAAATTTTCTGTAGTTCCAATCGTTCCACCACCTCCATTGTTTCCATAGCATGACGTATTAATAAAATTGCTATCATCTACGTTAACTTCTAATTGACAACTACTTTTTGCAATTGAGTACTGATAATTACTTAATGGACCTCCCCCCCAGTAATTACCTTTCATCAAAATTGTATTTGGAGGAATGTAATTAGGATCTGTGTAACATATATCAAAAACTATTGTATTATCGTTAAAGTTATTATTTTGCAGCGAAGCTGAATTACAGGACACCTGATTTTCTTCTGCATCAATTTCGAGTATAATATTATCTCCAGTTATTCCAACAGTATTATTAGCAATACTGGCACAGCCACACTTTCCAACTGCTAAAAACCAATTTGCGGTGGTATTCCCGTGATATAGAACCCCAACGTCATTATATCTAATATTCGCCCCATTTTGTAAGGTTACGTTAGAATTATTTGCTCTTACTCCATACTCTTCAAACCTTCTTACTGCCGTATTATTGAGGACAGCATTTCTGATGCCTATCATTTCAATACCAACTAATCCTAGATTATTTCCGCTGATAAAATTATTTGTGAAAATTGCTCTTGAAATTTCACTTATATATACTCCCGTTTCAAATAAATATTGCAGGTCATTATCTGTAAAAAAAGCTGCATTTACTGATTCTACTCGAAATCCTTCCGTGCAGAATTTTACAATATTCCCCTCGAAAATAGGAATAGTAGTCGGACCGGTATATCTGGCTCCTGTTAATAAATCAAAAAATTTACAGTTCTCAACCTCGAACAAAGTATTATTAAAACCCGCTATTGCCGTTGAAGTTCTTGATGATTCTATAGATGTTGCGGTAATTCCTTTAAATTTTACGTATTGGCCTTCCGCCACAATTTTAGAATCATCCCAATAGTGAACAGTACCATTCAGTAAATCAATACTTCTATTTTCAATATGTAATGTTGTATTTTCTCGTAATTCTAAAAATCTATTATCACCCGATGATCGTTGGATTACAAATTTACTTCCGACACCTAAATCGAGGTCATGTGTATCGTAAAAACTGGCATAACCATCTCCTGTAAAAGTAAAATCTACATTTTCCTCAGTTTTTAGCGTTCCTTTCATAATGATCACCGCATCTTTTCCAAGTAATCTAATTTCATTTCCTTTTAAATATAATGTTCCACCTGGTTCAACTACAATACGTGCCTCATCGTATAGTGTAACCTCTGCACCACTTTCAATGATCAACGAAGTGTTTGCTTTAACAAGCAGTTCACTCCCTTTCCTTAACAACAATCTTGCACCCGAGCTAATCGTCAAGGTACTAGTGCCTCGGGCATAAATTAATTGAGCATATGGACTGGTAATTTTAAATCTGCTCTGCGTTAGAAAATTCCTCATTATGCTACGGCATAACTCCGGATTTTCTGCCTTGATCAGCTGTAAAATTACTGCCTCCATAAA
>CALLLR010000138.1 GCA_938008185.1 uncultured Saprospiraceae bacterium
GCTGGTGTATAAAATGCGGGCTGGATCAAGTTTAGAAAATAAGCAGTATCCGCAGATAATTTATTGGTGGAAAAATTTCCTAACAACCGAAAGAAAATGGTCATATCTGTTTCGGTAAGCTGGAGCGTTTCTTCCAGTTTCTTAATTAAATCCCAGTCAATATTTTCTGATTTTTCGAGCCCCAGTTTTTGGCGCATCATCGCTGGATATTCAACTGCGTAATTTTCCCGGAATTCGTTGAGGGCCGATTCCAGTGGTTCGGTCGCCTCAATCAGTGGATACAATGCATTGGCCAATTGGTATAAATTCCAGTGCGCCATTTGTGCTTGCTGACCGTATTGGTAGCGTTTATTTTGCCGGTCGGTGGTGTTGGGTGTCCAGCCGGGTTCGTAACCTTCGAGCCAGCCGTAGGGGCCATAGTCAATCGTCAAACCAAGTGCTGACATATTATCCGTGTTCATTACTCCGTGAACAAAGCCGACACGTTGCCAATCCATTACCATACTCAAAGTACGACGGGAAACTTGCCGAAAAAACTCGACGTAGGCGTCTGCCGTTCCCCCTATTATTTCCGGATAAAAATATTTAATCGTAAAATCAGTGAGTTTCCGCAAATTTTCGGTATCGCCCCGACTGGCCAGTATTTCAAAATTTCCAAAACGGATAAATGCCGGTGCCATTCGACAAACGACCGCCCCTTTTTCCGGAGCAGGATTTCCATCGTACAACATATCCCGCATCACCGAATCTCCCGTTTCTACCAAAGAAAGAGATCGCGTCGTGGCTACTCCAAGATGATACATCGCTTCGCTGCACAAGTGTTCACGTACCGAAGAGCGCAACACCGCCAGTCCGTCCGCCGTTCGTGAATACGGCGTTTCGCCCGACCCTTTTAACTGAAGCGCCCAGGTTTTTCCTTCGTGTTCAACTTCGCCAATATTGATGGCCCGTCCGTCACCGAGTTGTCCCGCCCAATGACCAAACTGATGACCTCCGTAACACATGGCGTAAGGATCCGTTCCATCTATTTTTTGGGTACCGGAAAAAATATCTAAAAAATCCTTAGACTTTAAATCAGCCTCGGTCAATCCGATCAACGCGCCCGCTTCTTTGGAGGCGTGCACTAATGCTGGATTACCGGGAACTCGTGGCGTTGCGTAAGAATAACAAGCGTCCTTGACCTGACGACGACTTTGCGTTCGTTCGGGGTCAGCGGGTAATTCGTGGAGAAAGCGATCGTTTATTTTTAAGTGAAGCATGTATTTTTCTTTATGTAACAAAGTGGGAATTGTTTGGTTGTTGAAATTGTTGCGAGGTACCGTTCAATAATCTGTGTTTTGTGACGTTCGCAGATAGTTTTGATCATTTCCATTCCTTCGTCAGTTCCTTCAATACAATCTGAAACAGCATCCTTTAATTTATCGTTGGATACTTTTTTTAAAATTTTCTTGTGAATTGCCTTTGCAACTAATCATTAAGAAAAATTATTTTTTTTGGAAATATTTTTTTTAGGCTTATCAGTATGACTAGCTAAACTTTTTTCTGCAAGAGGGAGCGTTACCGCAGTATTGTTTAGGTAAAAAGTCTGATTTTCTTTATATATTTCGCCAGTAATCGAAAAAGACTTTTTAGTTTTACTCGAAACTACTAAATATTAATTTCTTGGTGACTTCGTGACCCGGTGGCCATTTTTTATTCAGGCCTTTTGTCCGGCACTTGGTATAAATCATTACTACGGTGAAAAAACAAACCTTACGAATCGGTATGGCGCAGATGTCTCCCATCTGGCTTCATAAATTACAGACGATTGAAAAAATAAAAGTATTTATTGAGCAGGGAGGAAAAGAAAAATGCGACCTCCTGGTTTTTGGAGAAGGCTTGCTGCCGGGCTATCCTTTTTGGTTGTCCATGACCAAAGGTTCGGAATTTGAATCCCAGATGCAAAAGGAATTACACGCCCATTATATGCGCAATGCTGTGGAAATCGAAGAAGGAGATTTGAAGGAAATCTGCGCCCTGGCCAAAGAATTCAAGATGGCGATCTATCTGGGAATTATCGAACGCGGAAAAAATCGGGGCAACCATAGCCTCTACTGTACGCTGGTCTATATTGACAAAGATGGAATGATCCAGTCTACGCACCGCAAACTACAACCCACCTACGAAGAACGGCTCACCTGGGCACCCGGCGACGGCCACGGCTTACGGGTTCACGCGCTGGAAGGATTTACGGTAGGAGGTCTGAATTGCTGGGAAAACTGGATGCCACTATCCCGTACCGCCCTTTACGGAATGGGCGAAAATTTACACATCGCCGTTTGGCCGGGTTCGGTTCGAAATACGGAAAACATTACCCGCTTTATCGCCCTGGAAAGCAGATCTTTTGTCGTCTCCGTCTCGGGTTTAATGCGTCCGGTAGACTTCCCCGATCACACGCCTCACCTAAATGAAATCTTACGGAGTGCTCCGTCCGTGATCGCCGACGGTGGCTCGTGTATTGCCGGTCCCGACGGTCAGTGGATCATCGAACCAATCGCCAATAAAGAAGGGGTCATCATCGGAGAAATTAACCTTAATCGGGTGCTGGAAGCTAGACAAAATTTTGATCCAACGGGACATTATTCGCGGCCGGATGTGACCAGATTGATCGTGGATCGGAGACGACAGTCGGTGGTGGAGGAAGGGAATTTGAGCGGTTATGGAACCTAGAACGACTTCATAGACAAAGATGAGACACACATGCTTCCACATTTACAAAAATGTACGGTCTAATAGAACATTTCCATTGGATTACTTATTCTATTATGATGCCGATAAATTGAAACTTCCTACACTCTACATACTTCCACAACATAATCAATTCGCTGTAGCACACCGTCTTTTACTTGTTGAGTTACTTCAATAACCTCTTCAATTATCGTTTTTGAGTCGCACTCGGTAACTATCAAGGGTTCCTTTATATAAGGATTCTAACCCTTTTTCAATAAATAATCTTTCGATCTCATTCGGACTATAGCTATAACGAAGTTGCTGCATTAGTTAATTTTTTGTATATTTGCAACAGAGTAATATACTCTAAGATAATGAATGGGGTTTGAAATCATCCTCTGTTTTTTCAAAACAAGTTGATTTCATCCCCTAAGAACTAAGGTCAATCAAATTATTTGGTTGACCTTTTTGCTTTTATTTAACCGAGTAAGCCTAAACTTAAAACTTAACACATAATAAAACAATGTAACATAACTAAATTGATAGCATTTTAGAGAATAAATTTTACATTAACAAACATTGAACTAAATGCGCCATATTCCATAAAAAATCGTAATTCATTACTCACTCATCTCAAACTGCAACTTCGCCAACCCACTATATGCCCCATTTTCCACCGCCGATAATTCCTCGTGCGTTCCTTGTTCAATAATCTGACCTTCATCAATTACATAAATGGTATCCACTTCCCGAATGGTTGCGAGGCGATGCGCAATGATGATCGACGTACGACCTTCCATTAAGTTATTGAGCGCATCCTGAACTACTTTTTCCGATTCAGCATCCAATGAAGAAGTGGCTTCGTCCAACAACAAGATGCTTGGATTTCTTAAAATAGCACGAGCGATAGCAATACGCTGGCGTTGTCCGCCGGAGAGTTTGATCCCCCGATCACCAACGATCGTTTCCAGCTTTTCGGGAAATGAGTCGATAAATTCCCAGGCGTTGGATTGCTTTGCGGCCTCGACAATTTCCGCCTCCGTGGCCGTTGGTTTTCCGTACAAAATATTTTCGCGGATGGTACCACCGAAGAGCATTACCTCCTGTGGAACGATCGCCATATTTTGCCGGTAAACGGAAAGATCGTATTCCGTAGCCAGTTTTCCGTCGATGGTGATAGCCCCCTGATCCGGTTGATAAAATTGTAATAATAGCTGTACCATCGTAGATTTTCCGGAACCACTCATTCCCACGAGCGCTACTTTTTCTCCCGACTTTATTTGTAAATTAATACCTTTCAGAACGGGAACATCTTTTCGGGTAGGATAAGAAAAATGAATGTCTTGGTAAGCAATATTTCCGATAAAACGTTGGGCTTCGGTGATCTTGACCGGCTGAATTTCCACCTCCGAAGTAGTATCCAGAATTTCGGTAATTCGCTCCGTAGCACCCAGCGCACCCGACAGGGCCGTATATAAATTTCCGAGACTGCCGATGGCGCCACCGATTAATCCGGTATAGAGAATAAACGAAAATAAATCCCCTACTTCCATCACTCCTTTTTCTACCAGCATCGCTCCCTGCCACAGAATAAAAAAGATCGCACCAAATAAAACGGTAATGATAAAAATAAAAAACAGTCCCCGTATTTTGGCAAACTTCAAGGAAGTCTGAACTACTTCATCTACCGACTTTCCGTAACGCACCGTCTCCAGCCATTCGTTGGTAAAAGATTTTACAACCGAAAAATTCTGAAAAGTTTCTTCTACAATTACGTTGGTACCCGCCAGCTGATCTTGTCGTTTTTTGGATAATTTTCGGATATAACGACCAAAGAAAAAAGCAACCACTACCACGACCGGAAAAGTCGCCAGCATGATCAGCGCCAGCTTTGGCGTCAGCCAGCCAATAATCACCACACCCGATAAAAGAATCACAATTTGTCTGACAAACTCGGCTAAGGTAATGCTAAAAGCGGATTGTAATTGCTCCACGTCCGCGGTTATTCGACTCGTCAGTTCCCCTACTCTACGTTGTTCGAAGAAAGGAATATCTTGCGTAATTAATTTTTGGTAAAGTGCCTTCCGTACATCGGCCATCCCCTTTTCAGAAACATTGGCAAACAATACCGTCCGAAAATAAGAAGTGACTCCCTGAACGATTAACAAGATCAGAAAAAATCCACCGTACTGCCACAACTCCAAATCAAGAATTTTAGTTGGTTGCCCACTCGCCTTATTCGCCATTTCTCCCGCCGCTCCGGGAAAAATCATAAACATTAAGCTCGAAACACTCAACAGGAAAAGCCCTACGTAGAAAGACCAACGGTAAGGACGAATAAAACGAAATATCTTGGCCGAGTTCGCCAGTTTCTTTTTAGTGACCGGTTCGGCTTTTTGGTAGGTACGCCTCTTGCGGGCCATGGACTAGATTTAATGAAGAAATTATTTGATTCGCAAAGTTACGGTAAATTAAAGGATTGGACAGGTTTTATTGTTTTGCGAATGTCATTTTGTAGGGGACAGCATTAATTTTTAAAAAACATGAGTCATCCCAAATTATTTAGCCAATTTGATTCATTCTCTACTTTTAAAATCCAAACAACACCCCAACTTTAAAATTCAAAAAACTCGGGGGTGGGCAGGATGATCTGTCTTTCTAACGTCCAAATACAAGTTAGCATTTTTTTTGAGAAACAATTTTAACTTTTATCCAAACAAATCTATCAAAAAGCAGTAAGAATGATAGATAGCGTGAACGACTGCTTAAATGAAGACTTTTTTCTATCATATATCAATACGGCTTAAATTGTGTACTTTTGTAGAGACCTATTTTGTGCTAAATGACAAAGAGAAAGAGCGATTTGACAAAATAAGTTTGGGAAATCGGGCAAAATGTTCCGCTATCCCAATCATCAATCATCCTGAATTTACCTGGACTTTACTTTCTGCTAATTTTTTTCAAAAAGTAAACTCTGTTACATTAAGGTAACTTCACAAATTTTATTATCCCTTGGAAGTTACACCAGATACACCTGAAACGCCAGAAAATATCGCAGCAGAAATTACTTTTTCTGATTTTAATTTTGAGTCCTCCATTGGAGAAGCCCTGGATGCGATGGGATTTGAATCCCCTACGCCTATTCAACAGCAAGCCATTCCCAAGATTCTAGCCGGAAAAGACCTGATTGCCTGCGCCCAGACGGGTACAGGGAAGACCGCCGCTTTTTTATTACCGGTTTTAAATAAACTGGCCGCCGATCCGGATCGTCCTTTTGAAATCAATACCCTCGTCATCGCTCCTACCCGCGAACTGGCATTACAGATTGACCAGCAGGTGGAAGGATTCGCCTATTTTACGGGTGTTAGCTCGCTACCGGTTTATGGTGGTGGAACGAGCAATAGCTGGGACCAACAGAAAAAAGCCCTGACCAAAGGAGCTGATATTATCATTGCGACTCCCGGTAGATTCATCTCCCACCTCAACCTTGGATACGTAAAACTGGATAAGGTCAAACACCTCATTCTGGACGAAGCGGATCGAATGCTGGATATGGGATTCTTTGATGATATCATGACCATCGTCAATAAACTACCCGCAAAGCGACAAACCTTGCTATTTTCTGCGACCATGCCGCCCCGGATTCGGGATCTTTCTAAAAAACTGCTCATCAATCCGGAGAAAATCAGCCTCGCGATTTCCAAGCCAGCCGAAGGGGTGCTTCAGGGTGCTTATCTGACTTATGATAATCAAAAAGTGCCTTTGCTGGAACATCTCATCAGCGGAAAAGAAAATTATAAGAGTATTCTCATTTTCTCTTCCACCAAACGAATGGTTCGCGAAATCGCCCAGAGTCTGAAAAGAAAAAAATTCCGCGTAAGAGAAATTTCTTCTGATCTCGACCAAAAAGATCGCGAACAGGCCTTGCTTGATTTCCGAACCCACAAAACCCAAATCCTCGTCGCTACCGATATCCTGGCACGTGGTATTGATATAAAAAATATTAACCTGGTCATCAACTACGACGTCCCCAACGACGCCGAAGATTATGTCCACCGAATTGGTCGTACCGCCCGTGCCGACACGACGGGAGTCGCCCTAACACTGATTTCCCAAAAAGATCAGCGACGTTTTAAAGATATCGAAGACCTGATCGAAATGGAAGTGAAAAAGATTCCATTGCCTTCGTTCCTCGGAGAAGCACCACTTTATGAACCACACAAACGCCGCTCTTCAGGCGGCGGCTTTAAAGGACGTGGTGGAAATAAGGGAGGACGTGGCGGAAATAGAGGCGGCGGTGGCAACCGCAACAATCGCGGCGGCGGGGGTAACAAGCGTGGTGGCAGTGGCAATAATCGCCGTTAAGTAAAATTTGTATTTCTAAAACAGTGGTATCTTATCTTATTACTGGGATCGCTTAAATGAAAATTCAACTTAATTTACTAGATTACCAATCGGAACTAAAAATAAAAAAAGAGGCTGGCAAACGCTACCTCTTCGATCCGATTCGAAAAACCTATCTCGTCCTGACGCCCGAAGAAATGGTCCGTCAACTACTCATCCAGTATCTCCTCGCCGAACGCAACATCAGCAAAAACCGACTCGCCCTCGAACGAGCGCTCAAGGTAAATACCATGACGCGCCGCTGGGATTTGATGGTCTACGCCCAGGACATGACGCCGTGGCTGCTGGTAGAATGTAAGGCACCCGAAGTAAAAATCACCCAGTCTGTCTTTGAACAAATTTCGGCTTATAATCTGACGCTCCGTGTTCCTTATTTATTGGTTACCAATGGGATGGATACGTATTGTTGTGAAATGGATTACGAGGGAGAGACGTTTCGATTTTTGGGGGTGGTGCCGGATTTGGTGGGGTGACGGA
>CALLLR010000139.1 GCA_938008185.1 uncultured Saprospiraceae bacterium
TTATGGAGGCAGTAATTTTACAGCTGATCAAGGCAGAAAATCCGGAGTTATGCCGTAGCATAATGAGGAATTTTCTAACGCAGAGCAGATTTAAAATTACCAGTCCATATACTCAATTAATTTATGCCCGAGGCACTAGGGTTAGTAAATGAATGGCTTTTTGTAGGATTAGTGCTGCCGTCTCGGGATGCGTTTCCTTTTTATCAACGCCTGCTTCCATAAAATAAGTAGCTAACAACTCCAAACTTTCGGCAGAATAGGGTTTGTCCCGAAAAAATACCAGAAAGTCTTCCTCATCCGATCGGTACAGTTTTTCAAAATCTAATCCTAATTCTTCTTGCAGCGCCGCTTGGGTCACTGCCAGCGCTTCTTCCATCTTTCCATCGCTTTTTAATCCTAAAAACTTAGAGATCATTTTCCCGATGGCTTGCCCCATTTGTTCTATTTGTGCTTGTAAGAGATCGCGTATTGGCATTCTTTTTTTATTGAGTCGCTGCGCTCGTTGAGACGCTGAAATTATACCTGTAAAATTACCCGGAATTATTTAAGCAATAAACTGTATTCATTTGGGTATGTTCAATTTTAATCTCCCGAAACAAGTACGAAACAAGTACTGCGTTCTCTGCGCCTCTCCAAGAAAAAATAGAGCAGACCAACTAATTAGCAATAAAAACCAAACACGTTAAAGAGCCCCCCATCGAAAACCAACCGAAAACCAACCAAAAGCCCTCACCGATTGAAGAGAGCCAATTGTCAGCCTATCGTCAGCCCACCGAAAGCCAAACACGATAAAAGAGGAAAAGCCCACCGAAAGCCAAACACGCTAACACAGAAAAAAGCCCACCGAAAGCCAGACACGTCAGCAGGGAAAAAAGCCAAACACGCCAGCAGAGAAAAAAACCCATCGTCTCACGTCAACAAATCCCCCTCCTCATTCCACCTCGCAATATCCATCCGCTTCTTCTGATCAACACATTTGGCCAGCCACTCCGGATCATAATCTACGTCGTGGTCTTTGAGAACTTCGGCGGGAACGCCATCCCACACGTTGGGAAAATTTCCCTGATATCCCAGGTCGTCAAAACCCATTCTAGTGGTATAATATCCGGTCAGCGTCAGGTTGCGCATTCGATTAAAAAAGGCAATACCGGGCTTTCGCTCTGGATATTTATCATCCGGATCGGGATACGCAATATCGTCGATAATCGCCAGACGCTCCGGTTCGGTAAGGTCCGTAAATATTTTACTATACCGACGGTTAGACTCCGAATTCAGCCACATTAATCCACCTCGAATGGGCAACTGATGGGCGGGTAAATCCTTCACAATAAACTCAATAAATTCGGGCACCTTCGCTTCCGTGGCAGATCCCGCCGTCGGCGTAGCCGGTAAAATAATATCACACAAAACCGCAATGACTCCTAATTCTGATTCGTTAAAAAAGACTGCTCTGTTCACTTCTTCATCCCACAATATTTCCTCGGGCGTTCGCCCGTATAATCCATCACTTTCGGTCTCTGCCGTGGTCGCTAATCCATCCGTCAAGTCACCCGTCGAGTCATTTTTACAACTCCCCACTCCAACTACCGCTGCACCTCCCAACGTTCCAACTAACAATGTTTTAATAGTTTTTCTACGATCCATAATTTAAAAGCTATTGGTTTTTGGCTATTAGCTATTGGCTGCATCTAACCAAATCTGTTTAAAAATTCCTCCTACATTTACCATATACTCGTTCCGAGATTTTTCGTTTTTTTAGCTATTCCTTTTTTAATAAAAAAATCACGAAAACATATTACGCTTATTTATCAGTTCGCCAGCAAAAAAGTTCAACAACTCAACGCCCCTCAACAACAACTCAACAAGCGCAGCGGGGGGTGTTCAATTGACTGTGTCTAATCAGTTAGTTCAATTATATAAATAAAATATTATTTTTATAATTATTTGTTAATCAGTTGATTAGTGAGTCTACTCTAAAAACTAGGAAAACAGAAAAATTGAGACATATTTAATAAAAATAATATTCATATTTGATTCACGATACCTTGAACGGTCCCGCGCAGCGACTCAACCAGCGCAGCGACTCAACGCGCGAAGCGCCTCAAATATTCCGCTTCTTCAACTCCTCCACAATATACTCCGACGTCCGCATCGCCAGTGCCATAATGGTCCACGTACAGTTTTTATCCGCCTGCGACGTAAAAGGTCCCGCGTCTACAATAAACACATTCTTAGCATCGTGCAACTGACAATATTTATTGGTGACAAACCGCTTGGGATCATTTCCCATCCGGGTCGTTCCTACTTCGTGAATAATCTGACCAGGTTCTAACAGTCCATAGTTTTCTTCTTTTGTTGGTTTGTTACCAAAAGCAATCCCACCCATACCGTCAATAATTTCTTCAAAAGTATCCTGCATATGTTTGGCCTGTAAAATTTCGTAATCCGACCATTGGTACGTAAATTTTAAAACCGGTATTCCAAACTGATCAACCGTAGTGGGATCAATTTCACAGCGATTTTCGCGTCTGGCAATCGACTCCCCGCGTCCTGCCATTCCAATGGTTGCTCCGAAAAATTTCTTTACGTCCTTACGCAATTTATCGCCGTAACCACCGACCGCTCCACCGATATATTTGTTCATACCCGCTACATCAAAACCAAAACCGTAGGCCGGCATTCCAAGTCCTCCCCATTGCTCAATATGATACCCACGTGGAAAATCCAGTTTTTTGTTATCCAGCCACCAGGGAGAATAAACGTGTAGTCCCCCCACCCCATCTTCGTTGTACATTTTTCGATCCATCAGCGCGGGAATAAATGCCGAGCGACCGGCTCCCGTTGAATCGTGGAGGTATCTTCCCACGGCGTCACTACTGTTGCCTAAACCATTGGGATGTTGCTTGGATTTAGAATTTAAAAGAATCCTTGCACTGCTGCAAGCCGAAGCCCCAAGTACCACCGTCTTCCCTTTTAGTTCATACTCCAGGCGGTCTTCCTTGTTGATGTACGAAACACCCGTTGCCAAACCTTCCTCGTTGGTCGTAACGGAACGAACCATACTATTTACGTACAAGTCAATCCGTCCGCCATCTACGCCCGGAATTATAAAAACCGAGCTGGATGAAAAATCGGCATAGACCCGACACGATCGACTACATTGCTGACAATAAAAACAAACACCTCTATCATCATTCAACTTTTTGGTTAAGATCGACAGCCGCGAAGGGATCGCACTGACACCCGCTTTTTTGGCACCTTTGATATAGTACAATTCGTGCAACCGGGGTTTTGGCGGCGGCAGAAAAAACCCATCCGGATCGTTCCGCAACCCTTCTTTTGTACCAAATACCCCAACTTGTTTATCCAGTTTATCATAAAAAGGCTTGAGCTCTTCGTAAGTAATGGGCCAGTTCTCCCCCAACCCGTCAATATCCCGATGTTTAAAATCATCCGGTCCAAAGCGTAACGAAATTCGACCCCAATGATTGGTACGGCCTCCTAACATCCGGGAACGCCACCACATAAACTTGGTTCCTTCGGATTGCGTATACGGTTCGCCTTCGACTTCCCAGTCTCCGTAGGACATATCAAAGTCTCCAAAAGCACGGTTCGTACTCGCGCCTCTGCGGGGAGATTCCCAGGGCCATTTCATCTGCGTCATGGTTACAGGATCCTTGGGATCGAAAAAAGGTCCCGCTTCTACAACCGCTACTTTGAGTCCAGCTTTGGACAATACATCGGCGGCCATCCCTCCCCCTGCTCCGGAACCTACAATAATCGCATCGTATGCTTTAGCTGATTTTTTTATTTGCATAGCACCATATCTATAATATTAAATTCTTCTTTATCAATCCAAATTAATTAATTTAAAACAAAAATCCACTGCCTTTTTTTTCTGGCCCACAAATATTTTAACGCTACATTTTCATCCGCACCGGCAATATAATCAGAAAAATCCAAGGTGCTTGAAATGATGCCATCCGCGTAATCACCGGCAATAGTAATGTTTCCCTGATCAGCATTTTGGTATTTTCCATAAATGATAATTGGTCTTTCAGGTATCAAAGATGGTCCGACAATCAATATTGAATATTCTTTCAAGGATTAATTTCCTCAATATAATTTAAAATTTCCTCACGTCCTTCCTTGTTGGCGCTACTCGTAAAGAATAACGGTGGAAGTTCGTTCCAGGTTTTCAACATTTCATTTTTAAATAATTCGACATTAATCATTTTCTTTTGTGAGATCATCCGGTCTTGTTTGGTAAAAACGATCACAAATGGTACCCTTGCCTCCCCCAACCAGTTGATAAATTCCAAATCAATGGCCTGCGGTGGCACGTAACTATCAATGAGTACAAAAGCGCAATTCATATTTTCCCGAAACTGCAGGTATCCCTGAATCATGGTCTCGAGGGAATCCCGGTGTTTTTTGGATAATCGGGCATAACCATATCCCGGCAAATCGGTAATAATCCATTTTTCGTTGACGTGAAACATATTGATCATTTGGGTCTTTCCGGGGGTATTCGATACTTTGGCCAGCGACTTTCGATCAGACAACATATTAATCAACGAAGATTTTCCTACGTTGGAACGACCAATAAAAGCGTATTCCACCTTATTATGTTTTGGACACTTACTGACCGAAGGAAAACTACCCAGATATTCGACGGAACGGATGTTCATAATTGATGATGTTTGAATGCGATTGAGGGTTTAAGAATAAATTTGCGATCTAATTTGGTTTATGCTATTTGCTAAGTGCCGTCGAGTGAAGCCAGCAACCTAATCTAATCTAAAAAAAATTAACTCCTCATTCACATATTTCGTTAAATCGCTCAAATATCTGCTTTTCTATCCAACATTTCAAAATACAAAGCGTTTATCCAGCAACCAAAAATAATACACCATGAAAAATTCACTGATTATTCTGTTTTCTATCCTATTTGTCACTGCTGCTTCGGCCCAGGTAAAATTTGGTGTCCGGGGAGGATTATCCTCTACGGATCTCAAACCAGGCAGTTTTGTGGTCACCAATCAAGCTGCTGCCGAAGAATTTACCTTAAGTACCAAAGAGGCCAATTACGGCTATCATTTGGGCGTCTTTTTGCAAGCCGGAGGCGAAAAATTCTTTATTCAGCCCGAAGTACTCTTTAATAGTTCCTCCGTGGATTATACCCTGACCGGAGATGGCGCCGGCGAATTAATGAACAGTATTTTTAGCGAGACCTACCGAAATGTTGATATTCCGATCATGCTCGGATTTAAGTTAGGACCACTACGCCTACAGGGTGGTCCGGTGGGGCATCTGCACCTTGATAGCAGCTCAGATTTGACGGATTTTCAGGGCTACGAGGAAAATTTTAAGACCATGACCTACGGTTACCAGACGGGAATTGGCCTCGATTTCTGGAAATTTGTGATCGACCTGAAATACGAAGGTAATTTCTCAAATTTTGGTGACCATTTTACCTTTTTTGGGAATCAATTTAGTTTTGATCAGCGACCGGGCCGCGTGGTGGCATCGGTGGGGATTGCTTTTTAAAAGGGCTATTTGGCATTAGCAATTGGCTTCTCTTTCACGTGTGAAAGGACGTGAAAGAGAAGCCAACTGTCTAACCCGAGTCGGCTGACTTAGAATATCAAACACAAAGTTACTGACAATTTTTATCTTTAGTTATAACGTTAAACGTTTACTAAACCTATCCACAGCTACCAAGTCACCCAATAGCATCTCCAGGTGAACCATCTTTTTAAATTCTACCCATAATTCAGTCGGAATTTTCCCTAAAGTCTAGTATATTAGAGCCTTTATTCGTCAGGATGTTGAGCAAAAATCAACCTGCTTTACTGTGTCGGCAAACAGCCTCAACATTTCAACGATTCAACGATTCAACATTTTAACACCCGAATTATGTCTAAATTATTTCCCAAATTTAACTTTAAGGAATGGATTGAAGAACACCGTCATCTGTTGAAGCCCCCCGTTGGCAACAAAATGATCTGGGAAGGTGGTGATTTTATCGCCATGGTGGTTGGTGGTCCGAACAGCCGTAAAGATTATCACCTTAATAAAACACCGGAATTTTTCTATCAGGTGGAAGGAGATATTACCCTCAAGGTGATCGACGAAGGCGTGCAAAAGGATATTCATATCAAACAAGGTGAAATCTATTTGCTTCCGCCAAATATTCCGCATTCTCCGCAGCGTGGTCCTAATACCATTGGACTGGTGATCGAACAAAAACGACCGGCGGATATGGAGGATGGCCTCGCCTGGTTTTGTGAAAATTGTCAAACGGAGCTTTACCACGAGAAATTTTCCATAAAAAATATCGAAACGGATATGCCGGTTATTTTTGATAAATTTTACTCCGATTCGGAATTGCGGACTTGCGATAAATGTGGAACGAAAATGCAGCCACCCAAGGCCGTTGAGATGGATTGATGTGTTGATTTTCTGATGTGCGGATTTTCTGATGTGCGGATGGGTCGATTATGACCAGGTTTCCCTGACGAAGTTCAATCAAAAAAATGTTGGAACTCCCTTCAGGGCTGGGGTAATTTCCAACTTTTTTTTGATTCGTGGATTTTTTGATGTGCGGATGGGTGGATTCATATTAAAACAACCAGATTTCCCTTGACGAGGTCCAGTCAAAAACTGTTTTTTTTTTTATTTAATACTACGAATGCCGTCCCCTTCGGAAAATAGTTTACGACCAGAAGATGGACCGTTCTAAAATATTTTTATGAATTTTCAAGATACGCCGTCTTTTGCCAAACGTGAAGATCGAAAAGATCCCTTAAAATCGTTTCGAAAATCCTTTCATATTCCTAAACAATCTAACGGTAAAAACCATCTTTACTTTTGTGGAAATTCACTGGGCTTGCAACCAAAGACGACCAAATCTTTTATCGAGCAGGAACTCAAAGACTGGAAGGCTTACGGGGTCGAAGGTCATTTTCAAAGTAAAAATCCCTGGCTTCCTTACCACGAATTTCTAACTGAAAAGATGGCGGAAGTGGTTGGTGCCAAACCCATCGAAACGGTGGTCATGAATACCTTATCGGTCAACCTGCATTTGATGATGGTATCTTTTTATCGACCGACCAAAAAGAAATATAAAATACTGATCGAACACGATGCTTTTCCGTCGGATCGCTACGCGGTCGCTTCGCAAGTTGCTTTTCATGGTTTTAATCCAAAAAAATCTATTATTTCTCTCAAGGCCAGAAAAGGAGAAACGCTTTTGCGCATGGAGGATATTGAAAAAACCATCGCGGAGCACGGAGATGAAATTGCCTTGATTCTTTTCGGAAACCCCAACTATTATACCGGACAGTTTCTGGACATGAAAGCCATTACCAAATTAGGTAAAAAGAAAAAATGTATGGTGGGTTTTGACTGTGCCCACGGGGCCGGAAATCTACCTTTAAACTTGCACGACAGTGGAGCCGATTTTGCGGTTTGGTGTACGTACAAATATCTGAATAGTGGTCCCGGAAGTTTGGGTGGTTGTTTTGTCCACGAGCGACACGCCAACGCTAAAAAGATCCCTCGATTTACGGGTTGGTGGGGCCATAACAAAGAGACCAGATTTGGAATGCGCGACGGTTTTGATCCTATTCCCGGCGTAGAAGGCTGGCAACTTAGCAACCCACCTATTTTAAGCATGGCGGCGATCTATGCCTCACTGGAAATTTTTGCAGCGGCAGGGATGGAACGACTACGAGCCAAATCTTTGCGCATGACTGGATATCTGGAATTTTTATTAAATAACATGAATACCGACCGAGTGCAGATTATTACTCCGAAAGATCCGGCACGACGTGGCTGTCAACTTTCAATACAGGTTTTAGGAGCAGATAAAAAGGTATACGATAAACTGACTAAAAAAGGCGTTATTGCCGACTGGCGGGAACCGGATGTGATCCGGGTAGCACCCGTTCCTTTGTACAATAACTTTACGGACTGCTGGCAGTTAGTGGATAATTTAAAAAAAGTTATTTAAAAAAAATAAACAGCTTCATAAAGAAATAATATGGCGCATTTATCACTAGAAAAAAATATAGAATCACACCTGGATGAACTCATCGAGTTAGTAAGCAACCTCAAAGATGATCAGTATTGTTTTGTTCCCCGTGGCGAAACCGCTTCGATTGGCCGACATTTGAGGCATACCCTCGAAATCTTTTTACGCTTGGTGGACGACTATGATTCGGGACAGATAAACTACGAAAACCGGGCCCGGAATCTAGCACTGGAGGAAGATCGTGCGCTTGCTATTCATCGACTCGATTATTTAAAAACAAATTTTGAAAAACCCGACAAATCCATTGAACTACTTAATAATCAATTAGTTATCAAAACCTCTTACTTCCGGGAATTGTTGTACCAACTGGAACACATCATCCACCACAACGCGATTATCCGTCCCGCAGTAGAACGTTTTTTAGGTAATGCCGTCCAGAAAAATTTTGGGTACGCACCCGCCACTATCAAATACCAGGCGAAGCATGTGTCTGGTTAGTTTTGTCCCACTAAAAAATAGTATCGTAATCACATCCAGTCGGGATGAAGATACTAAAAGAGGAAAGCCGGTACTGGTTCGTGACTATATTCGTGGAAAAAAAAGTCTGAATTTTCCGCAGGATGTAAAGGGCGGTACGTGGATTGGATACGATAATTTCAACAATTTTTTGGTGATTCTAAATGGTGGTCGTACCAGACACCAACGGGCTGCTGCTGCCTACCGAAAAAGTCGCGGATTGATTCTACTGGATTTACTGGACGCTGCCGATATCCTAAGCGCGTGGAAAGGCATCGACCTGACGGATATTGAACCCTTTACCCTACTCCACTATTCGCCGGAGGGTAAACTTTGGGAATGGATCTGGGATGGTAATAAAAAATCAACGAGTCAATTAGATACAAAAAAAGGACATTGTTGGTTATCTTCTACTCTCTACACGCCGGAAGAATGGACAAGGATGAAACTTAGATTTCAGGATATTTTACCTGCGTTAAAAACACCGGAGATGATCCGGGCTTTTCATTTAGAAAATCGTTACGAAACGAAACCGACCGGAACGATTTACCCGACGATAAAAACGGTCAGTAATACAACGGCGGTTTTTCAAGATTCCAATATATTTTTTAACTATCTCGACGTACGATGATGCGCCAATCTTTGTTTTTTCATCGGCTGGGCAACTGGGAATACTGGCCCGTCTGGATCATTTATCTTCCTTCTTTTTTTCAATATTTATACTACGCTTTTCATTCCCGGAGCTGGGTGTTTTTTACGGTCGCC
This sequence comes from uncultured Saprospiraceae bacterium, assembly GCA_938008185.1. Classification (GTDB taxonomy): domain Bacteria; phylum Bacteroidota; class Bacteroidia; order Chitinophagales; family Saprospiraceae; genus JALZUU01. The sequence goes on from CALLLR010000139.1 coordinate 9,320, forward strand.
AATCCCGGGATTGTCAACGGTGGCGCCTTCTTGGTTCCAAAGGATAAAATCTACGACCAACTACCCAAAGAACATTACCCAAAAACCCTGGTCATTCCACCAAACGTCCCAAATTCAACGGTAAAAAACTGGTTGATTACCGAGGGACTTACTTTTCCTATCCTTTTAAAACCCAATCATGGATTACGTGGACTGGGTCTAATCATTATCCGCGATGAAATAAAACTGAATGCCTTTTTAGCGAATATCCAAACGGAATATCTGGTACAGGAATTTGTGGCCGCCCCCGAAGAAATGGGCGTCTTTTTTATCCGCCATCCCGGAACTAAAAAAGTGCGTTTGACGAGTATTGTAAAAAAGGAATTTATGTCGATTACCGGAGACGGAAGAAGCACGGTAGAGGAACTTCTGCTGGCGATCCCCCGCTACGCTATGCAAACGGAGACGCTACGCAAGGATCCGGCAGTCCTCATGAGCAAAATTTTAAAAAATGGAGAAGTACTGCTTTTACCTAGAATTGGAAATCATTCCCGGGGTACTATCTTTTTGGATGGTAAAGCCTGGAATACGGAAGGACTTTTATTTCGGGTAACCGAAATTCTGGAACAGCTACCGGGTGTCAATTATGGTCGGTTAGATATAAAATTTGACTCCTTTAAAGATTTAGTCGATCATGGTAAATTTAAAATCATTGAGTTGAATGGTGCTTTTAGTGAGCCGGCGCATATTTACGATCCGCAGTACGGGATTGTTGAGGCGTGGAAAGTGTTAAGCGCGCATTTCGGATATTTGTTTGAGATTTGTACGTATCAGCTGGAGCAGGGATTGGAGCCAATGGGATTATGGGAGGGCCTGAAATTGATACGGGCGCATTTTAGGGAGACGGGAAGGTTTTGAGGGGCGGTGGCGTTGTAGCGTGTATGTCTTAGCGTTTTTTTTGTTATAGAATTTTTCGCGCAGAGACGCAGAGACGCTTTAACGTGTGTATCTTTTTAAGGGGGTTTAGAAAGTGTCTTTACCGTTGGGGGAATCTCTTTTCGCGCGGGGGACTATCCAAATAAGTGTGTCATTTTGCATCCCGCACCTTGTATTCCTCCCTGATTCGGGAGGCAGGCCTAAAGGAAAGCTTTCGCGCTGACACACTTTAGGGAACAGTCCCCACGCGGCGCTAGATTGTTATTTTTCTCTTAAGGTTGGAAAATTATCTAAATCTATATTCTTAAGTTCTCCATTGCAATTTTTCTTTATTTTATCAATTTTGGTTGTTTCCAATTTTGGGAGCGGTTCGATTTCCGTAGCCGGTTGTCCATTCAGTGTCAGGCCTGACCCCAGCAAACAAATGACCATTAAGATACCGAATATAAATTGCTGGTAACTTTTCAAAGTTTAGCTTTTTACTTGGTTGGTGAATATAGAAGTTGTTTCCGTAATATTCGCTCAATATACGATTTCCTTTTTAACCAACAAAATATTACATTTATTATGTTATAACTCAGGATTAACAATTATTCAGGAATACGCAATTAATTAATCAGCATACTCGATAAGGGCCCAGACGGATTTACTTCCCGGTGCGTTGCATTTATTACGGACTCTGACGATTTCATCTTTTACCAGTACACCAGATCTGGCAGAGTTGGCTGAGCCACAATCGGGAATCCCAATGGCTCCAGTTCTTACGCTTTTATCCGTTTTAAATTTAACAAAATCTCCATCCAGCGAAAGGTTAACCGTGGTGAACAATTGATTGCCATTTGTTTCGACCATCTGAACATACCCTTTCGTATTCAGCAATGCGTCGATCGCGTTTTTCAGATCATCTTTGTGGCAATCAGATTCGGCCGAATTACAGTTATCTTTAAAACTTGAATAAGCGGTTAAGGTGTTGGTTCCCGCGGCGATTTCCCAGCTATTTCTGGTTCCGTCATTTAAGCAATCCTGCAATTTTTTCTGCGCTATGGAATCCTGTTTTATCAATTTTAGCTTGGCTTGCCTCACCTCTTCATTCGATGACTTTAAAACTTTATTCGTTGATCTTAGTTCGTAGGTCAGATACATGACCATGCCAAATAATCCGAGTATAGCAAGGGTGAGAACAGCAACAATAATTCTGAATTTCATATTGGTTTATTTGATGGTAATCGAAGATTTTCTTTTTGAATGAACGAGGAAAACAATGAGCAGAGCGATCAATCCAAAAAAACCGCCCGCCGCAAAACTGGCGATGAAGTCGATGATCTGCTTTTTTGGTCCCGGGTAAAATAGCGTAACAATGAACGTGATAATAAAAAGGGTTGCCAAAAACATAAAAAACTTAATTACGAAATCTACATCGCCCTCTGAGGCCTCCATACCGTACACGTTTATCGTTTTCTTATCGCCGATAAACACATTTCCCTGGGCCGATATATCCGACCCTTCAATGGTATTTTTCTTTTGATTTTCTGAACTCATTGCTGTCTGTTTTTTTTATTTAATAATACCTCCGTACAGATCAAAAGCTTTACCCGATCATTGAAGTTGTTTAGACATAAAGAAAATGTCCTATTATTTTTTAGTAATATTCCGCTTGTCAAAGTTAATTCCATTCCCTACCCGGGACTATCCAAATAAGTGTGTCATTTTGCATCCCGCACCTTGTATTCCTCCCTGATTCGGGAGGCAGGCCTAAAGGAAAGCTTTCGCGCTGACACACTTTAGGGAACAGTCTCCTCTACCCTAACTATCCCCTAAATTAAAATCTCCGCCACCGGTTATCTTACTTCCTTTTACGACATTTTTGTTTGTAAAATTTCCTTTTTTATCTCCTTTGTCTCCGATATTTATTTGCCCTTCAATCTCAAGTTCGGTATCCTTCACGATATTTTTATTAGAAGATTCAGGAGTTAAGTATTTTTTAAAATCAGTTGTTTCCAGCCTTTCCAGTTCTTTGTTAAATAGATTCCAGAGATGATTGCTGTCTTTAAAGGGCGTATAAAAATGTCCCTCTTTACTTAATTTTTCTTTAAATTCAGGAACCGTATCTTTTACGGGTGCTTCCGAATCTTTGAAATAAGTGTAAATGAAAGGTTTGTTATGTGCCTTAAAATGTGCGTACGCATTATCAAATTCGATCTCCGTATACATTCCAAGTTTTGTGTAGATTAGGATTACAAAAAGATCGGCTGATCTAACCCGTTTGTTGTATTCGTCCTGAGAGCTGGTTTGGGACATCTTGCCAGACATATCTTCCCAAATATCCAGATGTAATATCACTCCTTTTTCTGACCAGGCTTTACTTTTACGATATATTTCAATTTCAAATTGCTCTCTTTCTGGTAAAAGTTCATTGGAGGAAGCTAAAAAAATGCTAATTGTTTTCATTGGTTTAAATTCAAATTTTACTTAATAGGCATAGTACTGGACATTTGCGGGTTTGGAGCTACTCCTTCAGGAAGTCTGGGAGGCAGAAAAGTGAGAAATGTCCAGTAGTATGCTTGATAGGTATAAAAATAGCAAAAGAATCCGAACAAAAAGAAAATCAGCAGGAATTTGTGATTATTCAATCTTAAAAACCCCACAAATCGGGACGCCATCCACTTTGATTTCAAATAACAAATTGGCGTAAGGGCCTTCCTTTTTTTTATAGGATTCGATATTCCTTAAATGTCTGTAATTGGAAATAAAGTAATCGCTTTTTTCCGGCTTCCAGCTAAATTTTATTCTGTCTTTATACGCTTTGTCGAGCAGTCCATGACCACCAAATGCGGAATAATCATAGGAGGAAACGACTACCTTTTTTTCGGTATCCGTCAGATGGTCATCGACCAGCTTTTCCAGGGCACTTTTATAACTTAAGCCCCAATAATCTTGCTCGAATTTTCCAAGTTCATTTTGCGCCAGCACATTAAAATAGTTATACTGATAAGGATGATTCATCACCATCCATCCAAGGGTGAGGAGTATTTGTAAGGCGAGCAGGACCGTCATTCCCTGGTAAAAAAGGGTAAACCGTATTTTTATTTTTTTTAGAAAAAAAGCAGTCAGCACTATCAATCCAGGATAGATAAAATATAGATGACGCCAGCCGCCGTATAAAATTGAATCCAGCAAAAGAACAGCTAGGACGGGTCCGACCGTCAGCCCTGAAATGGCCAGTGGATATCGGTTTTCAACGGGATTCCTTAATATCCAATAACCAACCGAAAGGAGGGCGGCAATAAAAATCAGGCTGTACCCCAAAGGGGTTGTAATCCCAATCCAGCTAAATAAATAAGTCCAGGGAGCATCGACGGATGGCACTGCCTCTCCCCAGTAAATGAGGTCTTTCAACCAGGGAAATTTACGCATACTTTTGAACGCCCAGGCAAAATTTCCGATTGGATCCTCCCACAATAACGGCCACAGGGCAATGGTGGACAAACAGGTGGCTACGATATAAAGCAAAGCGGAAAAACTTCTTTTTCGCAGCGTATCTTTTAGATTCAAAAAAATCATCAACAAAGTAACTGGAACCAGAATAATACCGACAATCCGCACATTAATCAGCAGACCAGTCATTACACCATGTAGGATCAACCATTTAAGCTGGCCACGGTCGAAGACTTTATACAGGGAATACATCGAAATACCATAGACGGATAACAGAACGATGTCCTTGGGATTGTAATGGGCGTGGGCAAAAATCCGTGGATGAAGCAAAAAAACAAACAGACATAAAATCGAAATCAAGGCGTCTTGCGTAATCGTTGATATTAAAAAATACAGGACCAGCGCGGCCGTACAAAAGAGCAGCAAAACCAGATAATGCCTCAGTAAATACCTGGATCTCCAATCGTCAAACCCAAAGAGACACTCCAGACTAATCGCGGTTAACTGAAAGGTATTGCCATAGTATCTTTGCGCATACGAACGATAATCTTCGTCTTTCTGGCCTTCCAGGCAGGCTATTTCTACGTTAAAAACATCGGAGATATAGTGCATTGCCACCAGACCATGATTTCGCTGTACTTCTTCGTCAATAGAAAATCCGTAATCTGGGGTAATCCATAATCCCACCAATGTGTAGATTGCTAAAAGGAGGAATCCGTGGTATATTTTTAAAGTTTTCAATCCAGAGCGGTTTGTGTGGCCCAAGGTACCCTTTCCACCATTAACCACCAAATAACGGGTAATTTGAATTGATAGCAGCTACTTTATTCTTTACTGGTTTTGATAAATTTTCTGGTGACAAGGTGGTGGTCAAGCGTACAAGCGTTCTCCAAACTACCGTGATTCCCATGATTGATTATGATTATGTTTTGAAAAAATCAACGATTATTTAATCACCGTCACATTCCCTTTTTTCGATTGAACCAAACAACCATCAACGGATACTTCGATATAGTAGGCGTATATGTCGGGAGGAACAATGGTATTTTTGTATCTGCCATCCCATCCGAGGGTTGGCGTTTCATTATTGTATAATAATTGTCCCCACCGGTTGTAAACACGAAATTCTATCACATCCAACTCACCGGTAAAATCACTTTGATCGTAGACGATATTAAACGTAGCGTTCAATCCATCTCCATTGGGAGAAAAGACGTTGGGATACCGGATGCCTTTTAGATTCGGATTATCGATGGTACGGGTTCGCTTGATTTCACAACCATTAATATCTGTAACATTCAGTGCTACTTCAAAAGTTGGATTATCCGTCGAAATTACAACCGAGGGATTGGACGTACCGTTTATTACTTGTCCATCAATAATCCACTCAATGGTTTGTGGATTCACAAAGTCGCTTTGGAACGAAATTTCTCCCGGACAGGTGCCAGTCAACACTTCAAAATCGGCAGTGATCGAAGAGACATTTATTGGAATATTTTGAATAAGTTCACAACCATTTTCATCAGATCGCAAAATCAAGGTTGGTGTAAACATATTGACGCTCGATTCCGGATCGTAAATATGAGTAACCGGAGATTGATCATCTACCTGTACCCCATCGCCAAAATCCCAGGTGTAGGAAGCAAGATCGACCGGATTTTGCAGCGTAAAGGTTATTTCTTCACCCGGGCAAATATTTTCTTTATCTACCGTGAAGTCTCCTTCCGGTCCTACCAGGGTATAAGTTTGAGATACCGTATCGTTACATCCTCCCAGTGAGGTGATAATTAACTGTACTTCGTAGGTTCCCTTGTCAAAAGGAATAACGGGATTTTCAATATCGGATATGGCGCCATTCCCAAAATCCCAGAAATAGAAAACATTGTCACTTGCTACCTGGGAGGTGTTGGTGAAAGATATTTGTTCCGGGAAACAAATAAATTCCGTATCGTCCTGATCGCTGACAAAAGCTGCGACCGGCGTTGGCAATACATTAATCAGTGTATCCAGGGTACTCTGACAACCCGTTGCGTCTTCCGTAAAGGTTAAGGTAACCAGTTGATCTCCTGACTCTGTAAATGTCACGGTAGGATTCTGCTGATTACTGCTTCCATTGGCGCCAAAATCCCATTCAAAGGTTAAAAATGATCCACTTAAATTGTAATCGGCAGCGTCAAAGGTGATCATTTCATTTTGGCAGATTCTTGGACCATTGTCCATTTCAATGGCAGAAAATATTTCAAAGGTTTCTATGAAAACTGCCGTCGTATCGGTACAGCCCAGTGCATCTTCTACGGCCAGGGTTACCAGTATACTGCTGGTCGGAATACTATCGCCAATAAAATAAAAATCGGTGGTATCAAATTGATGGGTCGGATTTTGTACATCGGTACTACTTCCACCAAAATCCCAACTCCAGTTGGCAATCGTGGTATCACCGACGGAAAGGTCGGTCAAGGCAATATCGGACGGAAGACATATCAACGAATCTGTTAAAAAGTCCGCTTGTAAATCAAAGGCGGTAGTCGTAGCGGTTATGGTGTCTTTACAACCGTTAATATCTTCTACCGTCAAAGTGATCGTCTGAAATCCGGGTGCTAATGTATGCTGAATAATCGAATCGCTCACTTCCCGGGGTCTTTGATTTTCAAATTGCCAGAGATAACCAGAATAACATTTATTATCTACATCCTGTGATCCGGAGCCGTCCAGCGGTACAGGATTACTGGCGCATGTTTTATCCGGAATATTGATAACCGCTTTTACGTCGGCGATGTGAATCACCACACTATCCCGATGGGTACAACCCGATCCCTCCTGACTTGTTTCAAGGTAAATAGTATAATCTCCGCGCTCCGCAAATGTGTAAGTAAAAGATTCTTCGATGGAAATAAACTGATCCTCCAGGAACCAAACGTACTGATCCGCATTGATACTTTTTTCGCCATCAAAACTGACTTCAAAAGGATTGTTGCAATTGATAAAATATTCTATATCCGACCGCGCGCCTTCTACAATGACATCACAACCAGAAGTTAGGGAATCTATGTATATCGTAAAAAATTCCAGGGTGGCATCAATCCGGTATTCCCCGGGATACTGAAAGGCATGTTCCGCAATTTTCTCTTTCCAGCAGTGATTGAATCTGCCTTCATCCGATTCTATGTGCAGGTTGGTATTGATCTGATCGGTCTGGACCTCAAATGCAAGGACTTCACCCACACAAATGGTGGTGTCATTACAAGTACCGGGGACCGGGACTGCCGGGACTTCTATTTTAGCAATTGCAATTATTTGCACCTCACGCGAGACATCGGTACATCCGTTTTCATCCGTAACGGTCAGCACCGCCTCGTGGATGCCCGGAGTCGTATAGGTATAAGGAATAATCGTATCATTGGTTCCGACCACCGTGCTCCCGCCGTCTCCAAAATTCCAGGATCTAACCTGTATTTCCGCATCGGAAAAACTCAAGTCACCAAAAACAACTTCGAAAGGAACACAACCTTTCACAATATCCGGAATAAAAAAAGCTTCCGGTTTTTGTACAAAGTATTGGTTGAAGGCAGTATCGGCACATCCCTGTTCAGAAATAACAATAAGCCTAGTATACAAAGAGTCCTGATTGTTGATATGATATGGATCCCGTTCCGGCTGGGTATAACTATTAGCTCCGACCGGGGTATTTCGAGCCACATCTACTCCATCCCCTCTTATGTCATTATTAAAAATATACCGGTCCAGGTTTGGGTTAGCCGCAGTATATTCTATCAATACTGGATCCGTACACGTTGCTTCGGGCCCTAACGAATAGGAGGCATCTGGTTTAAAAACAAAAACATCCAGGTTAACCGTCGTTTCACAACCATCTTGTGCAATAGCCGTAAGCGTAACGGTTTGCAAACCAGGTTCTGTAAAAATCACCAGTGGATTTTTTTCGTCAGAAGTGAGGCTTGAAAAAGTAAGATCTATGGAAGCCCCCGTAAAGTCCCAGATAAAATCCTGGGCCAGGGTTGTCTGAGTAAGTCTTGTTTCTCCCAACAAACAAACGGTATCCGGAAAGGTCGGTAAAATGGTTGGCGCGCCGATACTAATCGTTCTCTCCTGAGAAGTTTGACAACCACTGGGCGAAGTACTGGTGAGGGTTGGATAAAATAATCCTTCTGATGTAAACGTAATAACGTGTGGTCCTTCTTCGGAACTTGTTTGTCCATCACCAAAATCCCAGAAATAGGTCGTACCTGGTTCAGCAGCGGTACCATTTGAAAATGTAAAATTAGCGGGAATATCACAAGCGGAGAGTTTGTTCATAAAAAATCTTGTCCTCGCCCCTTCTAACGTGATGTAGTCTTCAAATATAACGGGTTCGTCACATTTAATCGATTCACTTGTTATTACCTTAACGGAAACGGTAAATGTACCATTATCTTCGTAAGTATAGTTGGTGTTCTGTCCGGAGGCACTGTTGCCGTCTCCAAAGGTCCAGACAATATCAGCTACCTCAATATCAGGATGAATATCTATGGTACTGGTAAAGTTTACTTCCAACGGAGCGCATCCCGTTCTGACATCAGCAGTTATATCAATCATAATTGGTGGATAGACCGTAATGATGATATCCTCCCCTACTTGTGCTCCATCCTCCTGATCAAAAAGCTGGGCAGCATAGGTTCCTGGTTGGATATAGGAATGTACAGGATTTTGGAGGGTGGAGACACTGACGGCCCCATCGCCGAATTTCCAGAAGTAGCTTTCCGCCTGGGGTGCAGAAAATTCTACCCTAAGCTCTGCACAACCAGCGGTGGCACTAGCGGTCTGACTGTAGACCGCGTCATTTACCATAAAGAAAAAGCAGGAGGTGATAATGGACAAATATATATTTTTCATAGCTTCTTTTTTTAGAAGTGTTTGATGGTTGACATAAGGATGGTCTCTGCCATCAATCGAAATTGGTCGTTAGTGAATCCACATTTACAAGGATAGCCGGACATAATATTACCCATATCGGGTTGATAATATTGGCCGTTAGGATCTCTGATTTCGTAGGTAAATTCACAGGAATTGTAGAATAAAGTGTCTAATAAATTCTGAGCAATCAGGTCGAGTTCTTCCTGGGTAGCGTTGAGAATGGCTGATTGTCCAAAAGGATCTGCGGGCGTGTCACAAATCAAATCGCCGGTCGTAGCGCAATTAGATCCATCAACCAGTTCCATGTTCGTTGGGTCAAAAGTGTTCAATAATCCAAAGGTATGCCCCAGGTGATGAGCAACTTGCTCTGCCGGGTCATCAAAACATCTCCTTTCCACGTAAATATTAGCATCATTCAGGGTAAGAATACCCTGGTAAGTACTCGAACCACAATCTAAGGCTCTGATATAATCCAGAAAGAATACATTGATTCTTCTTCTTAGAGAAAATCGGGTCTTTAATTCCAGCAATTGTTGGTTGGTGGTAATTGGTTCGGAGACAACTCTTCCCAGCGAATAATCATTCTCCATTACATTAAATTCACACAACGAAAACGAAACACATATCGGGCTAAAGAACATGTTCAGCTTGCTAACCATCGAGTCTAATTCTTCCGAAGAATACAGTGGCTCTCTGGTGGTAGAGTCCACCGCAACGTGTGCCAGCAGATTGTAATTCTTATTAATACACGGCAGATCCTGATTGGTATGATGTAATTGTGCGTGTAAAGAATCAGGTAGCAAAAAGCTGATTACACAGACACAGAGTAACCATAAAAATTTAATTCTTTTCATAATTTATCAATTTGATTTGAGTATATCGTGTGGCTACGATTTTTTTTCTTTGGCTTTGAGTCAGGGTACTTGGTTAAATCTTTAGGGACTGTACAGCCAAGTGTGTGGCCTCCCATCCCTACGGGTTCGCTAATTATCATTAGCTCAGGCATCCCGCATCTTGTGTTCCTCCCTGATTCCGGAGACAGGCCTAAAGGAAAGCTTCCGCGCTGACACACTCTACGGGACACTGCCAACCTTTATAATTTTGGACAAAGGACAACGGGTTTAATTTCTGGTGCCTTTTTGGAAAAAAATATTTTTTTAATCCCTATTTCTATTCCTCCGAATCTGTTGGTGTAGTTGGCAGCAGAAGATACCGTAAGATCATAGGCAAGCCCCACATCCCATCCTTTATAAATGACTCCTGCCAGGAACTGTAGCGCATCATCTGCGCGGTATCCGATTCCACCTTTAATGATGGTAGTAGACTTTTTATTTAACCTGTATTCCAGATTAAATTGTCCGAATAGATTTTGGAAATTATACATTCTGGAATAAACTACCCGGGGTTTGATAGCCATTAAGTTGGTGGTTTGCAGATGGTATTCGCCGTATGCATTGAGTCTGGTAGCGACTGGATTCTGAACGTTGGAACCGGAGAAAGCATAGTCAGATTGCATCAGATGATACATGGATACCCCCACGTCAAAGTATGCTTTTTTTGAAGTCCATTTTTTGAGGGCCACCCCGACATTTAGATCACCGGTGGTTGGGTTAAAATTATCAAGCAGGCCGATATCGGGATCATTATTACCTCTGAGCGTTTCGGCAGAACTATAATTATCCGAATTAATATTTCTCTGATTTATGCCATATTGTAACCCGACGGTTATAATGGTATTATAATCAGGATCCATCGCAAAATGGTAAGCGAGACTAAGTTGAACGCCGTTGTTTTGAAAAGCAAGATCACCGGATTTATCGGCAAATACATTTATTCCAGCACCTATCCAGTGATGTGGTTTTAAACCAATAGCAAAAGACCTATCAGCATAAGCCATAAACGTTTGGTAGGGGTTGATGATAAAGCTGTTGAATTGTTCCCGGAAGTTAACGCCAATTCTGGTTGACCCCAGAAATGAACCTGTTTTGGCGGGTGATAAATAAAGCGGGGAATAGGAATAATTGGTAAAGTGTACATCTTGACCATACACCAAAGAGAAAGTAATTAATCCTATGGAGATTAATAAAATCTGTCTTAGTTTCATAAGAGATTCAAGCTTTATATTATAAACAACAACAATTACTTTTTTGTATTTTAGTACACTGTCTAATAGGTACAAGTAATTATTTAAAATGAAGGTAGTTTAATTTCTTCAATTATAATAAAAAATCAAAAAAATTAACTTTTTATCCTTCTTTTTGTTGTTTACGCTCGAAGTTGTTTCCACTTACCTCAAAGATAGGGATTACGACAAATCAGTGTTGATGCCGATGTTTGGTTAAATCATTATTTACGATTTCATAATCAAAAAGCATTTGGTTATTGTGGTGGTGGTCCGCCTGAGCATAATGTGCAAAAAGCGTCATTGGATTATTTTCATTGACCGCTTGTGCAAAAACACCGTAGTCACCGCCATTATTTGTTGCGGGGTTATTGGGAATTCTGGTAATTGTGTGAATATGATTCCAGGCTTCCATATTGTTGGCGTTGGCGCCGGTTACATTTTCTGTGTTAAATTCTACCCATAAGTATGGATTATAAATTCTGTAGTAAAATTGTGAAGTACTGGTAGGCTGCTCTACCTTATCAATCCAAACAAAATAGGTATCGTTGATATTTTTATTGATATCGCTCCACCATACATCTGCAAAAGTATGATTTAGGTTATACACATATTCTTTCATCAAAATGATTAAGTTATTTCTGGTGGTATCAGCCATGTCAGAAAATTTCAAGCCTTTTTTGAAAATTGAATAATCATAATCATTAATATACGGGTCTGGCTATCCTGGTCGTTCTGCCGCACCTACCTTTAAGGCTCTCGTAGAAGATTTGTTAACTGCTTTTGCCTTTTCATCGGAATTCATTCCGTTATAAAGTGTTAAGGCTAAATCTCTTTCGTCTTTAAATATATCAAATGCCTGCCCTTTGTACGTTTCTTTAGCAGGCTCTCCACCTAAAAATGCCGGAACAATGGAAACGTTATCTCCGTGTACTAAAAAATTAACTACGCAATGATGACCATCTAATTGAAATCCCCAGGAACCACTTTTCTCCGGATCACCAAACATGTCAATGGAATAAAAATCTGGATTCCAGACATCACTTTTAATTTCGTTTAACCAACCTTCTGACAACACCGTAATATCATTTACTTTTTGGTAGCCGTCAGCGCTTAAAAACAGTTTCATTAAAGATTTAAAATCCATTAATTGTTCATCATTTAAATCTCCATAGGTAATGCCGTCTCTTTTACCTCTGGAATTTGCGGGAGTATTGTGCCACAAATAAAATCGTTGGCTGTTAAGGCAGACTGAACCTTGGCCTAATAATTCTTCTGATAAAGATTTTCGAAAAGCCACCATACTTTCCTTTAATTTAACAATTTCAGGATTGGTAGCGTGTTCCTTTTCTGAGGATACATTACAAACATCCTCTACAGATGTTTCGGAACAAGAAAAAAACATTAGTACGACGATTATTGAAATTAAAATACTTAATGTTGAATTTTTCATTTTTATTTTATTTTAGTTTCTGATTTTTAATAATTCTGATTCTAAATCTAATTTTGCATTTGCTTCATCAGATATAAGCATATTGTTCATGAGATTTTCCTGTTCGTAAGCGTCATTTATCAAGTCAAACATTTCTTCCTCGCCGTTTGAATTTACGATTAACTTGTACTTATTATTGCGAATTGTCCAGGCATCAGTATTGCCATTATCCATTTCGGAATATTGATAATTTCTTAAGGTAGCAGATTCGGTGAGTAAAGATTTAAAACTTTTGCTGTCATTTATTTCAGGGATATTAACTCCGGCAATTTCGGCAATAGTGGCAAATAAATCAGTACTTGTTATTAAATTATCATCCGTTCCGGTTCGGGAAACGTCTTTGCCGGAGATGAACATCGGCACGTTAATTCCACCTTGATAAAGAGAGCCTTTTACGGTACCACTTGAATAAGGTGATTGGGCTACATCTACCGGTGTTCCATTATCACCTAAAAATATAATTAGGGTGTTTTCTCTTTCCTCCTCCGGGATGTTTTCCAGTAAGCGACCAATTTGAAAATCCATTGCTTCAATGGCCGCCAGATAGTAAGGAATCGGGTCTGCTCCATCTACATATTCGGGCAAACTGCCTTGAGTGTGCATCTCAATTGGAGGAACGTGAAACGGAGTATGCGGTGCATTATAAGCCAACCACAAAAACCAGGGCCTGGATTGTTCATTTACCCAATCAATCGATAAATCCGTAAAAACTTCGGTAATATATTCGGTTTGAAGATTCGTTGAACCATCCTCGGTAAGTTGCCAATTATAGTAATCATTAACAGTTCCACGGATCAAACCGGCGTAATGATCTATTCCAAATGACTCCGGATTGACAGTTGAATTATTTCCAGACAAATGCCATTTTCCAACTATTGCCGAAGTGTACTGGTTGTTGGTTTGCTCACTAATATATTTTTGTAGCGTTTTTTCTGACGAAGGCAATTCATCACTCGCCCATTTTACCCCGGTTCGGTATCCGTACTTACCCGTAATTATGGACGCCCGGGTAGGTGTGCAAGTTGGATAAACCCAAAGATTGTTGAACGTAATGCCACTATTTCTAATAGCATCTATGTTGGGTGTGTTGGGTTTTATGTTGCCTTCAGGGTATCCGTTTATGGCATCTTTTCCCAAATCATCAGCGATAATCAGCAGAATATTGGGGGAGTCAACCGTTGGTGGAATAACCTCCATATCATCTTTACAGGAGGAAAGAAAACTGACAAGACTGATGGTTGCCAGAATTAAAATGGTATTTATTTTTTTCATTTATTGCTGATTTTTAAACAACTTCTACGGTGTTCCTTTAAAACAACCAATGTTATACGGAAAATCATACGTCCAATGATAGTGATATAGTTCGATCATCTGACCGTCCCAAAGTACCGAATGAGTGTGACCGTGACATTCGTCTAAATCCTGGGACGTAAGCAGTTCTCCATCTTCTCCGTGAGGTCCGTAAATCCCAAATCCATCCAACATATAGCCCATCAGCGCAGAATGTCCAGCGGTATGTTGGTGAATATGATCTTGAAGATCCTGAGCAGGAAAATGATAATGGTATCGTTCCGTTCCGTCCGTATGTCCTCCAAACCGGTCTAACATTTCATGAGCTGCGGCATCTGTTCCAAGTGTTGAAGCACCGTGATAAATGGCAGCACCAGTTAGTGAAAAGCCGGCAGGTCCAAAAAATACACAATTAGGCTCGGGTGCAATTTCGGGTATAGCAGGAAAGGTATAATCTACTACTTGTTCAGATATGATATTAGGATTTCTGTCGTAATTCCAAGCTTCGGTACCTTGTTGGATTGGAAAGATACCGGTAGGATGGTCCGGCAGATTATTACCCGTTATAATTCGATTGCCGCTACCATCCAGCGTAATTTCAAATTGATGATTCCAGTTGACATTTCCTTCTACTTGTGGCTTTTTTGTGTAATCCCACGTACCATCGGCATTGGTCCAGTCGCTGGCATCGTCAGCGCCGGCACCATCGGCAGGAAGGCCACAGAGCCAAAGCGATAAAAAATCCGGATTTGGTTCTCCCTGATTTCTTATTAAAATATTGGCAGGACTGTTTCCTCCAAATGGTAATTTTGTCAAATCGGCAGTTTCTTTTGCGGGTTCTGGTTCTTCTATATCATCCGATTTATTGCAGCTAACTATGGCTAATAAAAAGATAAGCAGTAAAATATTCGATGTTTGAAATGGTTTCATAAATTTTGTCTTATTAATATAGTTGAATAATTTTCTCTAGCTCTTGGCTTCTTTTGGAATTCTTAAACAACTTCAATAAGACTTGGACTGTTTAATAGAAGGAAGGTTTAATTAGTTTTTTTATATCCTAATCTTTTCCATTATTACGATTTAATGGAAGTAAAGTCAGTTAATTTATAGACTAATTTTGTTTTTTTTATTGTTGCTAACGGATGATGATATGTGCCATATGTTCCTTCGTCACAGATGGCATCATGATCAAATGTTAGCAACTGGGTTTTCTTTTGGCTGGTTCAATAGTTTTATTGCTGTGTAAAATATCCATAAAAAATAAAAGAAAAAAATAATTCTTTGACCAAATTCAGGAATGTTCGAAAAGATAAATGGCCAAGCACCGAATACAATAGTTAAGTATGTGAAAATTAGAGTTGGTATTGTTGATTTTTGAGTTCAAGGTATGAATAATAACAATTCATAAATTTGATTTATATCAAAAAGTATTACTTAGATGACCTAACCCTACTCAAAGTTTCTTGAGTCATACCCAAATGAGACGCCAACATTCCAAGAGGTACTCTTGACAACTTATTTTTTGCAGTTCGCTCAAAAAAATGGTAGCGTTCTTTAGCAGAGTTAAATTGTAGTGAAATTATCCTCTCAGACTGTTCCAAATAGTATTTTGAAATCAGCATTCGCCCAAATCGTTCCATTTCTGGAAAATCTTTAAAACAAGTTTCGAGGTCTTTCAAAGAAACCCTTATCAATTCCGTGTTTTCTAATGTTTGGATGTGGAAGTTGTCGGGAATGTTTTGAAGAAAACTATGAATTGAAGTAATCCACTCATTTTCTGCGGAAAAATTGTCTGTAATTTCTTTTTCGTTCTTTAGATAAAAAACTCTTATCAGCCCTTTGTTGATAAAATAGGTGTTCGGACAAATTCTTTTCGGTTTGTGAAGAAAATAATTTTTAGGAAAGTTTTGAGTTTCACAAATTGTTTCAAGTCGCTTTTTTAATTCGATTGAAACAGGAATGAAATTGGTAATATGACTTATTAAATTTTCTATGATCTTTGTTGGTTTTCTGCCTTGTTGGTAACGGTTAGGCTAAATGCCGTGGTGGCCGAATGGGAGCTATGGACATTTTAGCCTTTGTTATATTCTGGCTTTTCTGAGAAAAAAAACTAGTGATATGGGAATTATAGCTCTAAGGAAGCAATAAAAGTAAGCCTCTCATTCTAAAAGGATAAACAATTCAATTATGTATTCCCAAAAAGCTCAAAGTTGCTCCATTTTCATTAGGAGTAAGTAAATCCAAAATCCGCGATACACTGATTCCGGTCGAATCAATTTGTATAGAAATTTGTGACATTTCTGGACAACAGGCGCATTCTATTGAAGCAGTAAGGTTTTCACAATTATCATTTAATAGAGAAACGAATTCTCGCAAATTGTTGTCATGTAAACATACATTGTTGTCTTGATCAAGAAAATTGAAATTCTCTAATTCAGGATTTAAAATAGATTGCAATGAAGCTTCATTTAAGTCTAGTAAATTAGTAGTTAAAATACTACAATCAAGGGTAGGTGTATTTCCGAGCATGGTATTAGGTTCTTCAGTTTCATTACAAGCCGTTAAAAGGCAAATAATAATAATTAAATATTGTATGTAATTAATTTTCATGTTTTTATAAATTTACTTTTACGTTAAAAATTTATTGCCATAATAATGCTCCTCAATGTAATAGACGGAGTATTTTCTATTTTGGTTGGGTTTGCTGGAACGGTTAGGATAAACGAAGGACGCAGCGAAGCAAGTCTTTTGTTTTATCTGCTGTTAGGTACAGTGTCATTTTCTCTTCCAAACCTCCATCCCATAACCATTATTACCTCTTGTGTATCTTTTAATATATTCCTCACTTAGGGAGGAATTAAAGAGCGCCTTATTTATAGTACAATCTTCATCATCTAAATATCTGACTTGCAAGCCATCAATAATAAATTGACCCAACCTGAATGGAATTATTTTATGATTAGGGTATTTGTTTCTAATTTTTTGCTCTACAAATTTAAATATCTCTTCAAATTCTTCATGCGGAGATGTGGTTATGATATTCACCGAAGGATAATAAATAGCACCTTTTCCTTCCTGAATGGTTATTGAATCACTTCCAAAAATTTGATAATAATCACCTAATAGACTTACTGAAAAATTTATTTTTTTACAGTGAATACAATTCTCTATTTTTTTTCTCTTTATTACTATTGAAGAACTAAAACTTGGAGCTTGCCCAAGAGTTGTTCCTATATGTTGCAATTTTAGTTCCTCGGCAATTCCATCACTGAAATTGACCCATCGTTCCTTAAAATTATTTTGGTCATGAGTATTTTCAACAACTATTTTAGATAACTTTTTGATTCCAGGATATTCAAAATAAATTCCTTTTCCTTGGAACCTTCTGAGTCCTATTGGATAATATTTTTTAATAGTTTCATAAACTTCCCAGAAGTCATGGGTTTTTAAGTTAAATGAGAAATTATTAACCATAATCATTTTCTATTTTCATTGTACCTAAC
>CALLLR010000140.1 GCA_938008185.1 uncultured Saprospiraceae bacterium
GCCTTCCATTTTATTTAGTAACTTTCCAGCGAGAGCCTGGCTCTTATTGGAAGCTTTTTTTGTACGTAGTTGCATACAACAAAGATAAGCTTCCTTTTTTATTAAAAATAGGTAGAAAAAGTTACCGAACTATTGAGAAAATGATTACAATCAATTAATTTCTCTTTTAGGCAAGCAGAAATATTAATATTTCTGCTTGCCTAAAAAACTATTTTTTTATGAAAAAATATTTCGCTTTCTATTTTTTATTCCTAAGCTTTCATCTCTCCGCTCAGACCTTTGTTGGGCCAACTTTAGGTTACGATTTTGCTAACCTTACGACAAATCGAATATTAAAAGAAGGTACCATAGTCAATGGGAACCAACGAGGGCGATTACTAATCGAGCGTTCAGCAAAAGATGATCCTGCTGGACGTAATAGTATTATGTTTGGATTTCAAATACAGAAAATATTGTCTCCAAAATGGTCAATAGGCTTACGTGGAAGTTATGCCCAAAAAGAATACATTGAACTAATTCAACAATATGAGTACACTACTTTTGTATCCCCAGAATATAAATTATTTTATCAGCAAATTGGTATCTCTGTTTTATTTAGTCGAAGGATAAAAAACAAAATTTCTGTCGGTATTGGGCCTAACGTCTCACATTTTTCGAAATGGAACTCTGTTTCGAATAGACGTTATAGCCCTGTACCAGAATTCATTCCATATCAAGTTACTAAAAGAGCTTATGGTTTAGACTTCCAACTCGGCTATTATCTAGGCCCAGTTTATCTAGCGGCAGATTATACCCGATCATTAAAGATGTCAGACGATAGTGGTTACATGACCGGAGCATCCAGCCTAGCTATTTCAGGTACTTATTTTTTCGAATTAAAAAAACGAAAGTAATAAGGGCTTGCAATGAGATAGAAGATATCTCAATCTAATTTATTTTTAAAATCGTCACAATACTAAACCTCCTCACCAATTGAAGAGAGGTTTAGTAAACATTTAGCACAAAGTCACCTCCATTTTCCAGGTCTTGAATTTCTCTAAAGAATCTAAAAAAAGAAGTCACCGTGAATAATTCCCCATCATAGGTTTACCAAACTTCAGAACGTTGGTATGTTACGATTAACATTGCGCTTCAAAGTTTAGTAAACCATTTAACACAAAGCCACCTCCATTTTCCAGGTCTTGAATTTCTCTAAAGAATCTAAAAAAAAGAAGTCACCGTGAATAATTCCCCATCATAGAGGTTTACCAAACTTCAGAACGTTGGTATTACAGGATTAACATTGCGCCACAAAGTTTAGTAAACCATTTCGAATATATTTTTTTATTAAAAAGCTCAACGTCCGGGTATTTTTTTCGGAAGTTTCCCCGATCTTTGTTTTAATAAAATTAAACTGAATGATAGTGTTTAACATTCGTCAGATCACCGCAGCGGAGACGATTCCACTCCGACATTTCGTTCTCCGTCCGCACCAGCCCGTTTCTGCTTGTCATTATCCGGGAGACGACGACGAAGCCAATTTTCATATGTATTTTCGGTTGACCCGTTCCTCTGTTTACTAAACCTCCTCACCAATTGAAGAGGGTTTAATAAACATTAAATAAGCTACTGCTTGCTTTTTGCCGCTGACTACTTGCTTCCCTTAATCGTGCAACACCCACGACCAAGGGAAGCAAATAGCTAATAGCTAACGGCTAATGGCCTTTTCAAATCTACCTCGCCGCCCCGTAAATCGGTGACACAAACGGCCCGTTCATAAACGCCTCTACATCCAGTTGACTTTGTAAAACGGGCCCGCTCCATTTATCGGTTAACAACATTCTCGCAACTTCTGCCAGTGGTGCTGCTGTCGTCGTCTGGATTGCTCTGA
This sequence comes from uncultured Saprospiraceae bacterium, assembly GCA_938008185.1. Taxonomy (GTDB): domain Bacteria; phylum Bacteroidota; class Bacteroidia; order Chitinophagales; family Saprospiraceae; genus JALZUU01. Next base: position 1,871 of record CALLLR010000140.1, read on the forward strand.
GTTTTTTAGTTCCGACGAAAGTCGGCTCAATTCGGTAAGAAGCCTGAATTCCGCGCAGTACACCCCGTTGATCTTTTCCTTCGATGGCAGCATACACAATTACCACGTCGTCTTCCACCGATGGGATTCTGGTTTGCATCACTTCCTGCAAATATTCAATCGCATTTTTTCCGACGGGTTCTTCACTCAGTATCTGTCGTACCCAGTCGTAGTGACCAGGATAGCGCAACGTTTTATAATCCAGATTTTTGATTTTTCCGGCAAAGGCATCCGGTAAATCTGCCGCGCCACCGGAGGTTAGATTATCTTCGTAGGTGATGCCGTCAATGATCAAGGTATTTAATTCGGACAAGGGAGCAAGCATCACTTTTTCGTGATTTCTTACCGCGATACAATCTTTCAGGTATTCGGTCGCCACACCCACCGGACTCCAGGTAAATCCATAAAAATGAGGGGCCTGGGCGTGTCTCGTCAAGGCACCCACTTTCATCTCCAGACGATCCGCTTTTTCGACCCCGAACCGCTTGGTAAATCGCTGAAACAACTGATGACCCAAAACATTGATAAATCCCGGTGCCAGTCCAGCTTGCAGGACAAAGCCTTTTTTTGATTTTTTTGCAATTTCGATTACTTCGTTGGTTTCTTTGACGTATTCCGTCAGATTGGCGTAGTGGAGGTCGTGCTGCGCGGCGAATCGCGCCATTCTCGGCGCCTGACTGCCCGGTAAGCAATCGAGAATGATTTCACATTTTTTGAGCACGGCATCCATTGCGTCGTTGCTGCCTTCGCGCGGCATGGTAAACGGATGCGCCACTTTAGCGTTACAACCTTCGTTGATCCAGTTGGCGGCTTCCGCTGCCGTTTCTCCGTAAAGATCTCCGATGTGAATTTCGGCCTCAAAAGAGGTATTTTCTGCTAAGATCAAGCCGACGGCCCGACCAATACCGCCGGCACCGGCGATCATGATGTAATTTGGATTTGACATATAACTTGGTTTGGTTTAAGCCAGATAACTGATAGTTTTATACTGGATTGGTTGGTTAGAGTTACTATTCCGGATAGCAAATTAAGATAAAAATAGTTGCTTTGATATCTTTTTTTTAGTTTTAGTCTACCAAAACTCTATTCTTAGATTAGTCTAAATTCATTATCTTTACCGAAAATATTCAAAATGAAAAAATTAATATTCTTAAGTATATTCCTTGGGGTACTGGTGGGTTCATTGTCTGCTCAGGAAAAGCCAGTTGTGGCGAGTACCGCTTCCATGATCTGGGATATGGCCAGAAATATCGGAGGCGATCATTTTGATCACCGGATGATTGTCCCCATCGGTGGTGATCCGCACATTTACGAGCCAACTCCCAGCGACGCCCGGCTGGTAGCGAATGCCGATTTAATTTTAAAAAATGGACTTACTTTCGAAGGCTGGCTCAACTCATTGATCGAAAATTCGGGAACGAAAGCGGCGGTAGTCACCGTTACCGAAGGAATGCCGGCACTGACCAGTATGACCTATAAAGGAGCTTCCGACCCACACGCCTGGATGGATGCGAGTAAGGGAGAATTTTATTTACGTAATATCAGAGATGCATTGATAACATTATCACCAAAACACAAAGAAGATATTGTTAAAAATTACGAAAGGTACAGTCGTGAACTTGCTGCAATGGATGAATACATTGAGAAAGAAATAAAAAAAATTCCGGAGAAACAACGTATTTTGATTACTTCGCACGATGCGTTTCAATATTATGGCCGTCGGTACGGTCTCAATTTACAGGCAATTCAGGGTGTTTCGACCGATGCCGAAGTGCAGACGGCAGATATTCTTCGGGTTAATAAAGTAATTCGGGAATCAGGAGTTCCGGCGGTCTTTGTAGAAACCACCATCAATCCTAAAATGCTTAACCGGATTGCGAAAGACAACGATATCGTAGTGGGAGGAAGTTTATTCTCGGATTCAATTGGCGACGAAAAAAGTACAGCGCCGACTTATCTGGAGATGCTGCGTTATAATACCAATACCATCGTGGCGGCATTATCAAGAAAAAAAACAGGTGAATCCGCAGACGTTGGTGGGCACGATCACGGAGGGGAAAATTCCAGTAATTCTAACTATCTTATGATTGGAATATTAGCAGCTTTTTTTCTGGGGGGGATGTTATTTATGATCAAAAAAATGAATAAATAATGAGTCAAACGACCATTTCTGTCAAAGGACTTTCGGTATCTTACGAACGCAAACGGGTACTAACCAATATCTTTTTGGAACTCGAAGCGGGCAACGTCTACGGCGTCGTGGGTCCGAATGGAGCGGGAAAATCCACACTATTTAAAGGTATCCTGGGTTTGATTGATATTAATAATGGTACCGTTGTGATTAAAGGAAAAACCATTCAGGAGGTTCGTAAAGAAGTAGTCTACGTTCCCCAAAAATCGGATGTAGACTGGCAGTTTCCAGCTACTGTGTATGATATAATTTTGATGGGGCGATATCCGCATAAAAAAATGTTTCAGCGAATGAATAAAACGGATCATGATTTCGCGCAGCAAGCCCTGGAAGAAGTTGGTATGACTCCGTTCAAAGATCGACAGATTGGCGAATTATCCGGTGGTCAGCAACAACGGGTTTTTCTGGGCAGAGCCTTGTGTCAACAGGCGGATATTTTTCTCTTTGACGAGCCGTTCGTTGGGGTCGACATTACGACGGAAGAACGAATTATTAAAATCCTGAAAAACCTGGCCGCTCAACAAAAGACCTTACTGGTCGTCCACCACGATTTGTCTTCGGTAAAAAATTATTTTGATAAAGTGATCTTATTGAATCAACGGTTGATCGCCGTGGGCGATACAGAAACGACTTTTACGGAAGAAAACATT
>CALLLR010000141.1 GCA_938008185.1 uncultured Saprospiraceae bacterium
TTTTTTAAAACCAAAGTCCGTAAGTGGATTTATATACTTATCCTTAAGTATGCTCATTCTTAATCATTTAAATTTTAATATTTCCATCTTTGGCAAAGATAAACATTTTATAGATGTACAATTTTTATATCTCATTACGAAGTTTTTTCAACCCAAAACCCAAAACTCAAAACCCCAGCACCTCCCCAATCACCCCTTCCACCATCTCCACATTCGGCAACGTCGCCTTCTCCAAAATACTGTTCAACCCAATCGCCGGAACATCCGCCGAACCCAACGTCCGTACCGGAGCATCCAGATTTTTAAAACACTCCTCCTGCACCCAGCCGGATAAGCTTTGTGCAAACGAATTCCGCGCCGGCTCCTCCGTCAAAATCAGACAACGGTGGTGCGTACGAACCGTCGCCAAAATCGCTTCCTCGTCCAATGGAACCAACGTTCTTAAATCCAGTACCGTCACCCGCCCCGGATATTTGGCCGCCGCATTCAACGCCCAGTGGACGCCCATCCCGTAGGTAACAACCACCAGCGCTTCGCCGCGCTTCACTTTTTCTGCTTCTGCTTCCAGCACTTTATTGGCCAGCCCCAGCGGCAGGATATAATCCTTCGCCGGCTCTATCGTTTTTGCCGCGGCTGTTCCCGGCACCTTCGACCAGTACAAGCCCTTATGCTCAAAAATTACCACCGGATTTGGATCGTGGTACGCCGCCTTCATCAACCCTTTTAGATCCGCTCCGCAACTTGGGTAAACCACTTTGATCCCTCGAATTCGGGTAATAATACTTTCCACACTCGAAGAGTGATAAGGACCACCACTTCCGTACGCACCAATCGGTACTCGTAATACCATACTCACCGGAAACTTTCCGTTACTCAAATAACAAGACCGGCTAACTTCCGTAAATAATTGGTTAATGCCCGGAAAAATATAATCGGCAAATTGCACTTCTACAATTGGTTTTAATCCCACGGCGGACATCCCCACCGTCGATCCCACAATAAATGCTTCCTGAATCGGTGTATTAAAAACCCGGTCGTCGCCAAATTTTTGGGCCAGCGTCGCCGCCTCCCGGAAGACGCCACCGAGTCGCGCACCAACATCCTGCCCGTAAAATAAGCAACGTTGATCTTCCGCCATGATTTCTTCCAGAGCGTGCAAAGCCGCATCCACCATCACACCCATCTCTCCGTCGGCGGGACTTCGTTCACCCGTTTCTTCGATGATGGGGGTCGGGGCAAAAATATGATCATAAATAGATGCTGGTGTCGGCTCCTTGGCTTGACGTGCTTCCGCAAAATCTTTGGCTACGGTGGCCGCCACTTCTTTTTCTAGTTTTGCAATCGCATTTTTGGTAACGCCGGCTTCCAATAACTGATTTTTTAAAATAGGGTAGGGATCGGATAGTTTTGCTTCTTCGAGATCATCCCGGTACCATTCCATTCTGACGCCGCTCGTATGGTGATTGAGCAGGGGAACGGTGGCGTGCAACAAAAAAGGTCGTCGTTCTTTTCGCATCGTTTTAAGAATGCGATGAACGGTTCGGTAGGAGGTTTGAAAATCACTGCCGTCAATACTCACACCTTCGACACCGTGAAATCCCTGGATGTATTCTGCCGCATTTTGGGCCCGGGTTTCCGCGGCGTTGGCCGAGATGTCCCAGCCGTTGTCCTGTACCAAAAACAGGATCGGTAATTGTCGTAAACCGGCCATCTGAAAGGCTTCGGATATTTCTCCTTCGGTTACCGAGGCGTCGCCTAGCGAACAAACCACAATCCCTTTTTCGTTTGGTAAATCTTTAAATTTTAATAACTCCTGATATTGCAGGCCCATCGCAATTCCCGTCGCCGGAATCGCCTGCATTCCCGTTGCGGAAGACTGGTGCGGAATAGTCGGCTTATCATCATCCCGCAAACTGGGATGACTGTAATAAGAACGGCCACCCGAAAATGGATCGTCCGCTTTGGCCAATAATTGCAACATCAAATCATAAGGACGCATCCCCAGCGAAAGTAGCATCGCATCATCCCGGTAATAAGGCGCCGCGTAATCCTGAGACAACAATTGCATTCCGCAGGCCACCTGAATGGCTTCGTGTCCACGGCTGGTAGCATGAACATATTTAGAAACATCTTTGAAATTTTCTTCGTAGAGAAAAGTCATTTCTCTTGCGGTGCAGAGTAACCGGAATCCTTCGGTCAATATTTTTTTTGAAACTACCTTATTAGAGGCAATGGACATAAGTATGGTTTTTAGGAATAGCTATTCGATTAGAAAACCCTTAAAAATTGTTCTCTCTTTTGGTGGAAAACCAACTCGATAAATACTCCTTTGGTAAATCTGGTAATAAAGTAAAAATAAGGAATTCTCGTCAGTTTTTTATTAGAAATTGGGTAATCTCTTAATCCTTATTTTCCCGCTTCTTCTTTCTCCGTTCCCTTCTGTATTTTCTCCGCTCTCGTCGCTCCCTTTTTTTATCACTGCGGTATTGCTCTAAAATACCCATCTTTTTATACCATTTTCGTTCGGTAAAGCGGAATTTATAATCCATCGTATTTTCCTCGTTCCCCAGTGCATGGATGTGAAATTTTCGTCCTGCCTGTCCAAAGGTTTTATATTCCGGCATTTTCTCCGAATCCCAAAACCAGAGATTAGACCACGGAATAGAGACCAGCATATTGGACTTATTATCATACCGGAAATCTCCTTTCATATATAAAGTGAATGCAGTAGAAGTAACGTTGAGTTCCGGAATTTTGATGGTTCCCTGATGGATCTTGATGGTGTCATTCAAAGGTAAAAACTGGATATCATCGATTCTTTTATCTCTTAAAAATTTTCCTGCCGTCGACATGATTGGAGCAAAATTTTGTAACCGTAAATGTTGTAGATCAAAAGCCACCGTACCCTGTAGGGTAGAATCTATTTTTCCTTTTTCATCAATAATATGACCATTTAGATACGCATCTCCAGAAAGGATACCGGAGACATTACTCGCTGATTTTAAAGAAGGTAATCCAAAAAAATCAAACGCTGGAACTAACTGACTGAGTTTTAAGCTTTTTGTTTCGAAATGGGTGTCAAAACCGGTTCTCTTCAGCTCCGTTAAATTGAGTTCTGCCTCCAGATATACAAAGGCTTCTCCTAATTCAAATTCCGCTTTTTGTAATTCCAGGTGATTTCTGTCTTGAAACTGTGCGCCAATTCTAATGTTTTTGCCAGCAAAGGTTTTATAAGAAAAATCATCAATGACCAATTTAACGGTGGGCTGAAATTTGTCATAGATTCCCTGGACGGTGGGTTTAAAAACGTTCGTCTTTTGGGGAGGAGTAGCGACCTCTTCCTGCGACAAACTATCAGCCTCGGTAATGACGTCGAACATCCGGGACAGGTCGGAAAAATCCAGTTCTTCCGAATATATATTTAAATCAGAAACCACGCCTTCCGGAATAGAGTCGAGCAGTAGCTGATTAAAATTTTTTACGCCTCCGGTTACCTGAATCTTGTGACCAGAGGTTAAAGGTAATATAAAATTATTAATCGTTGCATCTTTGTTTTTTACAATTAGGTCTACGTCGTCGAGTGGTACGGTAAGATTCATATCCTTATAAAAAACCCTGCAATCTTCTAAAATAAGTCGACTGTCAATACTACCTAAAAGGTCCTCTCTATTCATTAAGTCTCCGGCAATTTTTAAGTTAAAATCAAAGAGCCCCTCCTTAAAAAAGAAGGTATTATTATTAAAAAGTTTATTGAAATGATAGGTTTCTCCGTTTGCTGATAAACTTAAATCCGTTCCTATTTCTTCTGTTTTAGAAAAATTGAAAATAGCTTCCAAATCCAGTTTTCCTTCTTCTAATTCAAAACCAGTATGTTCTACGATCAGGTTTTTTTCATCTTTATAATAAATCCTGGAATAGAGATTTTCGAGTAAATAATTCGTACTGATAAAGGTGTCAACTTGTATTTCTAAGGATGGTTTAAATTTTTGGTATATCGTTGCTACGCCACGGTGAATAGCATTTTTATCCCTTGGTTTGTCCGATTTAACATCGGTAAGCGCTTCGCTGACTCTATTAAAATTATCAGAACTCAGCTTTGTGGATGAAATTTTTACGTTGGAGTTTACCTCGTATCCAGCTTCGTCTTGTAACAGGGAGGTGAAGTTATTTACCTGGCCGCTAATTAAAAGATGATTGCCCTGAGGAAAGGCAATGTCGAGTCCTGCAATTTCTGCATCTCGATTTTGTATGGTGATCAACGCAGTATCGATTGGGATAATCAAGTTCTGATCCTTGTGGTAAAATTTGGTGTCTTTTATCCTTAAGGCTACTTCACTACCCGTCAGTAGATTGTTAGGACTGTCCAGAGATCCTTGATAATCAGCAGTTAACGCAAACCGACCTTTCTGGAGAAGAAAGTCTTTATTGCCAAATAATTCGTTCAAACTGGTCATCGCACCGTCGGCGGTTATTCCTAAAATAGCTTGGGTGGTATTACCATCCGGGAGATGAATTTCTCCGTCTATTTTAATGGCCCCTTCACCAAATTTAAAATTGGATTTAGAAAGAGTCAGGGTGTTTTTATCCAGGTATTTAACGAACGTTTGAAAGTCTTTAATCAAAATATTTTTGTAAGAAAATTGATCAACTTCGATAACTAGTTCTGGATTGAAGCGGTGGTAAATATTTTCGAATGCCGCTCTTAAATCTTTTTTTTCAGTATAAAATTCTTTGGTTATCTCATCAACTTTGCTCTCTTTTGTGGCCGCCTGAATAGTTGCGATGAGCGCTTCATAATCCAGTGCCCCACATTCAATTTTTAATAAAGATTTGGTTGGGTCGTCCAGTTCATCAAAAATCAAGGAAGTGTAATTTTTTAGATTGCCAGTAATCTCTATATGTTGTTGATTGGGAAGTTCCAAACGCATGGATTTCAGCGTCGCATGTCCGTTTTTAGTGTAAAATTGAAGCTGTCGGACCGGAACGGTTAAATTTGCTTTGTTATAAAATACATTTGTTTTGTCAATGGTAAATTCACTGGTAGCGTAAGTATAAATATCGAACGGATTATCTATCGCTCTTTTAAAATAACTGGTCAACTCAAATTTCCCCGACCTGAAAAAAAATGCGTCATTCTTTAGTATTTCATTGAGTCGTTCCGTTTTTCCTTCGGCGGCGAGATCCAGCTTGATCAGGTTTTTTGTAGAAGGAGTAGTTTCGATGTAGGAGTCTTTTAATGAAAACGGAACTTCTTCGTAATGACTGGAGAGTTCGTAAAATATCAGGTGAAAATCTTTTTTTCTTTTACTTTCTAAAATATCGTCATCCACCGCCCGATTGGCCAGATGTCCCACGAAGCTAAGACTGTCAAAATTGATGGTATCTCTAAAAATACACCGATTATTTTTTGTATTAAAATCCAGAGATATCAGCGTATTGCCGGCTTTTTTGAATTTCCCCTGAATTTTTGTTTTGGTATAAAATGGATGGATTAATTCGTAAGGTTCAATTGCTTCCTGGATGCTTTTGGTCACTAATCCTTTACTGGCCTGATAATCGGTGGCTTCGTTGATCAGTTCAAAATCAAAAAAATTGTCTGCACCTAAGTTAAAATGCACCGAAACTAAAAACGCCTGATTATCGATTTTTAATTCAAACGGAGCGGCAAAAAATTCCCTTTTATATAAATCAATTTTGGGCTCCAGGTCTCCCCGTACGTGTGCCTGGTTAAAAAAGGTGCCTTTTTCTACGTTGAGTCCCATCTCGTCCATGTCTATATCCAGGTGTAGCGGACCTTGCAGTAATGATCCTTCGGCCGAAAAAGTCCCAGACAATTCGTTGATAAACCCCGTATACTTATTTTTTTTGGGTCGATTGATCATGCTTACCCGTGCATCCTCAACCCTGGCCTTGATCCCTTTTTTAGAAAACCATTTTTTCAGATCGAGAACATCTACGGTATTGCTCGGTGCTTGTTCATGCTTTTTGGAGGATGCCGATATGGTATCCACCAGAATATCCAGAAAAATTCCTTTTAAATCAAAACGATTAAATTCTAATTTTTTTAAAAATAATTTTGGGGTCGAGCAACTCAATGCGATCGTTTCGGCCGACAGTCTGCGGTGATTGCGATCCGTAAAGGGAGAGTCCCGAACACTGACCTGATGGATTTGAAGGTTTAGGTGGGGAAAACTCGAAATGATCTGATAATCAAAACTATTGATTTTTAATTCGCCAGAATAATTTTCCGCATACCAGGTCTCCGCTTTGTCAATCAGGAATGGCTTGTTTAGCTCAATAAGTAACATCAAACCTAAAAAGAGTAGAAGGCCGATCAGTATCAGGACACTAAAAAATTTGCCAACGGCTTTTATTTTATCCATTTAATTACTTTCATCTTTTCTTGGGTAGAGTGGTTCTCTATACGAGTACGCAAAATTTTCGGGAATGGACAATCAAAATACTATTTTTTAATCCAAAAGATCCAACCGTAAAATAAGTAAACCATATTCGGTGAGTACCTGCCTTTTTTAACGCAATTTATTCCAATCCGTTCACTTTGGCAAATAGTAAGCATCTAGTTGGTTCTATCCAATTAAAAAAAAATTCTTTTGTTGAATTTGTGTTTATGTAAAATATGAGTACTTTTACGTGGTACGCAAGAAACTTTTTAAGTACCAATAGTTCAAGTAGTTGTTTTACTAATTTGTAAATTGTATGATAACCAGTGAGTTAATTATTAGATCGGCCATGAAGATTTTTCTCTCTCAGGGAGTGAAAACGGTGCCTTTGGATCGATTAGCCAAAGATTTAAGAACCTCCAAACGAACTATTTACCAGCATTTTGAAAATAAAACGGAACTCTTAAAGGCTTGTTTAGCTGATTATCACACGCAGATTAAAAAGGAAAATCAGGAAATAATCGATAATTCGGGTAATGCGATTGAAGCAATGGGACATTTATTCCAGCAGATTTTGCTCCGTTCGAGTATGGTTAACCCTAATTTTTTTAACGATATCATTCATTATTACCCAGGGTTGCTAAACCAATCCTATCAGAATACCGGAAATTTTGCGCACCAACAGCTACAGGATATGGCAGAATGGGCCATTAAGGATGATATTTTTCTGGAAGATATGGACATTGAGGTTGCCACCAAAACGGTACTGTCCCTTCTGAAATTACTGAAAGATAATAACCAATTTCCCGTTACCGAATACAGCAAAGAACGCCTAACCTTTGGTATTCTGCTCCCTTACATGCGCGGACTTTGTACCGCAAAAGGACGAAGATTACTTGACAAGCAAGAAGAATTGTACCGGGTAAGCATTTAATAAAAACTGAAATACTAATTTAATTGAAAAATTCGAGCTCTTTAAAAAATACACCTATCGCCGTTGTCGGTTTATCTGCCATCTTCGCCGATGCCGCCAACATTGATACTTTTTGGAACAATATTATTCTCGGTAAGGATAGTATCAAAGATGTTCCTGATTCCCGGTGGTCCATTGAGGATTATTATGATCCCGATATGATGGCACCCGATAAGACCTACTGCAAAAGGGGTGGTTTTCTCCCTGAAATCGACTTCAACCCCATGGAGTTTGGCTTGCCTCCTAATATTCTGGAGGTAACGGATGCCTCTCAATTATTGGGATTGGTTGCCGCGCGCGACGCCCTTGCCGATGCAGGTTACGGAAAAGATTCCAAAAAATTTACCGCCGAATTAAAAGCCAAAACAGGTTGTTTGTTAGGCGTTGGCGGTGGCCAGAAATTAATCACACCTTTAATCGCCCGGTTACAATATCCCATCTGGCAAAAGGCACTCCGGAGCAGTGGCATTGCCGAGGCCGATATCCCACCCATCGTGGATAAAATGAAAAAAGCTTACGTCGGCTGGAACGAAAATTCTTTCCCCGGTTTATTAGGAAATGTCATCTCCGGACGAATTACCAATCGTTTTGATTTGGGCGGGATAAATTCCGTCGTGGATGCTGCTTGTGCGGCCTCGTTAAGTGCGATTAAAATGTCATTGAGTGAATTGGTGGAGGGACGTTGTGACATGATGCTGACCGGAGGAGTCGATACGGATAATTCTCCGTTCATGTATATGTCTTTTTCCAAGACACCGGCTTTTTCCAAGTCTGGAAATATCAGTCCCTTCAGTGATGCCGCCGACGGGATGTTGATTGGCGAAGGAGTGGGGATGATGGTTTTAAAAAGATTGGAAGACGCCGAACGTGACGGCGATCATATTTATAGCGTCATTACTGGCGTCGGAACTTCCAGTGATGGTCGTTTCAAATCCGTCTATGCACCTCGTTCCTCGGGACAGGCTTTGGCCATGAATCGGGCTTACGAAGATGCGGGATATCCGCCTGCTACCGTAGGTTTACTTGAAGCACATGGTACAGGTACAGGGGCCGGCGATCCAACCGAATTTGCTTCCATGCAAATGGTTTTTGGTGCCGACAATCCCAAAAAACAACACATTGCCCTGGGTAGTGTGAAATCTCAGATCGGACATACTAAAGCTGCTGCTGGAGCTGCCGGAATGATCAAGACCATCCTGGCCCTGCACCATAAAATATTACCTCCTACGATCAACGTCAAAAAACCAAATGCCAAATTCGATATTGAAAAAACAGCGATTTATATCAATACCGAAACAAGACCCTGGATTAAAAATGGTCATCCTCGGCGAGCAGGAGTGAGCGCTTTTGGATTCGGTGGAATCAATGTACACATCGCTATGGAGGAATACCAAAAAGCACAATCGGAAACCTACCGTATCCACCAACCTTACCGCGCCATCGTCTTGAATGCTACTACAACTGCGGCACTTTTAGAACTCACTGGTCAGACGATCAACGAACTGGAAAACGAAAAAACGGGCCACCTGGCTTACGAAAAATTAAGTGCTACAGTTGATGCGACGATCCCGGATGTGAATGCCCGGGTAGGATTTGTCAGCGAAAGCCGCGAACAGGCCATTCAGTTTTTGACAATTGCAGTGCAAAATTTGTCTAACCAAAATACTGCCTGGTCCCATCCCAAAGGCATCTATTTTCGACCAAATGCGATCAATTCCCAATCGGAAAAAACGGTCGCTTTATTTGCCGGACAAGGTTCGCAATACATCGGAATGGGAAGGGAATTAGTGAATGCTTTTCCGGAAATGCGGAAAGATATAGAAAAAATAGACCAGTTATTCGCTGATAATCAGAAGGGAAGTTTAAGTGATAAAATTTATCCGCGTCCCGTATTCTTGGACGAAGAACGCAGCCAGCAACAGCTACATCTAACGAATACAAAGTATGCACAGCCAGCTATTGGAATCCTGAGCATGGGAATGTACAGGACCTTGCAACGGACTGGATTTCAACCCGACTTTCTGGCGGGACATAGTTTTGGCGAATTAACTGCTTTGTGGGCCGCTGGTGTCTATACCGACAACGTATTTCTGGCACTTGCCCAAAATCGGGGAATGTCGATGTCCAACAATAATGATGGGAAAGATAGCGGTACCATGTTGGCCGTGAAAGCAAGTTTGGAAACCGTACAAGAAGCGATCAGTAATTTACCCGGTGTAACCGTTGCAAATATTAACTCGGATGACCAAATCGTATTGGGAGGTAGTACTGCGGCGATAAAATACGCAACGGACTATTTAAAAGAAAAAGGACTACGCGTGATTCCGTTACCGGTGTCAGCGGCATTCCATACAAGTTTGGTTGAACATGCACAACAGCCTTTTGCCACTTTCGTGGAATCCCAAAAGTTTAGTCGGGCAAAACGACCGGTATACGCAAATTCTACCGCGCAGCCTTACCCTGCCAAGATTGATGATATTAAGAATCTCTTAAAAGATCAGATTTTAAATCCAGTATTTTTTAAGCAATTAATTGAAAATATTTACGAAGAGGGTGGAAGAGTATTTGTGGAATTTGGCCCGAAAGGGGTTTTGACTAATTTGGTGAAAAATATCTTAAAAGGTCGCGACTTTCACGCCGTTGCCATTAATCCCAAGGCAAGCCGGGATAGCGATTTACAATTCCGTCAGGCCGTCGTAGAGTTGAAGGTTTTAGGTTTAAATCTGACGAATATTGATCCTCATTACCGCGCTCCTAAAACACTCGCAGAGCCGGGTAAGATGAACGTGAAAATAAGCGGGAATAATTACGTTTCTCAAGGGACTCAAAAAGCTTACACGGATGTGATGTCCAATGGTTTTAAAATTTCCGGCGGTGGCTCGGAAAAAATTATTGAAAAAATCGTTGAAGTGGAAAAAATAGTGGAGGTAGAATCCATTCCAGTTCACTTAAATAATCAAGAAGAAATGTTACAAAAAGAAACCTTGGATTTACTTAAATCCACCCTCGATCATCTCAAACAACAACAGGCTTCGGCTACTTCTTTATTTGAAAAAATGATCCAGGATCAGCACACGCAAACCCAGCAATTGCTAAATGTGCTCAACAACGAAATCGCCGGCCAACAACCTGCCAGTAACCTCGTAACTAGCAACGGTAATGGTTTCCACCCTGTCGCTAATAGCAACGGCGCAAACACCAACGCCGTAAAAACCGCAACTCCGGTAAGTACTCCGACTGTAGCAACACCAGCGGTAACTGTGACTACAAATTCTAACTCTAATTCCACTGGTACAAATGCCGAATTAGAAAAGATATTGTTAAGCGTCGTGAGCGAAAAGACGGGTTACCCAGCCGAGATGCTGGAAATGAGTATGGATCTGGAAGCAGATTTGGGAATTGACTCGATCAAGCGCGTAGAAATATTTGGCGCCTTAACCAAACAATATCCCTCGATGAGTGGTATCAATCCACAGGAATTAACTGAGTTACGAACTCTCGGAGAAATCGTGGATTACGTAGGAAAAAAAAAACCAACGGCATAATTAAGGTGGTGGCAAAAACGGAAGCCACCGTGGTATCGCCATCTAACGTTACAACCACAACACCAGACCAGACGGTTACAACCGGAAAATTTCACGGAGTAGGAAGAAGCGAAGTAAAACTGAGCTATCTTCCCACTCCGGATTTTTTGGATTTTAAATTGCCCGCTGGATACCTCGTATTATTGACGGGAGACGGATCGTCATTAACCGAAACCGTTGCGGAAGAATTGGTTGCCAAAGGACATGCCGTAGCGGTCTTAAACTTACCTGGTGTTTCATCCACAAATTTTTCCAATCAAATTACTTTAAGCGAAACTTCCGACGAGGCTATCCAATCGGTTTTCTCCCAAATTGCCCATGAGTTTGGAAAAATCGGAAGCTTTATCCATTTGCATCCGCATTTTGAATTCGAATCCGGAAACTTTGCGCAGCACTTTTCCACTGAAAGAAGTATTCTTAAAACCGTCTTTTTGCTGGCCAAACATTTACAGGCACCGCTTAACAGCTTAGCCGGACAACAGCGGGCCGGATTTCTGACGGTGACCCGAATGGATGGTGCATTAGGTTTGGGCAAACGAAGAAACGTTTCCGTGGTAGGGGGTGGATTGCCGGGTTTGGTAAAATGCCTGAATCTGGAATGGTCTTCCGTTTTCTGTCGCGCCGTAGATATTCAGCCCGAATTGGAAAAAACGCAAATTGCCAAATGTATTGTCAACGAATACCACGATGCAAATGTGGGTATTTTAGAAACGGCCTACAGTACGGCGGGACGGTTTAATCTGGTCGCTCAACCAGTTGATTTGCACGAAGGTGCTACCATTCAAACTACCGTAAACCAAGAAACGGTTTTTTTAGTTAGTGGCGGAGCAAAAGGGGTGACGGCTACTTGTGTGATGGAAATGGCGAAAGCATTTCAGTGTAAATTTATTTTATTAGGAAGATCAGACGCCAGTTTTCAGTTACCGGCTTTTGCCCACGATACCGATGAGGAAGGGGCGATGAAACGACTGATTATGGAAGATTTTAAAGCGCGGGGAGAAAAGCCTAGCTTGCCCGCAGTTAAAAAACTGTTTAACCAGATTGCGGCCAAAAAAGAAATTGACGCGACACTAAGCGCAATTACTCGGGCGGGTGGACACGCGATTTATGTCAAAGGCGATGTGACCAACCCAGCCAGTTTTAAAAATGATCTTTTAGCGGCTACGCAAAAATTAGGGAATGTCAATGGCGTTATTCATGGTGCGGGAAGATTGGCAGACAAGTACATTCAAGATAAAACGGTGACCGATTTTGACAATGTTCTTTCGGTTAAATTAGATGGATTGTTAAGTTTAATGGTTTCGGTCAATATTCATAACCTGGATCATTTGGTTCTCTTTTCTTCCGTGGCCGGATTTTACGGAAACGTCGGCCAGACCGACTACGCCATCGCCAACGAAATACTGAGCAAAGCCGCGCACCAGTTTAAAACCAATCATCCAAATACCAAGGTCTCCGCCATTAACTGGGGTGCCTGGGACAGCGGAATGGTGAGTGGAGAACTTAAAGTACAATTCGAAGCGGCGGGTGTAAAACTGGTCAACAGCGAAGGGGGTGCC
>CALLLR010000142.1 GCA_938008185.1 uncultured Saprospiraceae bacterium
CTGCTTGGTGCCAGAGCACCAAAGAGCGTGTGCAAAAAGAGCAGGCCGCAATACTAGAGGCGGTGGAATAGTGCCATTATTTAACGGCACTATGAAAACCGACTGTAGACAGCAGTAGCACTGAACTCAACACCGTGACAGGTACGGCTCTTGCCTACCTGGCGCGGTGATGGACGAGAGGTGCTACTGATGGCTACGCCTTGCTTCCTGTTCCTAAAAAACTAATATAGAAGATTGTCCTATCCCAATTACAAAAATTGAATTTAAAAAATCTTTATCTTCAGTTCTTGCTTCAGGAACCATTAAGGTAATTTTATATTCCTTGCTTTTTTTCAAAGCAACTTTAGATTCTAGCCAAAATGACAAGGGTTTTCCAGGACTTGAATTAAACGAAAATGATTTTATTGGTTTCTTGTCTAAATCTAATTTTTTATGAATCAACGGACTTTTTCCTTCCAATTCTGATACCACTAACTCTATTCCATCTAGTAACTTTAAAAGCTCTTCTTGACGGCTTTTTGTTAAATCCCAATTTACATTATTTATTAGTTTGGGAAAGAAAATTCTAAATTCGTAACTCTTTGAATTTCTCACTGGAGAAAAAATAAACTCAATTTCCCCAACATCTTCTTCATAATTAATCGGTATTTTTTTTTCTATACTTCTAAGTCCCCATTCTTTTCCGTCTAAGCTATCAGGGGTAGAATAAAATTCTCCACATGAAGCTAATAAGATAAAACTACAAAACAATATATATATTTTCATTGTGTTTTTATTAAAAAGTTTCTTACTCTTGCTCTGAAAGATATTCAATCGCTGCATTAATTAACTTCTGAACAAAAGGCGTATTTTCTTTTCCCTTATTACTTGGCAATACATTAATAGTAACTCCTGGCATATTTCTACCTGGCTTATGATCTGATCCTGCACCTCTAAGTACACTGCCCACTAATGAATTACTATTACCAGTTTCTCTATTACTACTGGGAAGCATTTCGTATTTAACATCGTCACCGTAAGATTCAAATCCTCCTATCAAGTTTTCTATAAATTCATCTTCTGTCATATTTATAGGTACAGGAATGTCTTCTCTATTTTCCTCTGATATGTCATTAGGATCTGTTTTCAATTCCTTCTGTAAATTACCCCACCCTGGGCCTGAAGTGACAACTCCAGCGTTTTCTGTTATCTCGTTTTGCGGGTAGCCTTCCACGATATTTGTCTCAACTCCAGTTTCATTATCGACATGTATTATTAGCCCATGATAGGCGCCTGGTGCTGTGTAAATGTAACCTAGCTTTAAAGAATCTCCATTTACATCAATAAACTTAATTGGATTATTTGCTCCATAATGATAAGGTGTCATTGAACTATATTTCTCTGCAAATCTATCTATTGTAGGAAAACGACCAACAGCCGGATCATAAAACCTCCCCCCGTAATCATTCCAATCCAACCCAAACTCTTCATTTAATTCCTTCCCATTATACTGTCGCTTATTCTCCTTCCCAACCTGTGGCGCCCACTTGCCTTCCATCTTCAGACCAAATGGGTAGTAGTGGTTCTCATGCAATATCTCTGATTGGACTCCACCGAGGTAACTTATACCAAACCCTCCACCAAGATAACATTATTCTACAGAAAAGAAAATACATAATTTAGACTATAAAGTGTTTAGCAATAATACCGTTTATTCCAACTAGAAAATGGATTAGCGTATTATGGATAACCCAATAGCATCGCCAAATTAGCTAATTTCTCAATTCCCATTCTTCCGTCTGCTACGATCTCAGATTACGATATTCCCATTTTGGATGTGATCAAATACCAGTCACCCGTTTTTGTTATTTGAAAGCTGTAGACAGCTTTCCCAAAACACAAATCCCCAAACAACCGCAGTTATTTAGGGATTTAGAATGGCGTTATTTCCGCTTCCTATTCACTTTCTGTCGCAAAATATTTTTGAAGATAGACGCCTACTTTGCCGATATTGGCGGTGTTATTTACGATCATGCGGATCTTTTTATCCGGGGTGATAACGACAAATCCTGCGCCTTTTAGTCCGTGGGTGTCCGTAAAAGACTTTCCGTTGAAGCGTCGGTAATCATCATAGATCGCAGACCATTTCAGGTTTTGTTCTTTAGATAATTTCCTGATTTCATTGGGGTAATCTTCCGAACAAATACTCAGGATATTGATATTATACTGGGAATAGAATTTTTTTAGATATTCTTTATTTTTGGGTGCCAGGGTATTGTCCAGTTCCCATAATTCGATGACCAGCGGCTTGTCCAGCAAGTCGTAGAGTTTGAATTTTTTGTTATTAATATCATTAAAAACAAAATTGGAAACTACGTATCCTTCCCTCCAGGCGTTTATCCCTTTTTCAGTAAATTCGGTGTCCAATTGGGCTTCTTCGACGGGGGAAATATTCGGTTTTAGATTAGATTGTGCTCGAACGGTATTGGAGAATAAACTTATTCCTAAGAACAGGGTCCATACCAGACAGAGATTACTCGATAAGCGATTTTTTAAGATGTTCATAATTTTTTTATAGTTTTTTGTAAAAATAATAACGATTCCTAATTGGGGTCTCCCCTTCTTTTACGACGCTGGGATAAAAACGTTACCAGTTATCGAATTAGTATTTTTTGTAATAAAATTGGGGGTTTTCACGGAGGAGAGGTAGGTGATTTCAGAGAGGAGGTTGTTGAGGTGTTGAATCGTTGAGGTATTTAAAAATCAATATTCAACATTCATTTCTTCCTCCCTTATTTTTTAGGTATAAAAAAGTTCCGTACCATCTGTTCGGTCCAATAGATATTTTCGGGATGACGTGTGACAAAGCCAACGTGACCACCGTATTTTGGCGTGACCAAATGAATGTTTTCCGATTTTTTAGCTAGCTCGACCGGATAAGAAGTTTCACTTAAAAAAGTGTCGTTCAAGGCATTAATTAATAGTACTGGAATCGTAATTCGAGGTAGATAATTCAGGCTGGAGGATTTGTTATAATATTCCGTTGCACTAGAAAAACCATGCAACGGCGCAGTAGCTGCTCCGTCAAATTGAAAGAAATCTTTCGCTCCATAAATTTTTTCCAGATCTAGGTGAGGCCGCAATATATCTTCTTTTAAAAGGGTTTTTATTTTTAGATTTTTTAAAAAACTATTTAGATAAATACGGTTGTTCCATTTTTGAATTTCCAAACAGGAGCCGTATAAATCCACCGGAACGGAAATTCCCACCGCTCGTTTTATCTGGACGGGCAACTGCTCTCCCAACTCTCCCAAAAATTTCATGGTTACATTTCCACCCAGCGAAAACCCAACAAGATTGATCGTTTCGTAATTCGCTTCGGCGATAATCTTTTCGACTAAATATTTTATATCTCCGGTCTCTCCACTGTGATACCCTCGTGCCAACCGATTGGGCGTTCCACTACATCCCCGAAAATTTAATCCGACACCGTCCCAGCCCGATTGATTCATCACCTGGATAATCCCCCGCACGTAAGGACGATCTGCACTTCCCTCTAATCCATGTAACACAATGACCAAATGACGGCCTTCCTTACGGGACCAGTCCACGTCCAGAAAGTCGCCATCCGGCAATTCCATTCGCTCCCGCTCATACACCACTTCCGGAATTTTCCGAAATACGGAAGGGTAAATTGTTGACCAATGTTTATTGCGAAACAGGAAGGACGGACGGTAGTTGGTGGATGAGTTGTAGGGCATTTTTTTTGTATCGGTGTACTTGTGTACTTGTTGAATTGTTGAATCGGTTAATCGTTAAGTAATACGTGTTTTTTGTTGGGACTATTCAATAATCTGTGTTTTTTCTGAGTTCGCATTTCGAAAAAAGAGACTGACTAACTGATTAACAATTAATTATAAAAACAATATTTAATTATGTAAATTAACCTAATTGCTTAGACACACTTAATTGAACACCCCCTTTTTGTTTCGTTAGGGCCTTGTCCAATAATTTAATCTCTCAACAAACCAAGCGACTCAACACCCTCAACAAGCGCAGCGTCTCAACTTCTCAACAAGCAACGCGCCTCAACCTATTCCTTCACCACCACCCCATCTTTCATCACAAAATCAACTTTTAAAACAGACTGAATATCATCCACTGGATTTCCATCGGTGGCAATTATATCTGCGTATTTTCCCGCTTTAATCGAACCTAGTAAATCTTGTTGATTAAGCAGCTCAGCAGAATAAACCGTGGCGGATCGCAAGGCTTCCATTACAGGCATTCCGACCTCCGTCATGTAAATAAATTCATTGGCATTTTCTCCGTGCGGAAATACCCCCGCATCCGTTCCAAAAGCAATTTTAACTCCGCGCGCATACGCTTTTTCAAACGTATTCTGAATCATAGGACCAATCTCCCGGGCCTTCGGAACAATAATGTTAGGATAGTATCCAGGTTCTTCTGCTTTTTTTGCGACGTATTTTCCCGCGCTGATCGTAGGCACGTACCAGGTTCCCATCTTTATCATCAAATCCATCGTTTTAGTACTCATTTTTGTGCCGTGTTCAATGGACGTAATTCCCGCGGCGACGGCCCGGCGCATCCCTTCGTCTCCGTGCGCGTGAGCGGCAGTGGTCATGCCGTAGTCCTTAGCGGTAACAACGATAGCCTTTAGTTCTTCTTCCGAAAGCTGTGGGCCTTGTCCATCTTTGGCCACACTCAACACGCCCCCGGTAGCCGTTACCTTGATCACATCCGCACCATTTTTATACCGCTGCCGAACTGCTTTCCGTACGTCTTCGATACTATTCACGACTCCTTCTTTTGGCCCGGGATCGCCCATCAATGAGCGGCGAAAGCCGTTGGTGGGATCGGCGTGACCGCCCGTGGTGGCAAGACTTTTTTCGGCGGTAAAAATTCGGGGTCCCTCGACATCGCCCCGATTGATGGCATTGCGCATGGATACGTTAACACCCGTGCCACCGAGATCTCGTACAGTCGTAAACCCGGCATTAATCGTCTTGCGCATGTCTACGGTGGCGCGCAATGCCACGTCGGCTGGGTTCATCCGAAATCGTTCTTCGTATGACCTTTTGGAAGGATGACTTTCTACGTGGATGTGCATATCCATCCAGCCGGGCATCACCGTTTTATTTTTTAAATCAATCACCAAAGCATCGTCCTCTCCGGGCAGATAGCCTGCGTTTACGGAGACGATTTTATCTTTTTCAATAACAATAGTCTGTTCTTTTTTTACGGTACTCGTTTCAACATCAATCAAGGTTCCACAGTGCAAATAGGTTTTTTGGGCTACCAAATTGTGGGTTACCAGGAGTATTCCGAGTGATAACAAAAAAGTCTTAAATGATTTCATAATTATTATTTTAGAGGTGTAATGGTTATCTCTTTTTGATAATCAATCTGTAGAGAGACCTTGGACAACCGGGGATTTTCTAATAAAAAGACAGCTAATTTTTCGGTAATATGAATTGCGATGGCTCGTTGTAAGGGCCGTGCACCGTATCGATAATCGTAGCCAACCCTGGCAATAAAAGCAATAACTGTTTCGGTAAATTCCAGGGTAATTTTTCGTTTAAGAAAACCTTCTCTTTTTTCCAGTGCTTTTAATTCTTTACGACAAATTTTTAAAATACTAACTGGATCCAGATTACTAAAAAATACCATTCCATCAATTCGATTGACGAATTCGGGACGAAATTTTTTTTCGATCGCCGCCTGATACATTTTCTCACTTGACCCTTCGGAAAACCCAATGGCTTTGATATTACTCGCTCCGAGGTTGGAAGTCATAATGATTATAGAATTTCTAAAATTGGTGATTCGACCAAAATTATCGACCATCATCCCTTCGTCCAGTACCGTCATCAAGGCATCAAAAATAGCGGGATGTGCTTTTTCGACTTCGTCGAGCAGGAGTACCGAAAAAGGTCGCTCCCGAATATTTTTCACCAGCGCTCCCACTTCCTCCCCCGAACCGATAAATTTGCTAAGCTGAGAAGGATGCTGAAATTCACTCATTTCAATTCGAACAAGGGGTGTTTGCTGCTGGCCTTTTCCAAAAAAATAATTGGCCAGGGCTTTAGCACTTGCTGTTTTTCCAACCCCCGTAGGTCCCGCAAAAAGTAACGTTTGAATGGGTTTATACGGATTGTTAAGTCCCGCTTTAAAGACTTTTACGATGCCTGCCAACTGGTCGAGTACTTGTGGCTGCCCGATAATCTGACTACTAAAATAATCGTGTAATTCTTCGGTATTGAGGCGGAGATCATCTCTTAAAAACAACTCAGGCATACCCGTTTGCTCAATAAACTGGTTCAACACATCCCGACGGGTAATCCGGCGGGTAGCCTTCAGTCGTGCTTCGCTGATTGCTTTGGCAAGAAATTTAATCCCTTTACCGGGAAATTTTTCGTAAGGTGCGTAGCGATATAACAAGCGATAAATCTCGGATAATGCCTCTTCAGAAATTTTGATGGCCATTTGCTGCTCTACGTAATCGGCAAATTGACGAAATACCGATTGTACTTTGGGCTTTGGCAATTCCTTGATGGTGACCAGCTGGAAATTTTCTACAAATCCAGGCAGTCGTTTTCGAATACTTTCCAGTTCGGTAATGGTTACTTCTCCAATCAGGGTTAGCTTACCGGTCTGTAAAAAATCCTGTAAAAATGCCGCGACACTTACTTCGGCGGAGGGGCCACCAATTTGTAATAATCTCACCACGTCCA
This sequence comes from uncultured Saprospiraceae bacterium, assembly GCA_938008185.1. GTDB lineage: Bacteria > Bacteroidota > Bacteroidia > Chitinophagales > Saprospiraceae > JALZUU01. Next base: position 6,735 of record CALLLR010000142.1, read on the forward strand.
GCAAATACAAGGTACCATTTACTCTAGTGAGATCCCGGATAATGGCTTCACAGATTTCCTGCCATTCGCCTAAATATTTTGCCTTGGCCACAAACCGTTGTGCACGCATTTCCCAAAAAGTCCGATCACCAGATGGACTATTGGGAGCACTTAATTTTCGAATAACCAGTCTTAAGGCGGCGGATTTGCCTACGCCCGATTCTCCAATTACCAATACATTGGTTTTTCCAATAATAATTTTATCCAGAATTTCAGCTACCTGCTCCTCCAGTTCCCAGGCAGCATCCGGCAACTGTTGTCTACTTTTGTTACGGCGCGGAGCAGGAAGTTTTACGGCGAGCTGATCGAGGTATTCCAGATTCACGTTTTGCATAAATCCCTGTTCCTTCACGATTCGGTTTTCAATAATCCGCAGCTTGATAAAATCTACCTGTGGCAAATCCAACGACAGGTAATGGTATAATTTATCTGGTGAATAGCTGTTAAAAATACTGACACAAAAATGTGTAAAAATCGGTTTAAATTGTTTTGGATCATAATAATAAAAAACTTCCTCTAATCCAGGCAAATAACATTCAAAATGTCCCTGTCCGGTATCTCCGTAAATCGCAAGTACCGGGACCTTAATGGTTTCGCTGAGCGGATAATTTCCCGATTGGTCTTTGTAAGAAGGTCTGATTCTAACCTCCAGGACTTTCACTTTGGGTTCTAAAATATCAAATGCGGGATAACTTCCTGTCTTTTTGTAATCTTTTTGTAAATAATCCAGAAATTTACTTTTGAGTGTTTTGAGGTCCCGTTCCACCAGTTGGTGTCCCGCCCCCAGAATCATTCCGATGACCTGATCAGAAGGAAAACTATAATATACCACTGGATAATTTATCATACTCATACAAAAAGATTATAGGTGGTAAAATACAAAAGTCAAAACAAATAACAAAAGCATTGACGACCAGGGTTGTCAATGCTTCTGAATAATAAATAAGAAGTCTAATAGTTACTTCACAATCATCAGGCGCGTGGTAGCCACCTGGTCTTCTGTTTTTAAACTGACCAAATAAATACCCGCAGTTAAGTCACTGGTATTTAAATCATAGCTGTAAGTACCCGGCGCGTTTGGACGTAAGTCTGCCGATTTCAATTGTTGTCCGGTAATAGTAGTCAAAGTCAATTGCATTTCTATAGAAGCATCAACAGAATAGCTAACTCGGGTGATGTCTTTGGCTGGATTAGGAGCAATCGTTAATTCGAAAGCTTCTGCGTCTACTACTTCCAGAACATTCGTTGGAAATAAACAATTTACATCGGTATTGAGATACTCACTTATTCGAATGGATACTTCTCCAATTGTATTACCATTGATAGGATCTCCTTCATTGGCATCTAAATTCAGACCCGGCTCGTCGTCAAACTGGTACCAGATCGCCAGGTGATCGTCTTCGATAATATCGGTATGAGGAAAAATCGCTTCGGTGGTAGGGACTAAAAAGGAAAACAAAGAAATGTCCTCGTTGATAACATTGTAAGGACAAGCCCAAGTGGCTCCTCCGTCCGCAGAAGCAGTTACGTGAACCTGCGAAAAGTGCTGCGATTGTACATCATTCTCGCTCAACAAATTTTCCATGGATTGCTGGTAAGTAACGATTACTACACCGTCATCCGTGACATCTATATTTGACGCACTAATTGGAGAGGCTATTCCGTTGACATAAATTGCGTTAGCTTCAAAATCATAACTAAGACTACCATCAACGTCCAGTCCTACTTCTACCGCTTCGATAAATTGCGGATCATCATCCGCAAAACTTTCATTCCAATAAGCGATTCCGGTCGGTAGAAAATAAAATCTTGCAAAGCCTTCTTGTAAGGTGCTATCGGAATAAATAAATAATTCCGAATAAGATACGTGGGCCATTCCGTCCGCATCCAGCGTAATGGATCCGGTACCGTCACAGGTTCCAATGTATAAAGAATCTTCGGCCGTCGAATTCGTGTAAAAAAATGCTGGACCACGAGGATCAGTACCTCCGATATCTTCGAGACTATAACTTGTACCTAAACAATATTTATCAATTGGAAAATCGTGCACAATTCTACTCGTCCAGCTACCAATATCTCCATTCTGATCAGATTTCAACACCTTAACATCTTCTGTTAAAGGAAAAACTCCGATGGCAACATTTCCATTTTCATCTGCGACCAAAGAGTAAGTATCTGCGTTATATCCTTTAATTTCTTCGCTGGTCGTTCCAGGAATGATATAGTTTTGAATCGGCCAGGTAAGTCCACCATCATCACTACGGAAATAAAGTAATGCCTGGGTCAAGCCTTCGTAAGTTGGCTCGTAAACAGGTGATGCTGGATCATTCGGTCCGGTAACACCAATCACGTGAATGGTATTTCCTACCGCTACGGCCCGTGGCCAAAGAAATCCAAGGGGTGCATCAGAAGGCACCGTACTTTCTTCGTTCCAGGTACCATCGGCATTTTGACGCACCAGCAAAGTTTGGTTGGTAGAAGCAAAAGTGTGATTGATGACCAAATTGGTACCATCTTCCAATTTTACAATGTTGGGCCATCCGGTACGAGAGTCAGGCTCAATTCGACCACCGTTTAAGGATCCAAAAAGTTCGCAATTTTCGGTATCATTAAAAAAGGTACCACGATCAGGAAAGGCCGCATTTTCAGTCTGTAAATGCCCTGTCCAAACCACGCTAATTTCACAATCTGGCTGAGTAAGCATTCGATTGGCAACACATCCGTTGGTTTGCAGGTCATAGTAAGTTTCTCCGATCCATTCTTCGGCGCTTTCCCCATTGGTAACAGCCCCACTTTGCAAATATTGCTGGTGAGCGGTAATTCTGATGGGATGACCGGAAAGATCTTCTGAACCATCGAATTGCTGACCTTTTTCGTTGGCAGTTTTAGAAAATTTAGGCCCCGTAATACCGGCGGTGCGTTGCTGGGCAGCAGCATTAAATATTCCGATGGTCAAAAACGTAAATAAAAGTAAGATTCTATTCATAATAGATATTTTAGATTAAAAAAAGTAATAAGTTAAATACAGAATCAAGATAATTTTTATTCTAAATAATAAAAAACTTATCTGAATAATTTGTGTGGTTATGTAAAATTCTTACTAAATATAATATTTAAACAACGATGAGAATATTCATAAAAAAGGCAGTTATTTCAAGTTTTTGAAATAACTGCCTGGTGCCTATGAAGTAAAAACTCTACTCCAAATTCACTAATAAATATAATTATTTAGTTACCACTAATTTCTGAGTAGCTACTTTATCGCCTGCACGCAAGCTAACCATGTAGATACCAGGAGATAGGTTGTCCAAAGCAATATTTTCGTTATATACTCCGGTGGCAAGATCTCCTAAGTCAGACTGAGCTATTAAAGATCCAACTACGTTAAAAAGATCAATCGTCACGTTTTCGCTCTGATCCAGTTCGAAATTTACCGTAGTAAATCCAGCTGCCGGATTAGGAGTAACTTCAAATTTAAAGGTTTCAGGTGCAACCGTTGAAGTCGAAACAAGACAACTACCTACTGCAGGCCCAAGTCCAAGTATTTCTTCTACATCGATAGTTATCATCGTAATTGTATTAGAAGTAATTGGATCTTCTTCCGCTGTTACCAGGTTTAATCCTGGCTCATCATCAAATTGATAAGTAAGCGCAACCTGATTTTCAGAAACTACTTGTGTATTTGGGAAAACAGCATCCGTTGTATTTACCAAGAAACCAAATAGCGAAAGATCTTCGTTGATGATATCGACCGGAGTGGTCCAGGTCGCTCCACAATCATTAGAACCCGTCATCCATACGTGGCTATAAAACTGAATTGGATTAACGTTCGTTGGATCATCTCTGATCAATTCTTCCATCGCAGCAATGTACGATAATACCAGTCTTCCATCTTCCATCACTTCAAGAGAAGGCATACTGATAAACATATTACCATTGTGGTCCGCAAACTGATTAAAGTCGGTAAAACCAAGTTCTCCGTCTTCGTTGGTATCCAAAGCATCCAAGATGCCAGGAATAGTCGTTAAATCTTCGGTGTATTCGTTCCAGTACAATAATCCACCAGCAAAGGGGAAGAAAGTAAATCCACCGTCTGCTACAGTTGTATCAGCAGCAGAAACGTACTCTTGAGGAAAAACAACGTGCGCGTTTCCGTCCGCATCCAATGCAACCGAACCCGATCCATCAGAAGTTAAAAAGGAAAGAGCAGCCGCAGACATTGAGTCAATTGGCTCGATAGCACCAGGACCATTCGGATCAATTCCTCCCAAATCTTCTACAGTGTAAGGAACCGAACTAAAAATATAATCGTCAAAAGGAAATGCGCTACTGATTGTTTTCTTTTCAAAAGACGCTCCATTATCATTACTCTTCATCAACATAATGTCTTCAGAAAGGTCAAATATTCCAATGGCTACGTGACCGTTCTCGTCTGCTTCCAACTGGTAGCTATCTCCGCCAATTCCACCGTTGAGGTCATTTGTAGTGGAAGGATCAGGAGCACCTAAACCAGGAAGAATTGAATCGCTGATGTCCCAGTTTAATCCACCGTCCAATGAACGGAAATACAATAAGGCAGGATTTAAATCTTCGTAAATAGCACCACCGTTACCTACTGGCGTAGATACACAAATCATATGTAACGTGCCATTTTCACCAACGGCAATCTGAGGCCATAATAAACCAGAAGGTACAATGGTAGGAATTCTGGACTCTGCCCAGGTAGTTGATCCCGGCGCACGACGTAACATAACCAGTTCGTTAACCGTGGCTGGTAAGTGACAAACCGCAACGTCCGTTCCGTCAGGTAACGTAACAACATTTGGCCATCCGGTTCGTGGCGTCTCTAATTTCAGATTATCATCAGGTGGAAATGTTCCGTCTGTCGTTTCATTAAAACCAGTACCACGATTTGGGAAACCACCATCTTCCGTTTGGCCGTGATGTGTCCATACGGCACGAATATTATTGGGATCTTCACCCGCTACTCGATTCTGACCAGCACCATTAGTTTGTAAATCATAATAAGTAGCACCAATCCATTCTTCAGCGTTTAAGCCATTGGTTTGAGCACCTTGCTCAGCGTAAATCTGGTGAATAGACTTTCGAACGGTTCGTCCTTCTAATGACTCCGTACCATCAAATAAACGACCATTGACGGTTCCAGTTGCAGTTTGCAGGAGCACGTCATTTGCTACCTGTGCTTCTTCCTGGGCAAAGATGGAAAAAGAGGAAAGCATAAAAAATAAAAGTAAAAGATTCTTCATAATTCAGAATTTTGTTTTGTATTAAAAATTAACGGTCAAATTGTCATTACAAGAGCCAAAAATAGTGTGTATAATTGCAATGACTAAATAAAGGGCCAATATATGAATTAAATCTGAGTTTCTTAAAACCAAATAAGACATTATTTTGTCTGCTAATATTCAATTTTGAAACATCTTCCCAGTAAGGAATAATATCCCCATATTTTTTGATGTCAAACGACAGAATTACGTTAATTAGGCTACTTTTGCAATCTATGAAGGTATTTAAAAAACTGGAAAATCTGCCACCGATTCCCAATGCTATTCTAACCATTGGCAGTTTTGATGGCGTCCACAAGGGACATCAGAAAATTCTTAGTCAGGTTTCCGATTTGGCCAGATCCGAAAAGGGGGAAAGTGTGGTGGTGACTTTCCACCCTCATCCTCGACACGTGCTATCACCAGATACTCCCAATTTTAAGTTAATTACCACCGTAGAAGAAAAGGCAGCCTTACTCGCAAATTATGGCATTGATAATGTGATTGTAGTGCCTTTCGCCCCCAGTTTCTACCAACAGAGTCCACGCGCCTACATTGAGGATTTTCTGATTGACCGGTTTAACCCCCGTTGGGTAGTCATCGGATACGATCATCGGTTTGGGAACCAGCGAAAAGGCAGTATTGAGGATTTACGAAAGTACGAAGCCAAAGGTATTTTCAAACTACTTGAAATTGAGCGACAGGAAGTGGAGGATATTGCGGTTAGTTCTACCAAAATCAGGAATGCCCTCCTTAAGGGGGCCGTCGAAAAAGCAGCGCAACTACTTGGTCATCCTTTCAGCCTGTCAGGAAAAGTAACCCACGGGCAACGAATTGGACATACCCTGGGTTATCCAACCGCTAATATTGAACTGGCCGAACCGAACAAATTGATTCCGGTCTACGGTATTTATGCCGTGAACATTTGTCATCATCACCAGATGTATCAAGGTATGCTTTACATCGGCGACCGCCCCACACTGGCTAATCACCATAATAAAACCATTGAGGTAAATATTTTTAATTTTGATCAACAAATATACGGCGATCAGTTACGGATAGATTTCGTGAAATTTCTGAGAGCCGATCAGCGGTTTGAAGGACTGGATGCGTTGAAGGTGCAGCTGGGAAAGGATAAAGTGGCGGCGTTGGAGGTGTTGAATTGATGAGCGGATTTTTTGATGTGTGGATGTGCGGGTTGGTGGATTGGTTGTAGATCATGTTGAAAATGCCATCTAAAATTAGATTCCTACTTCTCTGCTAACGCGTTGAAAGAGAAACTAAAAGCCAAAAGCCCTTTTAAATTATGTCTAAAAAGAAAATATCCATTGTTATTTTAAACTTTAACGGAATAAAGCATTTGAAAGCATTTCTCCCTTCGGTGCTGGAGCATACACCGCAAACGATGGAAATCCACGTAGCAGATAATGGGAGTACGGATGACTCGGTCGATTTGCTGCATACTGATTTTCCCAGGGTGATCGTTCACAAATTGCCCGAAAATTATGGATTTGCCGAAGGATACAACCAAGCCTTAAAAAATATTGAGTCAGACTATTACGTGATTCTTAATTCTGACGTCCGAGTTACCGCCGGTTGGATTGAGCCGATGATCGACCTATTTGAATCCAACGGTGCGATCGCTGCGATTCAACCAAAAATTCGCTCGGAGCAAGCACCTGATTTTTTTGAATATGCCGGTGCTGCGGGTGGATTGATGGACAAATATGGTTTTACCTTTTGTCGGGGTCGCGTATTTGAGGAACTGGAAAAAGATCAGGGGCAATACGATACCCATCGTCAAATTACCTGGGCCAGCGGAGCGGCGCTTTTTATTCGCGCCGACTTGTTTCATCAATTCGGCGGCTTTGACGGAGATTATTTTGCCCACATGGAGGAGATCGATTTATGCTGGCGACTCCGCCGGGCGGGATATCAAATTATGGTAGAACCCGCTTCGGTCGTCTATCACCTTGGTGGCGGTACCTTAAATTACCAAAGTGCACAAAAGACTTTTTTGAACTTTAGAAATATTTACGCCACTTTACTAAAAAATCTGCCCCGTGGAAGAGCTAGCTGGTTGATTATATTCCGGCTGGTGATCGATGCGGGTGCAGCTTTACTTTATCTTTCTAAAAAACGGCCCGATTTGGTCTGGGCCATTGCCAGGGCACACTGGGCTTTTTTTGGTAACATTCCCAAAATTTTAAAAAAACGCAAAGCCGAACAAAAACTGGTGGCGCAACATCGAATCGGCCCTGCCAATACAACTGCGGTTTACCCGGGAAGTATTGTGAAAGAATACTATTTTAGTGGCCATCAAACTTATAACGAACTGAAACATGCCAAAAAATAAAGTAGAAATAATCTTCGAAGATGACGATATTGTCATTGTAAATAAACCCGCCAATTTTCTGGCAATTCCCGACCGCTACATTGCCGAAAAACCAAATCTGGTCGACTTCCTGAAAAAACGGTACGAAGAAATTTTTGTCGTACACCGACTGGACAAGGAAACGAGCGGGATTATCTGCTACGCCAAAAACGCAAACAGTCACCGACACCTCAACAAACAATTTGAAGACCGAACGGTCAAAAAAATTTACAAGGTATTAGTGGAAGGAAAAGTACACGAACCAACGGGAATTATCGACAAACCAATCGCGCGCCACGGAACCATTGCGGGTAAAATGAAAATTAATGCAAATGGAAAACCTTCGGTGACGCACTACGAAGTGGAAAAACATATTGGCAATTATACGCTGGTACAAGCAAATATC
>CALLLR010000143.1 GCA_938008185.1 uncultured Saprospiraceae bacterium
ACTGGAGGAGCTAAAACAAGCGATCGAAAAGTTTCATCCGTTGCAGTAGACAATACATTTATTCATAAAAAACGTTAACTTTATAAAACTAACATTCTTTTTATCAAATCAATCATGAAATGAGTATTAATCAGATTAGGGCAGTAATGCGCCAAAGAATAGATCAAATAGACGAACGTTTTTTACGAGTAATGTTTGCCATGACAGAAACCTATCTAAAGGAGCTGGAAGATGCAGAACTGGAAGCAAAGATGGATAATGTTCCTCTCCCAGAAGGTTGGAAGCCAATGACAGAAGCTGAATTATTGGAACGCTTAGAAGCATCAAGTGCAGAGATAGCAAGAGGGGAATATATTAGCCTGGAAGACTTAAAAAAGGAATCTGAGCAATGGTAGAGAAAATATTTAGAGTAATTGTATCACCAAGTGCAAAAGTTAGATTGAAGAAAATTTACAGTTACTATAAGGAAAATGTGTCACTAGAAGTAGCCAGAAAAATACGAAACGGCTTATTAGACGAAGCAGATACTTTAAAGAAGCGGCCAGAAAGTAAGGCCTTGTTGCGAATGAGAAAACAAGTGGTTCCACCCTATCGTTATACTAAAAAATGGTCTTTCAAAATCATCTTCCAGGTTTTTGAAAATGAAGATTTGGTTAGCGTAGTAGATTTTATGCACGACCGAGAAGATCCGAATAAAAAGGAAGACCTGTAAACGAAAATCCCACTGCACCACCACAATCCACCCCGCAAAATAAAAGACATAAAAAAATCAAAGCGCTTGTTTACACCTACCTCCGGTAGGCAAGCATCCTGGTGTAGAAACAGCTATCAAGCAAAAAAAAGTAAAAAAACCCTACCAATTTAGACCTCTTCGCCCACCAGAAAAATTACAATTTCAACCTGTTCATCATCGCCCAGTCCAATGCTCCGTAAGCCATATCCAACCTACCGCCGCACCACAAACTTCCGCGTCTTAAACCGATCCTCCTTCGTCCCCAGTACCAGATAATAAAATCCATCGGGCATCTCTTCCAGGTCAATGGTGTGAAGGCTCGACAGCGTATTAATTTTTTCAATACCTACCGTCTGCCCCAATTGATTATGGATCGTGATCGTAATACTCGACCCCGCAAAATCGGGCGCTTCTAGATAAAGTTCATCTTTTGCTGGATTGGGAAACAAACGAATCACCGTGTCCTCCGGCAACTCCCGGGTTGCTAATGGTTCTGTTTCTTCCACAAAAATCGGCGTCAACGTCGCATCTTCGTTCGCAATAAATTCAATTACTTCCGTACTGTCTCCCGTCTCTTCCCAATGGGAAAATACGTAGCCTTCTTTCGCCACGGCGGTCGCTCTGATCGGAAGGCCGGCATAATACGTGCCGGTATAATCGTAAGGAATTTCCATGTTTTTCCAGTGGAGGAAAACATCCCCGTTGGTGGTCGCATCGTAATTGAACGATAACTCATAGGTTTCTTCCAGACCAAAATTGTCGACCAGATTCTGATAAAAATAAGCTGGCCGTTCGATCCAGAAATTCCGGTACTTGGAAAGATTGTCCAGCCAGAGATCATAATCATCCACAAAAGGATTATCGAAAACCCAACGTTCAAGGTGCGCTCCAATCTCTCCGTCAATCTCATTGGCGGCTGCGTCGATGATGGGCAGTACCCGTTCTTCGTTAAAAGCCAATTCAATAAACGAACAACTCCGCTGGATAAATTCATCCCGAAAGGCCTGGTTTTCCATCATGCTTCGGAAGGGCAACGTGGCTTGATTGTCATTCGGCCAACCGGTCAGCGTTGGATCCAAAACTTCACCAATTCTATCCCACGTATCTCCACTAGTCGAAGTATTCCCGTAAATATTGGTCGTTATATCCGTGTCCACATACATGTACCGCCACCTTCCGTTTTCGTTTCCGGGACGCCAAAGTTGAAGGTTATTGGCCGGCCAGTCAGAATTACTCATGTAAAGATTAGAAATCCAGTAATCCAAAAAATTATCAATCTCAAATTGTGTTTTTATATACTCAAAATTAGCGTCCAGACTCAAATCGTTAGCGTCCATAAAATCATAAGCTGCATTATAATGAATATCGTCTCCCTCGTCAATTTCGGTTAAATATCGGGGCTTTTTTAACAGCTCTATTTCTTTTTTATCAACCCCGTGCAGTCTTTCTAAATAATTGGGATTGTATTGTTCTCTGAAATTTTGAATACCCCAATACTCCCCGTTGATATAAACCAGGGTAGGTTGCATACTTTGATACTCGACATCCATCACGCCGCCCAGGATTCGCTGGTTCGTACCATCCCGCAGCATCGTGCCCCGGTAGTCCTGACCACTATTTCTCAACCTTAGCCTTTCGTAATCGTCAAATTCCCGGTTTGGAAATAAGGGGTAATTAATGTTATCATCCCCGTACTGGTTTGATCGAAGATAAAAATTGAGGCTTTTTAATGCGTAACTTCTGGAGCAATTACCAGAAATTCTGACGCCACCATTAACGGCAAAAGCGGTTTCACCGGTGGTTTCGTAAAAGGTGAGGTGAACGGGCCGTTCCCATCTTTGCCAATAATTGGCGATCGTAGCACCCGGACAATTACCAAAAACAGTACCGTTGGTTCCAACCGTATAAATTCCGATTTCATCATCCCATAAATTGTCCGGATCTGTAGTAATCATCAAGACCGGAAGATTGGGACTGGCATCGAAAAGATAGGTTTTAGTTTCAATCTGACTGGGCGCCGCTCCGGTCTTATAAGCAATCGCCCGGAGACTTTGCGTATGGTCGACGGTAACGGCCGTCGTATACAAGTTGGCCGTTTGATCAGGATCAGCACCATCCGTGGTATAGTAAATAGTGGCGGCCGGATCTTCGTGGGTCATCTCGACCGTCTGTGGTGTATCAAAAACGCCATTGCCAATGGAAAATACCGGTGGCGCCACCCAGGAAGGGGCATTTGCGTTCGCGGCTAAAGGAGTGGGTGCGCCAAAGATGATCCAGTCGCTGGCGCCATCCGTAGTTCTTCCCGTCGAAGCTTTAAAAGGAACAGCTTGATAAGTAGTGGAGTCAATAATTACAAATTCATTGTTTAGGGCTTGCACCAGGAGTAGCTTTTCACCATCCTTATTTAATCTGAAATTAGCGTGCAAGCCTCCAGTTTCGGGATCGCCGTCCGCCCAGATCGTGGCGTAGCCATTTGGTGGCAAATCTTGTATTCCTCCGATTTGCCACTTGGAAAGATTGTTGATATCATCCGTTAAAAATAAACCACCCAGGCTGACCGGAAAATCATTGGTATTGTAAATTTCTATCCAGTCGGAAAATTTGCCATTTTTGTCCGGATAGTTCGTTCCGTTGGGCGCCACTTCGTTGATGAGTAGTCCGGAGACTGGCGCATCCGGAGTCAGAATTTCCGCTTTTATTTCTATGGTCGGTGGAAAGCCGGAAACAAAATTATTTGCGGATCTTTCGCCCGTTCCGGTGATGAAGAGTCCCAGCGCATTTCCGGTCATCCAATCCGGTGCATCGATTGCCTGCTGAATAACGGAGGCGAGGTTAGGCGTTTTTTGATTGGGTCCGGCAAAACCCTGCAGCGTCCATTCGTCCGGTGTCCAGATAACGGAATCTGTACTCATGGGTCGATTGGATAAATTAAAATTTATGGCTTCAAAAGGAGCAGCATTACCGGAGGTTTCACTCTTGATCTGTAGAACGGACGGGCCCGTGCTATCTTCCGGATTCTTGGTCGTAAACTGAACATACGCTTCCGTAATAACGGCTCCGGGAGGAAGATCAATATCACTAAATCGCAATCCGATTATTTGGTTGGACCAGGATTGGGTGATCGACATACCGAATCCGTCCAGGAGTACACCGCCGCTGGAATTTCCATATTGGACAGCGTCATCACTAATGGTCTGAACTTGCGTGTTGATGGCCACCGAAAAGAATAAATCAGTGGAGGGGTTTTCATTACTTGCTCCGGGAGTGGTGGCGATAAATTCTTGTAAATCCGCTCCACCGTCGGTGGTTCGTCCAAAAGAGATATTCGACCCCAAAGCGGCAAAAGTCAGGGCATCAATTTGGGTGGTTCCATCGGGTGCCTTCAGTACAATACTTTCTCCACCACTACTTAGTTTAAAATCCAGATGCAGTGCTCCTTCTTCCGGATCGCTATCCGCCCAAAGCAGCAAAAAACCTCCCGCAGGAATAGTGGTGATGGCTGAATTAGTGGTCGGAATCTGCCAATATTCGGAGGCATCCAAATCATCCGTAAAGTAGTAACCTCCCAGATCAACGGCTGTTGGACCGGCGTTATATATTTCTATCCAATCCTCATAACTTCCCTGCTCGTCCGCGATGGTCGATGTATTGTCTGTCATCAATTCGTTGATGAATAGTTGTGCGGACAAAGAGGATGCAGGTAAGACGACCAGGCAGGTGATTAAAATATTCAGTAGGCTTTTCATGATTGGATAAATTATTGAATCGATACTTGAACCTAAAATAAATTTTTATTACACAGTTTACCAATGCTTTTGGCATTCAGCATTAAGGTGAGTATATATTTAAAATAAATCCTTGAAGTAGAATTGACAAGGTGTGTGATTGGTCTTACAAAATACGTAAAAATTGGGGGAAGTAGCAATTCTGTGGTCCGAATGTTTTAGCTACCGGGAAGCATTACTCACAAAAAGGATTAGTTTAGCTTGATTTCGCTGTTAAACGTCCTAATCTTGTTTGGTAGCTGTCTGCAGGTGTAGACGCCTGAACCAGCACTATTATTTTGTAATGCTACAGCGACTGGAAAATAACAAAACAAATATATACCTAATCCACAAAAAAGAGCTACTTTTATGGCCATAATCTGATCTATCCCCTGTAATCTCTACAGGTTCTAAAGTGGTCAGATTCGCATACCTAAACGAAATCATATAATAAAAACTCAGTTTTTGTAAAATCAAGAAAGTCATTTCTGTCGATTTACAATCATTAACTATGTGAGTTACATCTTCTTTTTCGCAAGAAAAAATTTCGTACTCATCGACAATTTTCCCGACAAAAACACTAACAAACACAAATTCTACCAGAGATGATAAAAATCACTGTTTCTCAAAAACAAAAGACTTATTTTTACAAAAAAACTATGAAATTTTCTTTCAAAGCCATGTGGAATAATAAATGCCCCCGCTGCCGAAAAGGCGATCTGTACAAAGATCCTTTTCAGCTAACCAAGCCTCTGGACATGCACAATAAGTGTGAAAACTGTGGACTTGATTTTGAACCAGAACCGGGCTTTTATTTTGGGGCATTTATTATTTCCTACGGGATTACCGCGTGGATGCTACTATTGCCCGCCCTGACACTGGTATTTTACTTTAACTGGTCCGCCAATCAGGCAATGGCCCTAACCATTTTTCTGGCCGCACTTACGTATTTAAAAGTTTTACGGGGATCCCGCTCCCTGTATTTGCACCTGATGGCGCGGTACGTGGAGAGTACGTGGAAAGATGATAATTCGTCGTCCAAGTACGATCGGACCATTTTTTAGGCGTACTGGTATTGAAAAGCTATTTTAAAATAGTTCTTAATCACCTGCTGGATAATTTGTCCGTTGTTGCTCAGCTTAATTTTGGTTGGTTAATTCACTATCTTCCTGAATATTATACCAGTAGGTTTTACCCGATCCGGTATCCGTCACGTGGAGCATTCTACCGTCGGGAAAACCGAGAAATGTTAAAAGGTTTATACAAAAATTTCGGTTTAATAAAATGATTGTAAATTATATTCAACTGCAAAAATTTAGATTGGAATTAAAAAAGGAGTCAACCGAAATAACAGTCTTGTTTATCTGGCCTCCTTAAAAATGCCTGAATGAACTATTCTTTAATATCTAAATTTTTTCCTTACCTTCATCTCGAACTCAAGGTATTCCAGTGTGATGGATTGTCCTGAGCCCGGCTTCCAACTCAATAAGCGTTGCCGGTATAAAAAACCAGTAGAAATAACCTTCGTAGATAGGAATTTTCTATAAAAATGAAAACAAAATTTTGATATGATATTAATTACTAATGCCTGGAAATGGATCTATGCCTTTCAGATTTTCTCCATTTTCAGAATCCACAGAATTCAAGCCTTTTCCTTTTTTCCTCTTCTGCTCCTCTGTATTTCTGTCTCTCCGCTATCTGCTCAATCCGATCTAAAAGAATTGACATCTGAGAAATCCTCGGCGGTAGCATCTGTTAAATCGGACCTGATTTGGTTGGATGATAATTACGTAGACAATCCGGCCAATTTTCACGAGCGCGCGCTGCAAACCCTAGCGCAGACCTACCAATTAAAGGACGACCAATTAAAGGGGGAAGCCCACCAAGTACTGATGCGGTGGCATGCTTACCACGTTTTATTTACCATTGATTCTATCTATCAACACGGCGAAAAGGCCCTGACTTTATTTAAGCAGACCAATGATCAAACGAATTTGGCGGCCACCAGTTCTGAATTAGCATTTGAATATGTTGATGACAATGACTTGAAACGATCAGAAGATCTTATTTTTGAGGCCATCAGAATCTACGAAAATCAGGGCGATGAGCAAGGGTTAGGAGAAACCTACAATCGATTGGCGCATATCAGCCTTAGCCAAAACGCGATGGATAAGGCAATCCAATATTCCCAGAAAGCCCTGAAACTGTCGGAGAAAGTAGAAGACCATACTACTACTGCACTCGCTTGGTTGACCCTTCTTTTAACCTATCTGGACATCGAAGAATACGAGAAAGCCATTCACGCGGGTAACCAGTGTATTGAAACGGTCCAAACCTATCAGGCAGCGGACGACTTCACCTTGGCTAGAGCCTACGCCTATCGGGGTGATACGTGGGCCAAATTAGGTGATTACCAAAATTCCCTGGAGGATAATAAAAGATCTTATGCCATTGTGGAAGCTAAAATTGGCCCGGAACGACCTGCGGCAAAAACTTATCGACAGGGTATTGGTACCGCCTATTATATGCAGGGAAAATATCAGGAGGCACTCCCTCATTTAGAGGCCACGGTAAGCGGATATGTAGGAATGGGACAGGCAAATAAACCCAGAATGCATGACGTATACAGTGAAATAGCCGACTGCTATTATCAACTTGGCGACTATAAAAACGCTTTTGATAAAATTCAATTGGCACAAAATGTACTCGATACGATGATGCAGAACAAAGTGGCCAACCTGGAGTCGGAGGCTTTTATCAAATATGAATCCGGGAAGAAAGATCAAGCCCTGGCAGAACAAGCCAACACCATCACGCAAAACAACAGAGTCCAATGGCTAGGAATGGGACTGATTAGCTTATTACTCCTTTTTTTAGGAACGCTGTTTTATTATTATCGTCGCAATCAGAAAATTTCAAATGATTTATTGATTAAAAATAAAGAAAACGAATTACTGCTAAAGGAAATTCATCACCGAGTAAAAAATAATCTCCAGACAGTTTCCAGCCTGCTTAGCCTGCAATCAGAGAGTATCAGCGATAAGAATGCCTTTGATGCGGTGCAGGAAAGTAAAAACAGAGTTGCTTCCATGGCACTCATTCACCAAAAATTGTATCAGGGAGAAAACCTGGCGGCCATCGAGATGCGTGATTATTTTAATAATATTGGTAAAGCAATCATCGATAGTTTTGGTGAAAAGGCAAAAAACATTGCTTTAAAAGTAGAGATGAATAGGATCGAACTGGACGTGGATACCGCTATCCCCATTGGGCTGATTACCAATGAGCTGATTACCAACTCCTTAAAACATGCTTTCGCAAACAATCATAAAGGTGAGATTTCAATTAACTTAGTCGAGGAAAAAAATGGTTTACTAAAATTGAATGTAGCAGATAATGGCGCCGGTAATTCCAATGAATCAATTGGTAAAAAAGAAAAAGGTTTCGGTACCTTGCTCGTTCAACTGTTGACTACCCAACTGGGTGGAAAATTAAAAAAATTGACAGAAGTCGGAACTTCGACCATTATTCAGTTTCCTAAACAAGAGAAATCAATAGCTTAATTAAATCCCAAATGACAATCAGTAGTCCTCCAAAAATATTGATGGTAGAAGATGATATGATCATTGCTGCGGATATTTCCATGCAATTGACCAAACTCGGCTATGAGGTTATCGGAATAAGTACACGGGGAGAGGATGCCGTTCATACAATAGAAAATAACCGGCCCGATATCATCCTGATGGATATTATTTTATCTGGAAAAATGAATGGAATTGACGCGGCTCGAATTATTTTAGAAAGATTTCAAATTCCAACCATCTTTCTAACTTCAAATTCCGACGATGCGACTTTTCAAAAAGCCATTACGGTAAAACCTTATGCTTTTATTTCCAAACCTTATCAAAAAGCTGACCTGGAACGAACACTCAAACTAGCGCTCCAGCGTATTGCCGTGGAACAGGATTCGGAATTTCAATCAGCACCATCCGACCACTTTTCCACTATGGAGGATCGACTGTTTATCAGACATAAAAACCAAATGGTCAAAGTCTTATTAGCAGATATTTTATACGGAGAAGCAGACCGGAACTACTGTAAAATCTATACGGAGCAACAAACTTATATGCTCTCTGTTCCACTCCGAAATATTGAAGCTCAGTTACCGGTTGATCAGTTCTTTCGGGTCCATCGTTCCTTCGTCATCAACCTTAAAAAGATTGACGCCATTAGTGAAAATCACGAATACCTGGTGGTTCAATCTCATCAAATTCCAATCTCCCGCCGCTCAAAAGAAGAAGTCATCAAACGGTTAAGAATGATCTAAGGCATCAAGTCCTGAATAGCTTCGTCGAAAGTACCATTTACCTTGGTCTTACCGCACTATACTTTTACTAGTCAAAAATTTATTTAAAGGTAATGCAATATTACCGCTTGGCTAACACAGCCTGCCGTTCGGAAGTTCATCCCTGCCGTTGGGACATTCGCCTCAGAACTAAAATAAAAAGAATCTAAATTTGAAATATATTTTGGTAAGATAGAACAGGGCGTCCACAAAAATCATTTTTTTAACCTTAAAATAGTATTTATGAAATCATTAAAATTCTTATCGCTTGTTTTCATTTTGTTTCTGATTTGTCAAATCGGTTATGGGCAAGCAGACTGCGAAAAACTTTTTATGAAAGCCATGCAGGATATGCAAATTCATATTAAGAACAATGGACTTAAAGGTGAGCAAGCTGACAGTTATGTACTCAAAAAGAACAAAGAATTAAAACTCCAGAACCCGGATTGCTTTCCCGACCAGCACGAAGTCGAACATACACCAAAAACAAATAACAAAATGAAGATTGACGCTCGAAATCCTACGGATCAAGACGTCACCGAATTTAACATTGCCTATGCCAAAGCCGCCAAGGACTGTAAAATTGAAATGTCCAAAGAACTAGCCGGTCTCAGCGAAAAAGAGTCCGGTCAGTTATTACACCAATGTGCTATGGACAAAATTGTAATGGAAAATTAAAGCGCTCCGGAACAAAATCCCGGAAAATCACTAAGATTAAAATTATTATAAATTC
This sequence comes from uncultured Saprospiraceae bacterium, assembly GCA_938008185.1. GTDB lineage: Bacteria > Bacteroidota > Bacteroidia > Chitinophagales > Saprospiraceae > JALZUU01. The sequence goes on from CALLLR010000143.1 coordinate 9,576, forward strand.
CTCTTAAAATTACTCATTTAACCAAAATTTCAAAATAATGAAAACTTTTAAATTTTTTATCCTCGGCTTTATCAGCCTCTTCTATCTGACCAATTCGATCCTGGCGCAGGACAGTCATTTACCTACCTCGGATTTCACCTGGCTCAACCAGCTAACGGAGTCCACCGAACCCATTGACCTGAGTACGGCGCCTTTTCGCGAAGATATATTTTGCTGGCGGGAAACTTACGGACGGGGTGTTGGAACCATCCCAACCGTTTGTCCTACTGGCATGGAAAATCAGGCGGGACTATGTTATAAACTATGTAACGATGGCTTTTATGGTGTCGGTCCCGTTTGCTGGAAAAGTTGCCCCGACGGGTATCGCGACGACGGCGCTTTCTGTGCCAAACCAGAAGCTTACGGACGAGGGGTCGGCTTTCCCTGGAAAGTTGGGGATCCACTTAATGATTCAAAAATGTTTGAACGTTGTGAAGCAGAATTTGGAAAAGGGAACTGTGAAAAGAACGGCTTGATTGTTTATCCAAAATGTAAGACTAATTTTCATAATGTGGGCTGTTGCGTATGCTCTCCCGACTGCCCGTCAGGCTGGAATGACATCGGCGTGTCCTGCACCAAACCCTCTTACGGTCGGGGTGTCGGCATTCCCCCTACCGGATGTACCAGCGGAAAAGAAAATAACGCAGGACTTTGTTATGTTTCCTGCCGGGATAATTACCAGGGCGTAGGCCCCGTCTGCTGGGATGTTACCTGCCCTAATGTAGATGGCTTACAATGGGGAGACTGTGGAATGGGTTGCGCTAAAAATACCGCATCTTGCATTAATTCAATTATTGACATGACCGTTTCACCGTTGGTTGCCGTCCTTAGCATTGCCGGCCTGGTAGTTTCGGGTGGAGGTACTAGTGCAGTAACCGCGACCGCAGCCAGCGCTAAAGCCACCGCCAGCACGGCTAAAGCGATAAAATTCACCACCAAAGCGGTCAAAGGGGTCGCCACATTTACCAAACAAGTGGTCAAAAATGACCTAATTGCCAAAGCCAAAGAGCAGCTAAACGGAAAACCAATGTCTGATTCTCAGATGAAAGGAATCGACGACTATGCAGCATTGGCGGTAGAAGCCGGGAGGACTTACGATTTTGACTGGAGAGATTTTGCAGCCTTTGATCCGACGGGACTGGCAAACGTAGCTGCAGCCTACGCCAATCCATTGTGCAAAAATGTGGAAGACAATTCGGGCAATACAGTGGCCGGCAGTACACCACAAGTAGCTTTAAGAGGAGGGAACACACCAGTCTCCTCAACTCCTGCTACTACCACCGGTTTTGTCAAAATTCAAAACAACTGGTATAAAGACAATTATATTAATAATCAGACAGGCTCGATTAGTCAGGGAAAAATTGAGCCGGGTTGGTGGAGTGCGCAATGGACAATCGTTCCGGTGGACGGCGACTGGGTAAGAATTCAAAACCGCTGGAAAACCGATCAATATATCCATAATCAAAATGGCTCAATCGAAGTGGGTCCTATGCAACCAAACTGGTGGAGTGCACAATGGAAAATTATCCCAGCACATAGCGGCTGGGTACGCATTCAGAATAAATGGAAACCAAATGAGTACCTTCATAATCAGAATGGCAAACTTGAAGTAGGTCCGATTCAACAAAACTGGGCAAGTGCACTCTGGAAAGTAGAATAGAACTGGATTACCTTAAATCTCTTCGAAGCGCCTGTGGTTGACCCACGGGCGCTTATTTTTTTCCATAAAAGCCTAATCTTATGAATAGAAGATCAGATAGAAATCCATTCAAAAAAATTTGCCAAAAATTCTCAATTAAAAAGAAAAATCCCATCTTTACGTCGTAGTTTTTAATCAATGTCCAAAAAATGTGAGGGGGAGTAATTGCCGTCAGGACAGAATTTCATGCTGAAGATTTTCTGGTATAATAAATACCAAGAATAATTTATAAAGTTCAATAATTTAAAATTGCTCTGGATATTTTTAGCAAAAAAATCAGAACTAAGAATCTAAACTAAATTTATGAAAAAATTACTGCCAACCTTAATTTCTCTAATCGTCATTCTGGTACTCTCTGCCTGTGCCAGTAAACGCCCGTATATCAAAGATACTAACCACATCAATCAGCCGATTTCAAAAGACAAAATTGATGCTGAACTCTATTTAATCGGAGACATTGGTTTAGAGAATAATGACTTTGGACAAGAGAACCTGATTAAGATGATAAAAGAACAGCTCTCTCCCGACGTGGATAAACAGTCCGTTATCTTTCTGGGAAATTCTGTCTCCGGTGATGGTATTCCGGATGAAGAGACAAAAGAATACGCCGAGTTATCCCAAAATTTGAGTAAATGTGTCAAAGCTTTAACAAAATCTGCAAAAAATGTGTTTTTCTTACCAGGAAATAACGAATGGTCAGATGGAGAATCCTACACGGTAGAAGCGGTCCAAGCTTCAGAAAGGCTCATCCAAGGTCTGGATGACGGTAAGAATATTTTTAAACCAAGTAAAGGCTGTGGAGAACCAAAAGTTGTAAAAGTAGCCAAAGACCTGATCATGGTGCTGATAGATTCTCAGTGGCTCATTCAAAATGATAATTCGAACGAACGAAAAAAATCAAGTTGTGAGATCGATAACAACCTGGAGTTCGTCACTTATATTCAGGAGATCGTTGCCAGAAATAAACAAAAAAATATCATCTTCGCTATGCACCATCCGGTATATTCCAACGGAATCGTCGGGGGAGATTATCCGCTAAAAGACCACCTGTTGCCAGTACCCGTAGTCGGAACGCTGATCACCGGCGTAAAAAAGATTACGGGCCTGCCCCAACAATTTGGCAACCCGGATTACGAGACTTTTCGATCTACCATGTTCACCGCCCTCGCAAATTGTGAAGGGTGCATTACGGTTGCGGGACATGACAACAACTTGCAATATTTTTTTAAAAATCAAAATCACTTTGTGGTCTCTGGAAGCGGTAGTAAAGTTTCTTACGTACGAAAGGGAGATGGCGCCGAATTTTCCAGCATGAGCCAAGGATTCGTAAAAATAGTACATACCACGGACCTGGAGCTTTGGATGGAATTCTACGGGATTGATCTGGCCAACAAAAAATTAACACTGCTTTACCGGAAAATGGTTGACAAGAAAAAACCGGAAAACTATGCGGACAAAGCCGTTTATAAAGACAAATCGGAGTATCCGCAAAGGATGACAACCCACGCATCTGATATATACGGAAATTGGCGATTTCTACGGGGTAAATTTTATCGAAAGGCGTGGAAACAAGATATTGGTGTTCCCTTGCTCTGGCTGGATGAATATGCTGGCGGCGTAAAACCAGTTCAGCAAGGGGGAGGTTTTCAGACCAGTTCGCTCAGACTGGAAAATGCGGAAGGCACCCAGTTTGCACTTCGTTCGGTCAACAAAGATGTAGAAAAAGTCGTCCCGCTTCCGTTGAGAAATACGGTGATACAATCGATGATTCAAGATGGTATCGCGGCTTCCCACCCGTATGGCGCCATCGTCATTCCCAAACTCGCGGCTGCGGCCGAAATTTACCACGCCAATCCCAAAGTCTTCTATCTCCCCTACCAGGAAGCATTGGGGGATTATAACCCGACTTTTGCGGAGGGATTATATCTGCTGGAAGAACGGCCCGGAGGAAATATGGAAGCACACCCCGACTATGGCGGAGCAAAAAAATCCATCAGCACCCTTGAGTTGGCCGAAAAACTAACGGAAGATCCTAAGCATAAAATCGACAAAGAGATTACCCTGCGATCAAGATTATTTGACATGTGGATTGGGGATTGGGATCGACACGAAGACCAGTGGCGGTGGGCGATTTTTAAATCACAGGATACGACCCTTTACCGACCAATTCCCCGTGACCGGGATCAGGCATTTTTTAAAAATGACGGGGTGCTGGATTATATCGCCAGCAGACCTTACTTTAATCCAATGCTGCGGAGATTTAAAAATAATATTGACTTTTTTCCCGGACTACTTTTTAGTGCCAGATATTTTGATCGAACCTATTTAAACGACGTAAAAAAAGAAGACTTTATAGCCGCCGCCGTAGCATTACAAGGCAACCTTACGGACGAAGTGATCGACGAAGCCTTTCTCGACTGGCCGGAATCAATTAAAAAACTGAATGCCGAAGAGATCAAAGCCATCCTACGGGTAAGACGTGGTAAGTTGCAAAAATATGCCAGCGACTGGTATGATTATATTTACAAAACAGTATCGATACCCGGTACTGAAAAAACGGACATTTTTGAAGTAGAATATCTGCCCGGCAATAAACTCCACGTAGAGGTATACCATAAAAATAAAAAACCGGAAAATCTTAAATACAAATATACTTTAGATGGAAAAATAACAAAAGAAGTGCAACTTTACGGCATCAATAAAGATGACCAGTTTTCCATTAAAGGAAATCATAAATCCTCCATTAAGCTTCGGATCATCGGAGGTAGTGGCGAAGATGTGATTGTAAATGAATCCAGTAACAAGGATATACTAGTTTATGATCGACCAGATGGAATCACCGTTACCGGACCTTATAAATCTCATATCAAAGACCAAAAAGGAATTAACCGCTATAATCGGCTGGACTGGCAACAAAACAGAATGCTTAAATTCCCCAGTCTCGGTTTTTATACAGACGAAGGATTTGGATTTACGTACAATGTACTCTGGAAAACATTCGGGTTTAGATCTGACCCTTTTAAATCTAACAATATCCTTAATGCTTCATTTTTCCCGCAAAATAGCGCCGTGGTAGTCAATTATGCGGGCTATTTTCCAAAAGCATTGGGTAAGTGGGATTTCCAGTTAAATGTTTTTGGTGTAGGCCCGGCATTTACGCAATTTTACTATGGATTGGGAAATAATTATATCGATTTCAGGGAAGACTTTCCTGGCGTAGACGATCCTAATGGTTCTAGATTCCACATTGTCAGCGGAACGCATGTCGACCTCAACCCGGGCTTTGTGCAACCCATCTGGAAGGCGTCCACCTTTACCATTAATCCTTCTTTTGAATATTTTAACCTGGATGAAACGGACGATGCCCCTCGGTTTTATCTGACCGACGCCGCCAATCTGTCCCCCGGAGTATTGGAGGCTAAATACTACGGTGGACTTAGGCTGGAATGGAACACCCAACGTCTGGACAGCCCGGTCATCCCGAGCAGAGGATTCCAGTTTACCATGTTCTCTGATTATAAATTAAATTTACAAAACACCGATTTTTCCAACCTGACGCTTGGTTCCGGACTAAAGGCGTATATTCCCTTTAATCAAAAGCAGACCGTCGTGCTGGCGATGAATATTGGAGGCGCTTATACGTTTGGTGATACAGAGTTTTTCCACCGCAATTATCTCGGCGGCAATACGGGCTTACGGGGTTTTAGAAACAATCGTTTCGCGGGAGAAGGAGTCGTTTATCACTCCAATGATTTGAGAATAAAACTCGCCAAAGGAAAAGGCGCCTTTCCGCTGGGTTTAGGCATCTTTGGATCTTTTGATTACGGAAGAGTCTGGTATGGCGATGAAGTCAACGAAGTAGATGGATTCCATACCAGTTATGGCGGTGGAATTTTTCTAACCCCTTTAAATCTGGTAGGACTTAGAATCGGGTACTTCCAGGGAGAAGGAGATGATTCTACCCTGGTAGTTGGTGGAGCTTTAGGTTTTTAAAAAAGTATAGTGGCAGAAAAAAAACGGAACAAAAAAATCTGCCGCCTGTCGCGTTTTTCGAATTCTGTATTTCTAATAATAAAATGTCAAACCGAATGGAAAAAAGCTCAAGGTCGGAGATCTTATCAAAGCGGGAAAATTTTAGTTTATCAATAAAAATTTGTCAAGAATAAATTTTCGCAATTGCTGAGTTGACTGAAAACCCTAGTGCCTCGGGCATAAATTAATTGAGCATATGGACTGGTAATTTTAAATCTGCTCTGCGTTAGAAAATTCCTCATTATGCTACGGCATAACTCCGGATTTTCTGCCTTGATCAGCTGTAAAATTACTGCCTCC
>CALLLR010000144.1 GCA_938008185.1 uncultured Saprospiraceae bacterium
GATAATGTAATCTGGCTACTCATAGTCTTAATTTTAAAAAGTGATACGATTTAATAAGACAAAGTTAACACGATTTAATAAGACAAAAACTATCACGACTTAATCGTATAAAGCTATCACGACTTAATAAGATTCCACAATATCGGACATTTAATATTCAACATTTATTCACTCCCCCAGTTCCTGTGCGTGTAAAACCGCGATTCCAACCATATCCACAATTTGTCGGATACTCGCTCCCCATTGCAAAATATGAGCAGGTTTATTTAAACCCAGTAAAATTGGTCCAATCATATCCAGCTCTCCTGCTTGTCCTAACAAGTTATAGGCAATATTTGCGGAAGAAAGATTTGGAAAAATCAGTGTATTGGCCCTTTTATCCCCAAGTCTGGAAAACGGGTAATGCTTCCCTAACAATTCAGGGTTTAACGCCATGTGAGCTTGCATCTCCCCGTCTACTTTCCAGTCGGGATGACGGTCGTGTAACAAAGCCGTCGCCTTTCGCATTAGCAAGGCAGATTCCCCCGAGGGGACCGATCCAAAATTGGAATAAGTAACCAGCGCAATCCGCGGTTCGATTTCAAACAATCGTACCTGATCGTGTACCATTTCGGTAATTCCAACGATATCTTCCGGTGTCAAGTGGTGATTAATCGTCGTGTCGGCTAAAAACAAGGGACCACTTTTGGTCATTAAAATATGAATACCACATACTTTTTTCACCCCTTTCCGGGCACCGATAATCTGCAAGGCAGGACGAACCGTAGTGGGATATTTTTTGGCCAGTCCGCCAATCATCGCATCCGCGTCTCCTTCTTCTACCATCATGGCACCATAATAACTCAAGCCAGTGATCATTTTTTCGGCCTCATCCTGCGTTACGCCTTTACGGTTTCTTTTTTCAAACAAACGATTGGCATAAGTATGCAATGTATGTCTTTCCACTTCATTAGCGGGATATAAAGGATCAATTATTTTTATACCGGGGAGTTGAATATCCGCTTTCTCCATCAATTGGCCTACCCTTTCTCTATTTCCTAATAAAATAGGAAAAGCAATTTTTTCCTCAATGACAACTCTTACCGCTTTTAAAACATCGATATTTTCGGCATCGGCAAAAACCACTTTTTTAGGTTCCTGTTTGGCCTTGGATTCGATAATTTTCGAAATCGTATTTTCGTTTCCTAAACGTCGGGCCAATTCTGCTTCGTAAGCATCCCAGTCTTTGATTGGATATTTCGCAACCCCACTTTCCATGGCCGCCCGGGCCACCGCCGGAGCGACGGTAGTGATCAGGCGAGGATCTACCGGTTTTGGAATAATATAATTTTTTCCAAATTTTAAACTGGCATTGTTATAAGCCATATTAACGATGTTGGGAACTGGCTTTTTCGCCAATTCTGCCAACGCGTAAACCGCTCCCAGTTTCATTTCTTCGTTGATCTCCGATGCCCGCACATCGAGTGCACCGCGAAAAATAAATGGGAAACCCAGTACATTATTGACTTGATTAGGATAATCACTTCTTCCGGTCGCCATGATGCTGTCTGGTCGGGCAGTTTTGGCAACGTCGTAACTAATTTCGGGCGTTGGGTTGGCCATCGCAAAGATGATGCAGTCGCGCGCCATTCCTTTGATCATGGTAGCATCCAGAATATTTCCCTTAGACAATCCTACGAAAACATCGGCGCCTTTTAGAATCTCCGTCAGGCTGGTATCCATCGCGACGGTACCGTTGACAAATTCTGGTTTTTTTCCATTTAGATTGGTACGATCCGGATGAATGAGTCCTTTACTATCGTACATGTAAATATTTTCTTTTTTGGCACCGAGCGAAACATAAAGTCGCGTACAGGAAATCGCCGAAGCTCCTGCTCCGTTGATCACAATTTTTACCGTTGCAATATTTTTATCTACAATTTCCAGTGCATTTAATAAGGCTGCTGCACTGATGATGGCCGTGCCGTGCTGATCGTCGTGCATGACGGGAATGTTTAATTCTTTTTTTAGCCGCTCTTCTATTTCAAAACAAGCCGGAGCAGAAATATCTTCCAGATTGATGCCACCGAAAGTAGGTTCCAGAATTTTTACGGTACGAATAAATTCTTCAATATCTTTAGTATTTAATTCCAAATCAAAGCAGTCAATATCTGCGTAAATTTTGAATAAAAGTCCTTTTCCTTCCATCACGGGTTTGCTGGCCTCGGGACCGATATCCCCCAATCCAAGAACCGCCGTACCATTACTGATGACGGCCACCAGATTTCCTTTTGCGGTGTATCTGTAGACGTCTTCGGGATGACTGGCAATTTCATTACAAGGCTCCGCCACTCCCGGAGAATAAGCCAGTGACAAATCTCTTTGGTTAGCCGTTGCCTTGGTAGGAATCACTTCTATTTTTCCGGGACGACCATTTTCGTGGTATTCCAGTGCGTCTTCTTTCAGTGTGTTCTTTTCCATTCTAGTAGTTGGTTAAAATAATTTAGGGGATAAAGGCGTAGGATGTGTGAAGCAGTATCTAACTTAAACAATGGTTATAAAAAATCAAAAAGGCGAAATACAGCCTTGACCATATTCCGCCTTTGTGGGAGAAAGTAAAATTATACTTTCATTTTTTTATAACTATTCAGTACTTCTCTTACCGCATCGGCAGATTTGTGAAGACTCTTCATTTCCGTTTTATTCAGTTTCAATTCGATCAATTGATTGATTCCGTTTTTACCTAATTTTACGGGAACACCAAGGAACATATCTTTGAGACCATACTGCCCGGATAACCAGGTACAACAAGGGAAAATACGATTGTCATCTTTCACGATGGATTCTACCATTTGAGCAGCAGCTGCTCCCGGCGCGTACCAGGCAGAAGTGCCCATCAAACCAACCAATTCTCCGCCACCTTTCTTGGTGCGCTGAACGATTGCGTTTAGTTTGTCTTTTTCAATTAATTCGGTGACAGGAATTCCGGCAACGGTTGTATATCTTGGTAATGGCACCATCGTATCTCCGTGTCCACCCATCAATACCGCAGAAAGATCTTTAGGAGAAACATTTAGCTCCGTTGCTAAAAATGCCCGGTAGCGAGCAGTATCCAGAATACCTGCCATCCCAAAAACGCGATTTGGTTTAAGACCAGAGGCTTTATATGCTGCGTAGGTCATTACATCCAATGGATTAGAAACCACGATAATGATCGGATTCTTGGAATGCTTCATAATAGACTTGGTTACCATCCCTACGATCTTGGCATTGGTAGAAATCAAATCATCCCGACTCATACCCGGCTTGCGGGGAATACCAGCGGTGATGACCACGATATCCGAATTTTTGGTGTCTTTGTAGTTGTCTGTCCCAGTAATCATGGTACTGTAAGAATCAATGGGTGCCTGCTGCCAGGTATCCAAGGCTTTCCCCTTTGCGAAGTCCCCTTTTAAATCCAGCAGAACAATTTCTTTAACGATGTCTTTGTGCGCTAAAACATTAGCTACCGTGGCGCCAACATTACCGGCTCCCACTACGGTTACTTTACTCATTATTTTTATTGATTTTATTTAAACCAGACAGCTGGCTTACGTTTGGAAATAATTTGAAGGCAAATGTAGGCTTTTTTTGATACTTTTAAGGGGATTCAGAAGGGTTTATGGTAAGATTGTTGAAAGAAGTTATTTATAATCCTGGTACGAATCAGGAGTTGAATCTTGGATGGAAATTTATCTGACTATCGGTAAAAAGGCGCCTTGCTCTGGCTTCCTTCCTTCACTCGACCGCGCCTGCCGGCAGACAGGACTGAAGAGGGCAAGAAGCGAAAAGCAGGAAGCAATCCCAGCGTTTAAACCCGCCGGTCCGGCCGGCAGGGAGGGAGGATGATAACTAAGTTTGTAAATTTGTTTTTAAACCCTGATTCATATTAAAAATTTTATCATTTGGTAATTAATCTATTATTTATGAAATTTTCACGCTACTTATCCGCTTGTTTGCTCGTCTTGTTTTTTGGAACTAACCGCTCTGTAATTGCACAAAGCTGCTTTACGGCGGGCTTGGTGGATATTGAGAACAGACTTTCTCAGAATCAGGCCTTGTACGCCAACCAGGCAGGCGTAAGAGCAGTCCAGTACGTCCCGGTAGCTTTACACGCAGTGCGGAATACCGATGGTTTGGACGGAATCTCCGAATCGCAATTACTGGATATGATGTGTATTTTGAATGATAAATATCAGGATCAGGAAATTCAATTCTATCTGACCAATCCTCCGGTTCATTATATTAACAATACGGGAATCAATAATGTACCCAACCAATTTACCAGCGAATTAAAAGCGGCTAGAGTGCCCAATGCCATCAACGTTTTTGTTACCAATAATATCAATGACCAATTGGGAGCAGCAGGTTATTATCAGTCGCCAGCAGGATGGGATGGCAATGATTTTATTGTAGTGGCCCGTAATTTCGTGTATGCTCAGAATGTTTTTCCCCACGAGATCGGTCATTTTTTTAGTCTCCTCCACCCTTTTCACGGCTGGGAAAATAATCCCTGGAGTGAAAGTGCCTGGGGAAATCCGGTCGGTGTCAACGCTCCGAGTGATCCCGGTATTTTTCCTGCTCCGATTGCCAACGAATTTCAAAATGGAAACAATTGTAGTACGGCCGGAGACCGGATTTGTGATACACCACCCGATTATTTATTTGCCTTGCATCCTAATCAGGTAGGATGTGCCAACTGGACCATTCCAGTCCGGGATCCGAGCAATACAATCGTCGATCCACAAGAAAACAATGTTATGTCTTATTTTGGAAATTGTGGAAATCATACGTTTACCGCTGGTCAAAAAGAAGCGATTTTAATGGACTTGATGAATGCTCCGGAAAGAGACTACGTTCGAAATTCGTACACTCCAAATATGACCGTCATTAACTCCGTCCCTAATTTATTATCTCCCGCAGAAGGATCGACCGTTAATTCCAGCGAATCCGTTTCCGTTTCCTGGTTTCCGGTAATTGAAGCGCAGTATTACGTGGTGGAACTTGATTTGAGTCCTGGATTTTCTTCTCCATTCAGAAAAAGTCTGGTTGGTGCAGCGTCGACTCCGAACGCCGTTTTTACGGATTTGCAAGAAAATACCGAATACTTTTGGCGAGTGCGACCGTTTACGGAATATACGACTTGCACCGGGTATTCCGATCAGGGATCCTTCTTTACGCCCATGAGCACAGGAGTGGATAATTTATCAGAAATCTCAGACTGGTATATCGCGCCCAATCCAGTCGAAAGAGCGGAACCAATCCAACTATTATTAGCGTCTAACACCTCTTTTGCCGCAAAAATTGACATTTACAATCAAATGGGACAGCGGGTATACCAACAATCCAGATTAATGAACACCGGAGCAGAATCCCTTCACCTCAAAACGGCAGAACTACCAAGTGGAATTTATTTTGTTTCCATCAGTGGAACATCCGGCAGAACAACGAAACGGTTATTGGTGCGGTGATCGGCTGAATAGTAGAGAGGTGTTCACTTAACTGTGTCTGATTGATTAGATTAATTTACAGGAGTATATATTTTTTTTATAATCAATTGTTAATCAGTTAGTCTCTTTTTACGCAATGCTAACGCAACAAAAACACAGATTATTTAATGGTGGGATTTGAAATTTCATCTTACCGCTCGCGATATTTCGCCAAAGCGATACGCAATAATTTCAGCGCCTTCGATATCTGGTTTTCTACCGTCTTAGTGGAAATTTCCAGTTCCGTAGCGATTTGCTGGTAGGAATATTCTTCAAAACGACTGAGGGTAAAAACAATCCGACAACGTTCCGGCAGATCATCAATCGCTTTGTGTAAAACGGCCGTTAACTCTTCATTTTGTAAATCAATCAGTGCCGTGGCGGGCATCCCCATCTCGTGGCTATGGTCTTCCACGTCCGAAAATTTCATTCTTTGACTCCGGATATAATTTAAGGTTTTGTTGATGACGGCTCTTTTGAGATAAGCACGGACAGAAGTGGTAATATTGAGTTTTTCCCTTTTTTTCCATAATTCATAAAACACATCCTGGGCCAAATCTTCGATCAGATGTCCGTCCGGTAGTACCCGATAAGCAGCCTGACAGACAAATCGATAATGCCGTCGAAAGAGCAGATCAATGGCCTCGGAGCGATTATTCTGTAGCATTTCCAATAGTTCGGCTTCGGTATAACCGTCGGCATCCTTCTTCATCTTATATTGATACGGCGGCTTTAATGTGAGGGTGCGGATCATAAGCGATTAACTCAAAATCTTCGTATTTAAAATCAAAGATCGAAGTAACTTTTGGATTGATCAATATCGTTGGTAAAGGACGGGGCTCACGGGTAAGCTGTAAGCGAGCCTGATCCAAATGATTATTGTATAAATGTGCGTCACCAAAAGTATGAATAAATTCACCAGCTTTAAGTCCAGTCACCTGTGCCAGCATCATGGTCAGCAACGCGTAAGAAGCAATATTAAAGGGTACACCCAAAAAGGTATCCGCAGATCTTTGGTAGAGCTGACAGGATAGTTTTCCATCATTGACATAAAACTGAAAAAGACAATGACAAGGGCTTAGCGCCATGTCGGGAAGTTCGCCTACGTTCCAGGCGTTCACGATGATACGGCGGGAGTCCGGATTATTTTTGATTAAATCTACTACTTGTTCGATTTGATCAATTGTTTTTCCGTCCGGAGTGGACCAGCTGCGCCATTGTTTACCGTACACGGGACCTAAATCCCCGTTTTCATCCGCCCAGCCGTTCCATATTTTTACACCATGATCGGTGAGATACTGAATATTTGTATCTCCATTGAGAAACCACAATAATTCGTAAATAATGGACTTCAGGTGTAATTTTTTGGTGGTAACCAATGGAAAACCTTCTGCCAGATCAAAGCGCATCTGATAGCCAAAGACACTTTTAGTACCGGTTCCGGTTCGATCTGTTTTATTATTTCCATGATCCAGAATATGCTGGAGTAATTGATGGTAGGCTTTCATGACTGTAGATTTGTCCGCAAAATACAATTTTTAAGAATGAAAATTCAATAAGTTTGCTTAAATGGAGAAATATTGTAACGATAGTCCAGGCATTTTTGAAGACATCCTGGTTAGAGCTTGTCTAAGTTTGATTTTAGCCATTGGCTATTTGCAATTAGCTACCCTTTGTTCGTGAATATGGAACAAGTTTATTGATTGTCAGTTTTTTAAACTATTATTGTAGATACGATTTTATGTTAGGGTTTACCAATTTTTTTTTCGTCTTTGATTTATGAATAAAGCTTTTATACCATTATTTTTCTTAATTTTTGTGCTTATTTCATCGACTACTTTGGCACAGGAATACGAATGGGAATTTAAAAAAGAGACCCACGGTATAAAGGTTTATACCCGAGACATCGCCGATTCCAACTTAAAAGCCTTAAAAATCATCATGGAAGTAGATATTTCTGTGAATGCGATCATGGGCTTATTGATGGATACCAAATCCTACCCAGAATGGGTGTATAAATGTAGTAAAGCAGGCCCTGTAGCGGTTAACTCTGTATTAAATACCGTAGATTATTACCAAATAGACTTTCCGTGGCCTTTTAGTGACCGGGATTTGTATACGAATACGATTACCTCAATTGATTCCGAAACCGGTGTGATTACCTCAACTTCTACTGGAATAGCCGACTACGGCCCCGAACGGCCTGGATTTGTCAGAGTTCCTACGCATTTTAATCAATGGATTATTACGCCCGTTTCCCCAGAAAAAACACATCTAAAATATTTTTTAAGTAGTACTCCCGGTGGGTCTATCCCCGACTGGCTGGTCAACCTGGCCGCAGATCAGGGTCCGATCAAAAGCATGCAGGCCTTTTTTAAATTGGCCAGCTGTTCCCCTTACGCAGAAAGCCAAGAATGGCTGTCGGAAAGTGGGCCGGTGCCTCCTACTCAGAAGAAACAAGATTAATCGTAAATTGTTAATCTTTAATGAGAAAGACTTAGGCATTTCGACCAATCTTAAGGAGCCGCACTTCCAAGAATGCCGCGCAATTCGTCGATTCTTTGTGCTCCTTCGTACTTTCCTACTATGTTTTGCTGACTGTCCAGGATGACAAAGCTAGGCAGTGCTTCTACATTGTAAAACTGACGCAGATTAATGCCATCAATATTATCAATATCGACGGTCAGGGTATGATAATTTTTGGCCAGTAGTCGGCTAATTTCCGGATCTGGAAAGACATTCTTTTCCATCATCTTACAGGGTAAACACCATCTCGCACCGAATTTTATGAAGATTTTTTTCCCATCCAGCACCGATTGTGCCTTAATCGCATGAAAGGCTTCACTGGTGATCTCCGCTGTATTAGCAACGGCTACTGTCCGATCCGTCACTGTGTTTGATGGTCTGATATCTGATCTAGAGACGGGAGCTTTAATAATTGGTTTAAGGGGTGGTTTGTTAGTTTCCGTTGGTTTGGGAGTAGTGGCAGCTTTCGAATCAGTCTTCGATGTGGGAGTACCCGCCGGATCGGCCGCTGCGGCATTGGCAACCAAAAATCGAAAAGAATTATTGGTCTCAGAGGTGACAGTGTTAGTTGCTGAGTTTGCCGCAGGTGCCTCGGAAATTCCAGTCATTCCAAGCGAAGCAGTAGCGGTTTTAGGGGCTACGGGTGAATCTTCAGACCAGGAAGGAATCCAGCTTAAATTAGCTTGATTTGCTGATTTTCCCATGAACAATTCGCTACTAAGTATTCCGGAACCCAAAACGAGGCCAGAAATTAGTAATCCCAATGCCACCCTGGAGGCGATATTTAGTATTTCTTTACCCTTGGAAAGAACGGGTGGAGTCGATAATTTAGGTTGAGGTTTAAAACTTACGGGTGTAGGTTCTAAAGCAAATTCGAAAAAAAGAGGTTGTAAATTTGAAGGGGAATTTCCCTCAAAAAAAGATTTTTCTGGAGTTGGAGCTACCATAATTTCAATACTAATAGTTACGCAATATGTTTGTTTTCAAATGGGACCAAAGACCATTCGTTTTGCGTTTTCTCAAGGTAGTTCGCGTCAAATATAGATAAATATCCCAAATAATTGGAATTTTTAGATAAAAAATTAAATCTGCCTATACATATTAAAATATTTAACTATCTGATATCCAACGGTTTAACGGCCCGTCCATCACTCCAATATCCCATAAAAGCTTGCTCAAGAGTTAATCCTAAAGCGTATTCACAATCGTTTTCCTCACGGGTACAATTATGCAGCGCATCCAGTAATTTCCAATAGCCAAAATAGTCTACCGCATCAAGCCGGCTCACCTTGCCTGCCCGACGGGTAACCATGGTTCGTTTTCCAACATCCAGTTTTTCGTTGATACTATAAGATTCATTGTGTCCCGCCCGGATATTCCGATCTTTAAATCGCCGGTCCTGCCTCTGGATGATTAAATATTTATCGGTAGTATTTACAGCCGTGCCAAAAACCCGCTTTCCTAGTCTATCCCCTACTGTTTTATCTTTTTCGCTTACCATAATCAGCAATTTAGTTTCAGCAGGAATATTTTCGTAAGAATCCAGCAGGCCGCCTTTGAAAGGACCGGTTCCGGGCGAACAAAGCAGCACCGACACAGGTTCGGGCAGCTGATATTCCTGATGTTTTGCGCCAAGATTGGCAGCAAGTGCTCCGCCGTAAGAATGCCCTACGATGCTTAAATCACGAGTAATTGGCAGGGTATGGTCCCCGTTTCTAAGGGTGTCCAACGCTTGATGAATTCCTTCGACCGCCCACCTGACAAACCGACGGGTTCGGGGAGGAAAAATATGTTTCTGATAGCGGGGATAAATGACGGTATTTCCCTTGCGGACCAAATGTTCAATCCAGTCTCCATAAATCATGGGATTAAGCACTCCGTAACCGTGTAAAAATACGACGACGTGAGCACTGTCCCTCGTAGGACTGGCAGGTTCAAATATCCAAAACCCATCTGGCATATTTGACTGATCTGTTACCCGAACTTCATCGTGCAAATAATTACGGCCCCCGGGTCCCGAAAGTGGTTGCTCCGGGAGGGTTTGGGCAGTTAAAAAATTTTCATAAACAAAAAAACAAAGGATTAGTAAAATCAGGAGTCGCATGGAAAAATTTAAGCACCGTCTCAACCCGGCAATAAAAAAAAAGTTATTTCGCATTCGTACTTCGCTTAAAAGCTTAACTTTGCATTTACACAACAGCGTTAAGCAAATACGTTTTCCCACAACAAACGATCTGAACCCAGGAGATGTTTTGAGAATCGAAGCTGCTTTTTAAAGGATAAACAATAAATAACGGGACGGTCCTCTAAAGTGCGTCAGCGCGGAAGCTTCCTTTAGAAACTCAAAGTGCGGGAGGCCCAGGCTCTAAAATAACTACAATTAAAGAAACCTATATTTTGGCGGATCTACCAGAAATAAAACGTAAACCAGTCGGCGTAATTGGAGCCGGTAGCTTTGGTACCGCGATTGCTAATTTATTAGCGATTAATACGGACGTTTATATTTTCTCCCGTAAAGAGGCTATTGTACAAAATATCAATACCACGCATCATCATCTGAACGTGGAACTCTCCCCCCGGATTACCGCAACTGCCAATCTTCAGGAAGTGGCCGAAGCAGCTACCTTGATTTTTCTGATCGTCCCCTCCGCTAATTTTCGGAACATGATGCAGACACTTGCTCCCTTTCTTAAACCCTCTCATATTCTCATTCATGGAACCAAAGGATTTGATCTAAACAGTCTGGATGAATCGGACATTAGCAATATTAAAATTAACCGAGAGGATGTTCATACTATGAGTCAGGTAATCCTGGAGGAAAGTGTGGTCGTCCGAATCGGTTGTTTGTCCGGCCCTAATCTGGCCCGGGAGATCATGGAAGGACAACCCACCGCAACGGTAATTGCCAGTAAATTTAGTGAAGTAATCAAATCCGGTCGCCGGGTATTAAACAGCAAGCGGTTTCACGTTTTTGGCAGTTTTGAATTATTAGGAGCCGAGCTGGCTGGCGCTTTAAAAAATGCCATTGCACTCGGAGCGGGTGCCTTGGATGGCTACGGTTTTGGAAAAAATTTACAAGCGATGTTGATTACGCGCGGACTGATGGAAATGGTATATTTTGGTAAAGCAATGGGGGCGGACACGAAAGCTTTTATCGGAACGGCAGGAATTGGTGACCTGGTAGCTACGGCGACTAGTGAAAAAAGTAGAAACTATACGTTCGGAATGCGTATGGCAAAAGGAGAAACGCTCGACAATATTCTTAGCACCATGCCTGAAGTGGCCGAAGGAGTTCGGACCATCGCTATCATGGAACAGCTCAGAGTGCATTATAAACTTCACGCCCCCATTACCGAGATGTTGTATAATTTTGTTTTCCACCAATATAGTCTTGAGAAAGCAATTGATTATTTGATGAATTATCCTTACGGGGTGGATGTGGATTTTTTGTGACGGTGGGCTTTTTTCTCTGCTGGCGTGTTTGGCCTTCGGTGGGCTTTTTCTCTTTTGGTGTGTTTGGCTTTCGGCAGGCTTTCGGTGGGTGGACGATGGGCTTTTTTCAATAGGTGAAGGCTTTCAATAATTTATGTTTTTATTGCGTTAGCATTGCATAAAAAGAGACTAAGGGGGTGTTCAATCAAGTGTGTCTAAGCAATTAGGTTAATTTACATAATTAAATATTGCTATTTATAAGTAAACTACCCCGACCCAAGGGTACGGGGAATTCTAAACATCGATTAAAAAAATTGATTAGACACAGTTAATTGAACAGCCCCAATTGTTTGACTTGAAGTTTGCCAATGAAATTGCAATCTATTTCAATCCTTGTGCATTCGCTTGTTGTTTGGCGTGGTGTAAAATTCCAAAAACGAAAGGGGACCAGCGGGAGGTTTTTATGGATGCTTTTTTAAGCCCCTGACTTACCCAGATGTTACAAGTTTTTATTCCCGTATAGTTTCCGTGGGCTTCGTAAAACCGGTCATCCGGCGTGTATCCGGCATCCATGATTTCTATGGGATGGCCGGCAGCATTTGTTTCAAAAGTGGAAGTGATGTGTTTATTTAGAATGATAATCTGTTCGGCGCAAACGGTGATGGGTACCCAATGAGGTTGTACGCTGGAAAACTGGGTTACGTGCATGGCGGTAGGACTTTTGATCAGCATCGCCGTCATAGCAGTGGAAGCTTTGAGCTCGGCCCAGCTGGGCGTGTCGAGATAGAAACCTTTATCACCCCACCCGATGGCGTAAAATTGGGTAGTGGATTTTGGGAACAATTGACGGACGAAGGTGGATGGAAGCGCGTTCACGGGCATAATAAGATCGATGTGCATCCCATTTGAGGAGATATAGATTTTTTGGTCTGCGGTACAACTTAATTTTTTGGGAGACGTGCCCCAGTAAGAAAGCAGCGCGGCCATTCCCAGGTAAATTAAAACCGGCAAGACGATGATCAGAAATACCCATTTCAATATTTTTAATAAAAAAGAAAGCAGTTTCATAATTTAAAAATTAAAGATGATTCCACAAAGGTATAAATTCTATCCAGCCATTTTGCTTTTTGCCGTTATGATCCTCCAAACAAGCGCCTGTCGCAGTGCCCGAACCGCACAGACGGACACGGAAACTTCTCTGCGCGCCAAGGTAACATCTTACATAAAAGCATGGAATGAGGAAGACATTAAAACACTGAAAATCCTTTACGCAAACGATTTCAAGAGTTATGCCCCGCTTTATAAGTCCTCCAGGGAGCAATTACTGAAAGATTTGCAAAATGGCTTTGAAGCACACAACAATAGAATAAAAGCGAGGATCACAGAAGTAAATAGCGGAACCGTACTTGCCACCGTTCAATTAGAATGGATGATCGTTGACGAAAACAAGGAAGTCATTTTCGCCCAAAACCTGCTCCAGATTTGGAAAAAAGAACAAACGGGCTGGAAATTAAAACGAATTCTGTTTTATACCGCTAATGAAGTACCAAATCCAGGAGATTTTGATTTTTAATTTTAACACAAAACACTAATAATCAAATATTTATAAATTAAAATTCCACTAATTAAAAAATATACCATTTCTGGGGTATATCATCCATTCAGCAATCACTATATCTTTGTAATGAATCTCTTACACTTACACATTACAATTTTTTACACTTCCCCCGGTATCCCACCAAAACTTTAAGACTTAGGAAAATTTTTTATCATTTACACACAACTAATCGGTCCATACTACCGAAAAACCTAAATTTTACTACATGTTTTCAGCTTATACCATGCTTAGAAACTCCCTGTTAATTACCTTTTCTATTTTTATCTGTACCACACTTTCAGCCGCGACGATATACGTTGACGCGGGAATGTCCGGTGGTGATGGCACCAGCTGGGCCACGGCCTACGGGGATTTACAAGATGCGCTGGCCGCAGCCGTTTCCGGAGACGAAATCTGGGTAAAAAATGGTACTTATCTGCCAACTGCGGGTACGGATAGAAATGCCTATTTTCAAGTACCCAGCGGTGTTAAACTATACGGAGGTTTTACTGGGACAGAGCATACGCTGGCCAGTTGGAATCCAGCTGCTTCTACTACAATTCTCAGTGGAGATGTCGGAGCAACCGGAGACTTTAGTGATAACTCATACACCGTGGTTTACACCCGTGATGTAAGTAGTGGTACCCAAATCATTGGTTTTATTATTGAAAAAGGGAATGCCGACAAGGGAGTAAATGCGCTACAAGAACAAAAAAGTGGTGGTGGACTATTTAATTCACATAGTAGCTCCGCTGCGGTGTCTTCTCTTGATTTATCATTTATAACTTTCAGAAATAATTATGCCCTTGAACAAGGAGGTGCTTTATATAGCGATGGAAATAGTACCATTAGTATCCTTCAAGGTGATTTTATTAGTAATAGCGCTAACGGTAGCGGTGGTGCTTTGTACGTAGCCGCTAATGGTACCGGAGAAAGCAGCACCTTAAATATTACCGCATCTCATTTTGAGGATAATAGCTCACATTTTGGCGGTGCGATTTACAATAGTGCCAATCGAGGTAGTAATACTATCTATTTGGAATCTAACCGATTCACAAAAAATCGGGCAGTTGATATTGGTAGCGTAGGAGGAGCACTCTATTCTTTTGTCAAAAACAGCACGGGTACTTCTTATATACAAATTATCAATAATATTTTTGACGAAAATCTTTCTTTCTCTTCTGCGGGTGCCGTCTATAGTCTTACCTCAGATGGCGGAACGGGTACGACCGATATTATTAATAGTACATTTTATAAAAATGATGCCAATGTAGGTGGTGCTGTTTATCAAAACGAATCTACTTCTTCCGACGGAATTACCAATGTTTATAATTCTATTTTTTCAGAAAATACGGCGAGGTTCAACAGTATATTTAATATGAGTGGTTCCGCTCCTTCTTCTCCGACTATTGTGGTTAGAAATTCTCTTTTTGCCGAAACAGATTGTGATGATTTAGGAATCAATGGTTCAAACGAAACACTGGACTGTGACGGTAGTTCTGTCTTCAGTAGTAGTCCTGCCTTCGTAGATAAAAACGCCGGAAATTTTGAACTGACCAGTGCCTCAGACGCCATTAACGTAGGAAACAATGCCTTTGTTCCTGGTTCTATTTCTGATGACTTCTCCGGAAATCCAAGGTTGGCACAAACCATTGTTGATATGGGCGCTTTTGAATTCCAGACGGTTTTGCCGGTAGAATTAATCTCTTTTTCTGCCAGAGCTGCCGAAACGCAGGTGGATCTTTCCTGGACGACGGCCAGCGAAAAAAATAACGATCGTTTTGAGATAGAAAGATCTACGGATGGTCGTACTTTTGATTATTTAACCACCATCAAAGGTTCGGGCACCACTACCCTGGCACATCATTATCAATCAAGCGATAAAAATCCAATTAATGGAATTAATTATTACCGACTAAAACAAATAGATTTTGATGGTACTGCTACTTTTAGCGAAATCGTCAGTGTAGAAATGAAGAGTGAAAAGATAGAACTTTTTCCAAATCCGGTTGTGGGCACCTTGTATTTGAGAATGAGTGATTTTACCACCCGTGATGTTCAATTTCAAATTACGGATTTGACGGGTAGAACCATGTTGACCGGAGCAACTGCGATCAACGACGGCATCGTTACCATTCCATTGTCGAAGGTCGGATCTTTTCCACTGGGAACTTATATGGTTCGGGTATTTTCGGAGACTCAGGCAGTGGCAAGTGCTAAGTTTATTAAAATTGATTAGGCAATCCGGTGGGTCGTTTTGGAGGCAGGGGTATTTTGCAAAAAGCCCTTGCCTCCAAAATTGCACCATCTCTAATTCTTATTTAGGCTTTCTTTGGCATCTTTTTTCATGTTTGCAAAAAATTCACTGATAGTGTCAAACTCACGCCGCCAGGAAATTCCCAATCCTCTTTTATTTCGTCGTCCCAGGATCGTGGCATCCGTCAGTTGGTAGGCCCGGACTTTAAAGCGGCGATCATTCGTTATGGCGTATTCGATGACTACATCTCCGGCCAGGAAAGCGGAGTTGGTATTATTTACCAGACTACTGCCCCAGTCAATATTTCCACCTACCTGAACGGATAACCGATCGTTAAAAAGATCCAGCGATTGCCGTAATTGCAAAGCGCTTCCGGTGGTACGATTTATGCCATTTGGATCAAATGCTAATTCGTTGTTATACACATTATAGTTAATATTAAAATCTACACCCGAAATAAACCCTACATCGGTAAATACTTCCGAAAGTAATTGCGTCAGGTGAATAGACAGCTGATTAGACAAGAGTTCCGAAAGGGTGTTAATTCCAATCAATTCGCCATCTCGACCAGACAATCCATTATTGTTTCCAGAGGGCAAAAAACCTCCGATAACCAAGAGGCCAAAAACCTGTCGATTCAGCTCCGCCTGATCCTGGCGAATAATCCGGAGTTTACTATCTGTCACGTTTTCCAGCTGTCTTTCCAGGCCGGGGAAGCTAATATCAAAGTTGATCTCCGGTTGTTTAAGCGGGCCATCTAAAAACATCTTTAGCAGCACGTTCTGACTCTTCCTCGCTTCTGCTTCCAAATCACCCGGATTAGCAGGGTTCAAATATTCTAAAATAAAATTAGTCAAAGAAGTATTCAATCCTGCGTATTCTGCTTCGATGTCAATGATGGCATTATAGGGATCGCGATCCCAACGAATCGTACCACCTTCTTTCACTACAAAAGGTTTGTTAACGACATTTAATAAGGTAAACAAATATTCTCCTCTCAGGATCTCGTAAGTTCCGTACATCGCAATTTCGCCCAGCCGATCAACGGAGAATGTTATATTTCCATTACCGCGACCTTCCATAATATCCCCTGCTTTTTCGTCAAAGACCAATTTTGCCAACGCTTGTTCGGTCATATCAATATTCATAGTTACGGAAACGCCACGAAGTTCCGAGCGGCGCCGATCAGCTTCCGCATCCAGCGATTCTTTTTCTTTGATGTATTCAATAAATTTAACTTCTCCCGCATTGCTCGCTCCCGTGATGGGAATAACCACCGTTGTTCCGGTTCCGGTCCGGGCATTAATATCAATATCAATTTGCTTAAAGGGGCCCGTAAAACTGACGCTACCGCTACCGATGCCTGTTCCATAATAAATTGGATTATTTTCCTTGGTGGTATTTAGAAATAAGAAATTATCAGAACTAATACTCGCCCCCATTCGCCAATCTTTGAGATGATCATGAAGGAAA
Organism: uncultured Saprospiraceae bacterium; assembly: GCA_938008185.1. GTDB lineage: Bacteria > Bacteroidota > Bacteroidia > Chitinophagales > Saprospiraceae > JALZUU01. The sequence continues at coordinate 16,793 of CALLLR010000144.1, forward strand.
CCTCCGGAGAGGTTGGCACGATTACCGAGGCTATCGATCAGATAATTTCCGGACACATCAAAAATCTTGTTGTTGATGGTAGTGTAAGAATCCGGAATATCATACCTCGTATTGGTATAATTGATCCGTAAGCTCGCATCATAAATCCGAATACTTCCGTTGATATTGGGTTTGTTAAATTTTCCGTTGAGGGCTACTCTGGAGTCAAAACTACCCATCGTCTGAGAAATGATATTACTAATAAAATACTCGGCAATCGACAGGGGGTAATTTTTAATACTGGTTTCAAAATTGAAATCATTAGGAAACGTTCTACCCTCTTTTTTAAAGGGAGAAAGATCTCCTTTTACGATCAATTGCTCATCTCCTTTAGTGATGGACAGATAAACATCCGTGGAAGCGGTTAGCTCTTCGAGGCTGGCGGTTAAAGCCAGTCTGCCCCAGTCGTCTCCGTTGATTTCCAGGGTGTCAGCAAGAGCGGTGAGGTTAAATTTTTTTTGTTTAAAAATATCTCTGGCCGATAATTCAAGGTCGATTGTTTGGCTAAAATTCATTTGATCAAAATCCCACCAATCATCAATCAAGTCCAGGCTGATATTTTCCAATCCAAGTCTTAAACCTGTTTCCCCGATACTGTTGATACTAATGCGTTTTTCTCCACTCTCTAATTCAAAATTATTGGTTTCAATAAAATTATCACCAAATCGGATATAGTTGTCCGCTTCGATATTCCAGTTTTGTTTTACCACCACGAGATTAGAGGGAAAGAAGCTGATCTGATAGTTTTTTTCGGGTAACGGAAATAGCTGTCCATTGAGTTTTAAATCATCAAAAACACTGGTAAAGTTGGTTGATATTATTTCAAAAAACAACGTATCTCCACTTAGCTCTCCGGTGAGTTCAATGGGTTCAAAATTCTGACCATTGATGTCACTATGGTAAATTTCGAAGTGCAAATCGCTAAAGCTTTTTTTACCATCCACATCAAAAAGAACATCGTCAAAAGCCAATTTACCATACTTCACTCTAGGAACCGAAAGCTCCAGATAAATAGAATCCGAGACATTGTCAAAGTAGCCGGAGGCGGTAATATTTTCGAGGGTATCCAGTTTTGGGTCCAATAGTCTCGCCCAGTTGAGACTATTGCGTAAAGCCATATCAAATTTAAAATTGGTATCCTTAATTTCCTGGTCATTCCCCTTCCATTTGAAGCGTTCGGCGAGTGCGGAATAATTGCTGTGTGCGTACCCCAACAGGGCCTTCGGTACCTGATCAATTTCAAAACGGCCCTCCAGTTCCAAATCCAGAATATCAGAAGCAATAGAAAAGCTGCGTCGATCCTGCGGAAATAATTCGGTAAAAACGGTCAGGCTATCCATCTGAAAACTATCTACCCCGTTTTTCAAAATAGAAAAATCTCGAAGCACCAGATTCCCCTGCAGATTAGAAAGCGAACTTCCATTCATCTTTATTTTGGTATCTCCTTTTAAAACCAGATCATCAGCGGAAAGGTTGAGTTTTTTGATATCCAGTTTATCGACCTCAGCGATAAAATCGAATTGTGGAATACTATCGGTAAAATCCACCGCTCCGTCAAAGTTCAAATCAATATTATCATCCCGGATATTTAATTTACCATCAAAAAACTTTTGTTTCAGTGCTCCATTCAGGATAATATTTTCATACCTATAGTCTTTAAAACTAATCGACGAAATCGCGCCCCCAATATCAGCCTGTACAGTTTCTAAAATCAGTCCTTGCCCGTTTTTTACGGAAGTATTTAAACTTACTCGTCCTAACTTATCATTACCAGTCCAGGCTCCCAGGTCAAAATTATCCAAAGAAAGATTCCCCGAATATTGAGCCATTTCCCTGCCCTGTCGCAGGTTCATCCGCATATCTGTGTTAGCGGTTCCTAGCTCAGTTTGCAAATTTCCATCCGCCACAAAATCAATAAAGAAACCCAGAAAATTCCCGCTAAAATTAAATTTTCCAATCTTATTAAAATTATCAGGTGGATTAAATCCGGGGATTAATAAACGCAACGTCTGCACGTCAGAGGTCAGATTTTTTAATTTAAAATCGAGAAAAGCTTCCGTTTTTTTGGTCAGGTTACGGGAAGAAAAACTACCTTCAATTCTGGTACTATTACCTAGTTTGATGGTCAGGTTTTTTCCTTTTAAAGAATTTATTCTTCCTTGAAGATCGCCATCTATCTCCACCACCTGATCTGCATTCTGAGCAAAGAATTCATTATTTTTCAGATTGCTGGAAAAAGAAAAGATATCTCGTAAGGCAATTTGGGAGTTATTAAATTTAGTTTGTAACAATACCTTGTCCGGAAAATCTTTAAAATCATCCAGCGATCTGAAACTTAAAATGATCGTATCATTTAAACGGCTGTAAGGTGTCTGCAAATCCAGTCCGTAAAGTGCAATTTTACGGTCACTCAATTTGGCCGATTCTACCGATAATTTTGACAAGACAAATCCGCTGTTCTCGTCGGCACTCAACTGATCAATTGAGGCTTCTATCGCTCCATCTTTAAGCAGCAGATCCCGTACGTCCAGCTGGATATTCTTTAAATTCAGGTGATTAAAATCTACCTGTCCTTTGACAAGATCCGGAGCGGAAGCGTTCCTAAGGTTTTGGCGGGTAAACTGACCATCCGATAAAACAATATTGCCAACGGAGATTTGAAAGGTCAGTGGATTCGTATCTACCTGAGTTGTATCATCTGCTTCGGAAGTCAATACTTCTTCCACCAGAGGCGGAATGTATGGAAATGCTGGCTTTTCAATCATTACAATGTTGGGCGTTACCAGATCGACCTTTCCGATTTCAATATTTTTATTATCAAGATCAAGATTTTTGACATCGATGGCTCCCTGATCCAGAAAAGCGATCAGTTCCATACCTTTTACTCGATCGTCTTCGATGTAGGTAATATTGTCAAGGTAGAGATGATCAACGGACAAGATGGTAGGTCTGCCTTTTTTCTGATTAGCGGTTTTTTTTTCCTTGATGATTTTTTTTAGAATCAGATCCAGGTTACTGTATTGAGCGGCACTGTCACGAAAAATGTTAAGGCGGGCATCGGTCAGATAAACGTCGTCAATAGCGTAATTTTTCCGGAGAATCTTCAAGAGGTTAAGGTCAAAAGAGGCTTTTAGCGCCCGACTGTAAAGCAGGGTATCTCCCCGGTGATCCTCTATGTAGAAGTCTTCGAGTACCAATTTGTCAAAAAAACTATAATCAATCCGTCGGGCGGCCACTTTGGTTTCTAATTCTTCACTTAGATAGTCCGTTACTTCGGTAAGCAGAAAATTCTGAACTTTCTCATGCTGGAGTACAAACCAACCTGCTACCATCAAAATGAATAGGAAAAGAAATAGGTAACGCAACACCCGAAAAGTCCCCTTTACGAATCGCCGACGACCTAGTCTCCGGAAAAATTGATCAAAATGATTTGGTGTGTGACTCATATCTTACACATTCCCTGAAATCCCAATAGTGTCATTTTTTACTATAAAGGAATTTACGCCTGAATTGGTGCGTAAAGTTAACCATTTAACGGGAATTTAACGGGACGGTCCTCTAAAGTGTGTCAGCGCGGAAGCTTTCCTTTTGGAACACAAGGTGCGGGATGTCAAATGAGACACCTGGTCCTACCGTCTCAATTTAACGAAGAAAGTGTAAGTACCTCCTTTTAGTACAACAAAGGCGGCGTACCCATTATTGCGGATCTAAAAAGACGGACCGGATGGAAGGTGGTGATCCAATAATTATTTACCGCCACGAATAATTTTTAGTCCCAATAATATGATTACCGCACCCAGGGTAGCAGAAACGATCATTCCTACGAAGTTGAGGGGCAGATTTACCTGGAAGGTATCAGAGATCATCTTCACAATGCCTTTTCCAGGAGTAATATTCAGCATATTAAAGATCGCCCCGCCAACTACTGCCCCGAAGATTCCGAGGACAGAATTGACGATGAATCCGTAATTATTCCCTCTGATAATAAATCCAGCTAGAGAACCGGCCATTGCACCAACCAATACCATGAGTACAATATTCCAAATATCCAAACCAGAGTTGGTAATCGCGTCCATATCTTTTTTAATTTTATAAATCTGTTTAATACTTATTTAATACTTAACGGCCCAAAAATAATTAAAATAGGCAACTAAACCTACCCCTTTTTTTACAAAACTCAAACAAGTTAATTTTTGTACTTTTACAGATATTAATTTATCCGGATACTGAAAACCATTAATTATTATGATAAAAATATTGATTGCGGACGATCATACCATGTTTGCGGATGGGATCGAATCTATCCTGGCAGAAGAGACGGATATAGAAGTAGTTGGAAAATGCTACGATGGAGAAGCGGTCTTTACCCAACTGGCTGAGAAGGAAATTGACCTGATCCTACTGGATGTTAATTTACCTAAAATGAATGGGATTGAGGTTTGTAAAAAATTATTTAAAGAGAAAACAGATATAAAGGTACTGGCGCTTTCGATGTTTAACGAAGAGAGTTACGTCACCGAAATACTGAATAACGGTGCACAAGGTTATATTTTAAAAAATACGGGTCGTACGGAATTATTAAAATCCATTAAGACGGTGTTTGCAGGCCAATCTTACTTTAGTCCAGCCGTTACACAAACCATTATGAAGGGGCTTGTGAAGGGATCGGAATCATCCAAAACAGCTAATCTGAATATTCCCAAAATATCCCGCAGGGAAAAAGAGGTGTTGGAACTCATTGTAAAAGAACATACGACTCAGGAAATCGCCGATCAATTATTTATCAGTTTAAAGACCGTAGAATCACACCGTGCTAATTTACTGGCGAAACTCAACGCCCGGAATACGGCCGGATTGGTGCGGATCGCCATGGAAAATAATTTGATAGATGTGTAGGTTCTCACAATCCCTGATTGCGCTAATCTTCTTTCTCCTCCCCTGCTCCGCTGCGGGCAATGTCCCTATGGATACCCTTTATTCTTATCAGCAACTGATGCAATTTTTCACGGATGCGATGGCCAATAGTGATATTTGGCGAATGGCCGAAGTACATCAACATTTTGGTGATTATTATTTTACAACCAGTAGTTACGACGATTCTTTTCGAAGTTATAAAAAAAGTATTGATCTTTTTGAAAAAATAGGAGACTCCACCCATTTGTACCAGGTAAAACTTTCTCTGGCCAATTTGTACATTTTTCAGGACGAGGACGATGGGGCAGAAAGGCTGTTACAGGAAGCCATTCAGTATTATAACCGAGAAAATAAAGGAGTCAAGCTGGCTCGGGCGTATCTGGATTTGTCCAGAATTTATCTTGATCGCGAAGATTTTGAAAAGGAGATTTACTACTTAAATAAAAGTGTGGACATCAATCGGATGCTGAAAGATACCTTGCTGGATATTACAATTGAAATTGAAAAATCAAACTCTTACGTTCGGCTGGGAGAAAAGAATAAAGCACTCGGAACGGCAGAAAGAGCGCTGGCACTGAGCAAGGAAATCGATAATCCGGAATTTATTGCGCAGAGCTTGTTGACCGTGGGTAATGCGTATCAAATAAAAAAGAACTCGAAATTGTCGATCGAATATCTCCGTCAAAGTCATCAACTCACTGCGCCAGGCAACGCGCCGCAATTCAGAGATATTTACAAAACCATGGCGACAGCCTTCGCAGAGCAGGAAAGCTACGATTCGGCTTTTATTTACATCAATAAGTTTGTGGCCCTAAATGATAGTTTGCAAAATGCAGCACAACTCGAAACGGCTAATCGACTGAGCCGACAATACGAAAGTCAAAAGAAAGATGAAAAAATCCAGGAACTAAGTCAGGAAAAAAACTCCGCAGAATTTAGTATTCGTAAACAACGCAATCTCTTGATTTCGGCATTGATTGGTTTTTTAGCGATTCTGACAGGAATCTATTTTATCATTCGATTTTTTCAAAAACAAATTTCCACCCGTGAATTGATCAATCGGCAAAACGAAAAAATCAATAAACAAAAGATTACGGAACTGGAAAACAATATGAAAATCGAAAGTATGCACGCCATGATCGAAGGTCAGGAAGCAGAAAGAGAACGCGTAGCAAAAGACTTACACGACTCTCTGGGAGGATTACTATCTACCGTTAAGCTGCAATTTGACTCTCTGGAAAATAAACTGGAGGGCGTTAGTACCATTAAAAATTACCAGAATGCCAATAGACTGCTCGACACGGCTTGTCAGGAGGTACGGGATATTGCCCGTAATATGCAACCCAGTTCTTTGGTAAATTTAGGTCTGGTAGCTGCGGTACGTGACCTGATCAATCGAATTGATGATCCAGACCAGCAGACGATTGATTTTCAACATTATGGATTGGAAAATAAACTGGAAAATACGGTAGCGTTAACGGTGTACCGTTTGGTACAAGAATTGTTAAATAACTCCATCAAACATTCTAAAGCTAAAGAAATTCTAATTCAGCTCACCCGGGAGGCAAATGAATTTATTATCATGGTGGAAGACGACGGAGTTGGGTTTGACGTCGAAGGAGTGGAAAAGGGAATGGGGACGGAGAATATTCTTTCCAGAGTAAATTATCTGAAGGGAGATTTGAGTGTGCATTCGGAAAAGGGGAAAGGAACGACGACGTTGATTACGGTGCCTTTGTAAGTTATACTTTTGGCTATTGGCTTCCCTCGAACGCGATTAGAGAGGACACCGCGAATCGGATGAGCAGATTAATGATTGGTGGTTCTACAGCTTATTATTGCCAAGACAATTTGTGCAGATATTTATCTTCCGTTTTCAATCTTCATTCCCACTTCCTTCCAGCATTTTTTTCATTCTGTCTATAGGGAGATCATACTTTAGCCCACCCATTGGTATTCTATTCAGCATTTTATTAAGTAGCTGGTATTTTTCGGTAATATTTCCTGGCGAATAATTATGGGGATAAAGTTGATTTTTAAAATCATTCATAGATCCTACCACGGATCGGTTGTTGGTTTTGATGAATCGGTGGCCTTGATCTTTGGGTAAGAACAGATTTTTAAAATAGATATCCAGCGTTCCGATTTGTCTGATTATTTGTTCTTGCAAGTTTTGGGCAAATATAAGTTCTATATTTTCTAATTGCATTTTCGTGCCAGCGTACACAAAAAAACTGAATAGGGTCTCCGAATGGGTAAAGAGGAAATAATTTCTTCGTTCCAGTTTGATTAAGTCTACATACCAATTATACCGCCCCGTTTCTTCCTTGGCGTTTTCGATGGATTTGTATTTTTTAAGTTTATCTAATACTTTTTTGGTGCAGCTAAAGATCATAGGAATTAGAATTAGAATAATAAGAGTTATCAAAAAACATCATGTGGAAGTCATTTCCATTCCCAACTCAGGGTTTCCCCTAATTTTACAATTTCCATGTTTTCCCCGATGTACACCCCTTGGATTTGGTGTAATTTGCACTTATAATTTAAGCACAAAAATAATGATTAAAGTCGCCCCCATCAAGGCTATTCAACTTAATTCGGCTGAGCGTCCCAAACACGTTCGACTTACGAGTCCTACTACTGCATTTACAAACGAAGTAAAGATAGACTTGTTAGATGGAATTGGCAAGGCAGTTGATTATAAATTAGCTTTTTCGGTCATTGGGGATTACGAATGTGAGGTAGATCTATCCTCTCTACCATTTGGGGTTTACCATTTGAGAGTGGTAGATGAGGCCGTATTTTTTGTAAAACGAATCATTCTGAATTAGTACCTAGGGTTTTCCCCTAATTTGAAATTTAGTGGTTTTCGTTGATGTGCAGGTGGAGATAAAGTCAGATATTTGTATAGTAATCAAAACGAAAGATGCTTATTAAAGAATAAAAACTTTCTGGTCAGAAAAACAGGATTTAAGTTTCTGATCCAATTAAATTAAATTCAACAGGATAACGTTCTATCGGGGTGTGTTATTTATAATACACTTCGATTAGAAACTTTCTCCGAGTTCAAGAATATTGTAGGTTAGGTTTCATTCCAATTTAGATCAGGATCATAGTATGAATAATACTTTGATCCTATTTTTTTTCATATAGACTTCGAGCGATTTTTCATTGTCTTAATCCCGAATCTGCTTAGTGGGACTGTACAGCCAAGTGTGTGGCCTCCCATCCCTACAGGTTCGCTAATTATCATTAGCTCAGGCATCCCGCACCTTGTGTTCCTCCCTGATTGGGAGGCAGGCCTGAAGGAAAGCTTCCGCGCTGACCCACTTTATGGGACACTCCCTGCTTAGTTGTTCACTCCTATCGTCGTTCTCTGCCTGCGTAGATATAGATATCGAAAGGAGAATTAAAAATTACTCTCAGCGTACCCCTTTATCGATTTTATCCCTCCAGCTCACTCACCAACTGATCCCATTTTTCTACCGCCCCATCCAACTCTTTCTTTTTCAATTGATAATCTTCCATCACTTTGGCCGATGCTTCGCTTTCATAAAATCCAGGTTCTCCCATTTTGGTTTCAAGAGCAGAGATTTCTTCTTCCAGTTTTTCAACGGCACGTTCCGCATTTTGGACTTTACGCTTTTTCTTTTTTAAGTCTTTCTTTTCCTGGTAACTTAATTCTGGCGTACCACTGTTTTGTTTCTTATTATTTTTTGCGTCCAGCAGATGTTTGGATTTCGACAATTCCACCTCCCGCATATTATTCATCGCTCGTTTTTCCAGGAAGAAATTGACGTCACCGAGGTGTTCGTATAGTTTTTGATCTCTGAATTCGATCGTACGGCTGGTCAGATTGGCCAGAAAATCACGATCATGCGAAACAATGATCAGCGTACCATCAAATTTTTGGATCGCTTGCTTCAAAACATCTTTAGAAATAATATCCAGGTGATTGGTTGGCTCATCCAGCACCAATAAATTGATGGGTTTTAATAATAAACAGGCCAGCGCCAATCGTGCGCGCTCTCCCCCACTCAAAACAGATACTTTTTTATCGACATCTTCACCACTAAACATAAAAGATCCTAAAATTGTCCGGAGTTTGGGGCGTAGTTCTTCGGGAGATTGTGATTCCATGGTTTGTAAAACGGTTCGATCTCCCTGTAAGGCGTCCGATTGATTTTGTGCGTAGTACCCCACTTGAACATTGTGTCCCAAATTTATATCCCCATCCGTTGCCGGAATTTCGTTGATCAATATTTTAGCCAATGTGGTTTTACCCTGACCGTTTTGTCCTACAAAAGAGACGCGGTCCCCGCGGTCCAGTTTTAATCCTACCTGATCCAACACCTTCAAATCACTATAGTTTTTGGTTATTTTTTTTGCGTCAATTACGATACTTCCCGCCCGGGGAGCGGGGGGAAATTTAAGTTTCATAGCGCCAGCATCTTCCGAATCAATTTCGATTCGTTCCATTTTGTCCAGTTGTTTTTTCATGGATTGTGCCATCTTGGTTTTAGTGGCCTTCGCCATAAACCGGTTGATGGTCTTTTCCTTTTGGGCAATCACTTTTTGTTGATTAACAAAGGCAGCCTGTTGCATTTCCCGCCGTTCTTTTCGCATAATCATAAATTTGGAATAAGCCACTTTATAATCGTAGGCTTTGCCCAATTCGATCTCTACGGTACGGTTGGTAACGTTGTCCAAGAATTGCTTATCGTGCGAAATGACGATCAGCGTACTTGGTGAAGTCTTTAGAAAATTTTCCAACCAGATAATTGATTCAATATCCAGGTGGTTTGTTGGCTCATCTAGTAATAGATAATCCGGTTTTTGCAGTAGCATTTTTGCCAGTTCAATTCGCATCTGCCAGCCACCACTAAACTCATCCGTCAACCGTCCCATATCGGAAGATTTAAATCCCAGTCCACCCAAAATACGTTCGGCATCCGCCTCCATCGTATGTCCACCCAAGAGTTGAAATCGCTCACCGGCATCACTCACATCGGTGATTAAGTCCAGATACGCCTGAGACTCGTAGTCAGTTCGTTCACCCAACTGTACGTTAATGCTGTCAATTTTTGTCTGTAATTCCAGCGCTTCTTTAAATGCGGTGAGGGTTTCAGCCATGACGGTTTTCCCTTTTGGCAGGCTCATTTCCTGATGCAAAAATCCCAGCGTCGAACCGGTAGGCCGCGTGATGGTTCCACTATCCGGCGACTGGTGTCCGGCAATAATTTTTAACATAGTAGATTTTCCCGCTCCATTTCGGCCAACCAGACCTACTCTTTGCCCTGTTTCAAAGACAATATTAACCGAATCCAATAATACCCGATCCCCGTATTTAACAAATATATTCGCTGTCGTTATCATGATGCAAAGATACGGAAATTAGCAAGAATGGGAAGGGCAAAACATCGGATAGCCAAGATGACTTCCTCTTAAAGGTTGTCTGTGCATTAACGCTCATTTGGAACCAAGGTTCAAGGAACAAAAAGAGACATTTAATGGAAAACATTCAACAAGAAATAAAACAAAAAAGAGGGTCGGTCCCCTAAAGTGTGTCTGCGCGGAAGCTTTCCTTTAGGTCTGCTTCTCCTGAGTCAACCGGACAGTTTACATTTTTTAATTTGAAATCATAATCTCAGGCATCTGAGCGATCACACTGTATGCGTTTCCTTTATTTCTCATGATATTCTGCCACAAATTTTTAGTTTTATTATTAAAAATATAGTTGGCGTCCATATTGGCCACTACCCAGGATCGAATTTTCATTTCTTCGACTAACTGGCCAAAGTCCCATCCGGAATAACCGACGAAGAAGCGAATATCTCTAGGTTCTACCAATCCGGATTTGATGAGGCTTTTTAATTGCTCAAAATCCCCTCCCCAATATACCCCACGAGCAATCCGTTTACTGTTTTCCAGTAAATCACCGACGCTGTGAATGTAATGAATGGTATCTGTTTTGACGGGACCGCCGTAGAATACGGGGGCCTCAAAATCCGGAAAATCGGCAATTAATTCATTGACCGTCATTTCTAAAGGCTTATTCAGGATAAAGCCGAGGCTGCCGTCCATTTCATGTTCACAGAGTAAGATGACTGCTCTTTTGAAATTTTGGTCCAGCATGAACGGCTCCGCTAATAGAACGCGTCCTTTTTTTACTTTTTGTGTAGTCATGGTATAGTATTACCTAATGTTTCATAAATATCAATTCCAGAGAGAGTTTGGATTGAATTTTATTACGTTTCTCAAAGTAAGGTAAAACCAGCATTGTTTCATTTGATGCCAGTATCAGTTACAAAGGGGTTATTCAAATAAATGAACACATCATCCTTCTCATTGATAATGCTAAGATTATAAATAAAGTCCGAAAATTCAAATTAATTTAGTTAAGTTTTGGACCTAATGTAAAGGACTTAATAAATATCTTAATTATCGCCACCTCTAAAAGCTTGATTTTCACGGAACTTACAAAATCCAACTAAACAAAAAATGAATACGTTAAAGTTTTCTTAGTTTTTTGACAAAAAATGATTGGATTGAAACTTTAGTGATTTCTGGATCAAATCCGGGTAGAATGCGTTGAATTCTTTTTCAAATAATGGATAAAATTTCTGGAGGGTATCGTACGCTTCGACAAAAAAAGACGGAAATTTAGTCCGTTCATCCATCCGTTTCAGGGTATACCGAATACCTGCTTCTTGTCCGTAGCCTTCTAACCAGTTTCCCTTGATCATTCCAGGTAGATTTTTCTGTAATTTTTTAGGCAAAATTTCCAGATTCTCTTCTAATAGACGGTATTGCTTCTTAGCAAAATCGGCCAGAGACATGCTCGAATATTTCTCCCAATTAACGGCCAGTAGATGATCATACAATATGTCAATTACCACGGGTGCATATTTTCCCTGGGTAGGACGTAATCGTTCCGTTCCCTGTCGTACGACTGGATGTTGATCGGTGTAAGTGTCAATAAAACGGTGTAAATGTATCCCCCTTTGGACGGCTGGTGAATAAATTTCGACTTGTTTGTTATTAATAAAATCCGCAATCATGTTCCCGATGGTAAGCATCGGATGATGGTTGGAAAGGTGAAGATGTGCGAGGTAATTCATATTTTGATGTGCGGATTTGTAAATTTTAAGATGTGGGGATGGACAGATTTATGGATTTAGTAACGTCTCGCAATTCTTAATATAGGGTTGAACTAACTGATTAGACACAGTTAATTGAACACCCCCTTAATATACCGGTAGACACCTTGATTCCGTCTTCTACTTTTCAACTCCCTAAAAATACGCTATTTTCAAAAATCAATAATCGTGGAAAATCAAAATTATTAATTCCCAATAAAAAAAGATCGACGAAACCCGCCGACCTTTTCTTATTATTAGTGAAAACTATTCTTTAGCGTACCATCTGATAATCCGCACATCAATTAATCTACCAATCCTCACTCCTCTCCCAAAAACGGATATCTATAATCCGTTGGTGGCACAAAATTTTCCTTGATGGTTCGTGGAGAAATCCAACGCAATAAATTTAAGATAGAACCAGCTTTATCATTAGTTCCCGATCCCCGGGCACCACCAAATGGCTGCTGCCCTACGACTGCTCCGGTTGGTTTATCATTGATATAAAAATTACCGGCAGCGTGCTTTAATATTTTATCCGCTAATAAAACCGCGGCGCGATCGTCAGAAAAAATCGATCCGGTCAACGCGTAAGGAGAAGTTTCGTCTACCGTTTTTAAGATGGCTTCGAACTTTTTGGGATCGTAGACGTGAATCGTTAATACCGGTCCGAAGATTTCTTCGCACATGGTTTTATATTTTGCTTTTTTAGCAAGAATAACGGTTGGTTCGATAAAGTAGCCTTCACTCTTGGAATAATTTCCACCCATAACAATTTCGGCGTCTTTTGACTTTTTAGCACCAGCGATATAACCCGTAATTTTATCGTAAGCCCGCTCGTCAATAACGGCATTGATAAAATTGGTGAAATTCTCTACGGTTCCCATTTTAATTTCTGCCAGATCTGCCTTCATGTATTTCTCCACATCCTTCCAAAGATTTTTGGGAATGTAAGCACGGGATGCGGCGGAACATTTTTGCCCCTGATACTCAAAGGCTCCCCGGACGAGTGCGGTCGCTACCACTTTGGCATTCGCAGATTCGTGCGCTACCACAAAATCTTTTCCTCCCGTTTCTCCCACGATTCGGGGATAACTGCGGTAATTGGGTAAGTTGTCACCAATAGTCTGCCATAGTTTATTAAACACCCCCGTTGAACCGGTATAGTGCAAACCCGCAAATTCCCGGTGGCTAAAAATTAAATCTCCCGCTACCGGTCCATCCGCAAAAACCAGGTTGATCACCCCGGCGGGAAGTCCGGCGGCTTCAAAAAGATCCATAATGACGTGAGCGGAGTAAATTTGGGTTTCGGCCGGTTTCCAAACTACGGTATTACCTAACATCGCCGGAGCGGCGGGTAAGTTGGCAGCAATGGACGTAAAATTGAAAGGAGTAATCGCAAAGATAAATCCTTCCAGTGGACGGTGTTCCAGACGATTCCAGATACCGAGAACACTTTCCGGTTGTTGGGTATAAATCTCCGTCATGTATTGAACGTTGTAACGGAAAAAATCACAGAGTTCCGCAACCGCGTCAATTTCTGATTGATATACATTTTTTGATTGACCAAGCATGGTAGCTGCGTTCATCCGCGCTCGGAATGGCCCACTCAACAAATCAGCCGCCCGTAAAAATATCGCGGCACGATCCTGCCAGGGCATGTCTTCCCAGGCAGATTTGGCCTTTAGCGCAGCGTCAATTGCCCGCTTGACGTGGGAAGAATCTCCTTTGGAAAAATGTCCTAAAACATGCTTACGTTCGTGAGGAGGATGAATGGCTACTTTTTCTTTAGTAGTTACATTCTTACCACCAATTCTCATCGGGATATTGATGGATTTGGCTTTTAATTCAGCAATGGCTGCTTTTAGTTCTTGCTTTTCCAGCGATCCTGGACCGTAAGGAAGTACGGGCTCATTGGTAGCCATAGGAACTTCAAAAAATGCGTTGGACATATTTGGTATTTTTATTATTTAGATGACTAGACTTTATGCTGAAATGTTTTCTATAGAAACCCAATAGAGATTTTTTATCAGGTTGAAGCTCTTTTTTGAACCTTCCTGCCCAAGGCACTAGCTATAGGTGAGAAAAAGCTGAAAGCCGGACAAAAAGATCATTTGAAAGCCTACAAATTATTTTGGAATAAAGTCTACTATTTTTAAGCAAATTTTTATCGGCGTAAAGCTAAGAAATTATTCCGACCTAGCCACACAAACTTAATGAATCGCAAAGTATTTGTCTCCACTACGCTCCTCAAAATGTTTTCTGAGGCATCAAGTCACGGTTGCGGGAAGGGTTAACGCTCATTTCTGAGCAGGCGCTTTTTTAACAAAACGATTTGCCCGAGATGATAATAACTGTGTTCTATCATTCCATCTATATTCCGGTGGTAGGTTCCATATATTTCTTTTACAAAGCTTTGATCCAGTTTTTCGTCTGGCATTTTTTCAATTAAACGGGCCAGTTTTTCGGTGTCCGCCCAAAATTTCGCTAAAAATATATTCCATTCATCAAGGGACTCAAATAAAGGAAAATCAAAACTATATTTATCGCTTATTTCGAGTTTTCCATTAACAAATACATTGGTAATACCATGGATATAATAGTGAATATGTTGTGCTAAAACGCCAATGGAATTCATATTTTGAAAGACTGCGTTCGCATCTTTCCAGTCCAGATTTTCTAACTGATCCTTAAAATTTGTATTGGCAATCCAGGTTCCGTTGAGTACGACTTCCCTTAATCGATTCGCTAAATTTTCAGTTCTTTCCATTTTTGAAAATTAATTAAAGATTTAGTTTTACCGCTTCTGGCAGAAACGAACTGGCATCTCCATTCCCTTTTATTATTTCTCTGACAATGGTCGAACTTATGTGAGAAAAGGCAGGCTGACTGATCAGAAAGATGGTTTCCAATCCGTCTCCTACGATTTGATTCAGTTGGGAAATCGTTTTTTCGTAATCAAAATCAGAGGCATTTCGCAAGCCTCTGAGCAAAAATTTAGCGTTTACCTTATTACAATAATGCGCAGTCAATCCCTCAAAACTGTCTACTCGGACACTGGGCTGATCCGCAAAACAGGCTTCCAGCCATTCCATTCTCTGTTCCAGTGAAAACAGGTATTTTTTTTGGGAATTAACGCCCACGGCGACAATAATCTCATCGAAAAAAGGCAAAGCCCGCGTAACGAGATCTACGTGTCCTACGGTGATGGGATCAAATGATCCGGGGAAGACGGCTATTTTTTTTTGTGGCATGGGTTGAGGGTTGAGGGTTGAGCCTGCCTACGTGATGCAGGAAGGCAGGTTTTGTGTTTTTTTGAATTATTATATTTTTTTTATTTCGTAGTTGTATATTGATTGTTTAGGATTTAGGTTTGAATCTAACATAAAGGATTCCATAATTCTCAAATAACGTTTAAATTCACCCGTCTTAGTGAGTTCTAAATAAAATTTGTCTTCGCTCGAAGAAGACTTCAATCTAGTTTTATTTATACGCTTTTCTTCTTCCGAAAAGTGCTTTTCGAATGTACTATAGAAATTTCCAATAAATTGATTTTTAAACGAATTTTTAGAATCAACTTTATCCGTATAATAATATGTAATTGTAGTATCCGAATTTAATCGCTTATCTATTTGGTATGAACACTCAATTGGATTTTCGTTAGATATCCTTGATATTTTACAAATCACTGTATCCCTTTCGTTTGTTGGAACTATTAAACCCAACAAAGAATAAACATTCATAAAATCTGAAGACAGGGCAGTTGAGAATTCATTGATACTATCGTTTTCTATCATCCTTATCCACTTAACTAGATGTTCCTTCATATATTTGTCCTCTGACGAATCTATGCATTCAATTCGTTTCAAATAATTAGTCTTGACAAAATCTCCAACCATCTCAGGTTCAAGAAAAGATATTTTTTTAGAGTGTCGATTTCTCTGCAGGATTAAATTTGGATAGTTTTCTACTTGCTCCTCTAAATACTTGCATTGCCTTCCAAAAATAGTTTGACTCCATGTTTTATCACTTAATCTAATCTCATAACCTTCGTTTAATTCATCAATATTGAATTGCCTTAGTCCAATGGTATCTGTAAATATTTTATTCTTTTCAATTACGCCGTTTCTAATTGAGATATCAATTTTCTTAACTTCATATTCCGACATTTTGCCATTGCCTAATTGAAACGTTAGCTCAGAATATTGCGAAGTACCATAGACTATTGTGTCATATTGAATTTGCCCTTTACTTTCAAATTCAAGAAAGAATACGATAAAAATTACGGCAATTAATTTGATCTTCATTCTTTACATTTATAGAATTCTAATTACCTCAAACTCGGTTATACCAATATTACTTTACAATTGTTTAGTCTACTTCAACACCGCCTTCCGCGCTTCCTCCAGCTGTTCAATTTCATACCTCATCTTTGGCAGCATCCCTTTCAGGGTCGCCTGTAGTCGGAGCGTTTTATCCTTTACGGATATGACACCAGAACGGGTATTCTGAATTTTCTGCTGTACAATCCAGTCAGTAATCAGGTTATCAAAAAATATATCAGTAAAGGAAGAAAAGGTAGGAATGGTTACGGTCAGTCCAAAATTTTCGGGTCCATAAATATCGCGCAGTTCCTTTTCATATTGCGTCAGGGAAATCTTTGCTTTGTACGCCAAATCCTTGGCCATATCAATCTGCCGGTGCTTCATGTGTCCAGTCGTCATCCGTCCTCTTCTACCGGCCATGTCCCACTGTCCCCAATTGACGGCTTCATTCAATTTGACCAGGACCTGCTCGAGCAAATGAATAGCTCCCCGACCAACCGCCAGCGCTTCTTCTACTTCAAAAATCATTTTTCGCCGCTCGGTAATCTGGGCATCAATTGAATTAATCTTAGCGGCCAATTGGGGATTGGAAGCGATGATTTCCTGTTCGCGAAGCTTCAGTAGTTCCCTATGACGACGTTGGGTGGCGGGCAGGGCCCTGATCTTTTCCTCCAATACATTACGTTCATATACCAGCAATTCCAGTGATTTACGAGCTTCGTCGTACCGGAGGTTGGCTTCCAGATATTCCTGTCGTTCTTTTTCGAGCTGCTCTTCTTTGCTTCCCAGCACTTTATAAAAAAGAGACTTTACACCCGTTTTATTCAGGGTCTCAATATCGGCTGATTCTTTATCTACCTGTTTGACCAGATAAGCAATCTTGCCTTCTAAGTCGGTAAGTTCCCGATTAAGATCCTCTAGTCGGTGATCAACTTTTTTCAACCTATCCAGTTTTGTGGTCACTTCTGATAGTTCCGTTCGCGTATCCATCTTTTTTGTTTAAAATGGTAAAAAAATCCAGTTTGGTAGAAAGGATTTATGATTAAGTTGTTTAAGCAGGTCTAAATTAACTCCCAGGGAATTCAGATGCAATTAACGAAAAATCCCGAAAAAAGACGTGCTTCTTTCGGGATTAATGTAACAGACTTAATTCTTAAGTTTGTGAAATAAGGTTATTTATTTGTCTGCGAAGTAAGAAGTTTCCAGTTTTTCTCCAGCGTTTAATTGTTCAATTCGCTTTTTGAAAACACCGGACATTTCAAAATCATCTTTTCTTGCGTAAATTTCTTTAAGGGCTAAAAGCGTATTCATATCACTTGGATTCAGCTTTTCTGCCTTTTGGAAATAAGGAAGTGCGTTTTCAAATTCTTTCTGAATATCTGCACGAATGGCCGTTTGTTTGTCCATCGCTGCTTTGGAGTAATCTCCTTTTTCTTCCATTTTAATTAACTCCGTCAGCATAGAAGCTGCGCGGTTGTAATATAAAGCACCGGTAGAATACACTGCCGTAGAATTATCTGGCTCAATGACCAAAGTTTCGCTGTAATACTTCCTTGCTTTCTCAAAATATTCATCCGCCTTTTCTTGATTACCAGCTTTCAGCTCACGCTGTGTTAGGTTGTCATAAGTACTACCTAAAGCTAATTGGAAAGAAGTGTTACTTGGATCCAGTTCAATCGCTTTTTCCAGTTTACCCACCAATTCATCTAATTTATTATTAGACATATAGTAGTTGATTTCAGCGATTAACAATGCTTCACTTTCAGGATATTTTTCACGACCTTCTGCCAATACTTTCAACGCTTTTTCAGGATCTTCCTCCGCGTAAATTTTGTACATATTTTCGTAAACGCCGGCGTCATCGAATTTCTCGTTGTATAATCTTTCGATAATTGGACGCGCTTCTGCTTTCATATCCGCAGCGTTAGCGGTTAAAGCAGCGTACAATAAATTCTCGTTATATTCCTTATCCGTAGGAAAAACAGTCGAAGTCTCCCCGTTTTCTTTTAGGTAATCAAAACCAGTAGAAAGGTTGTAAAAGTTGTGGTAAGAGTTGGCGTAATCTGCTTGCTGAAAAGCAACAGATCCCATGTTTCGCATACCCTCAACCGCAATTTTCATACCTTCCATGGCATCTCTTTTTGCGTATTTTTTGGTGGCTTTATCGTAAAGCATTTTGTAAGAATCAAAAGACTTAATGGCCGCTTTCATATCCGGAATTTTGTACTCGTTGTCCAGCTGATATCGAGTCACTGCCTGGGTAGCTAATTCGGTATAAACATCACCCCGTAACTTATAGACTTTAGTAGCTTTTTTAGCGTCCAGTGCATCGGCACCTTCCATAGCCATATCCAGTTTTTCAGCTGACTGCTTTAACAGATCCATTTTTTCATCACCACCAGCAGTGGCGTAGCTTTTCCAGGATTTACTGGCTTCTTTAAAGCTGGCTTCGGCATCTTGTGCAAAAACACTACCTGCCACTAAAACAAATGCGCAGAGGCTTAATAGGAATTTTTTCATCTTTATGTTATTTAATTTTAAATGGTACCATATGTATGGTGTTCAAAAATATTTGTTGGAACAAAGATAAAGATTTGTTCATAAATACAACGGATTAAGACCCTATTTCCCTGTTGTCGTTCTGTTAAATAGCGCCTTTTCGTTGTTAACAACCGTTAAAATTCTACTCCTCTTCTCCTCCTGCGGCTGCTTCTTTATTGGCTTCGTCGGTATTTTCTCCTTTGATCGTAGCGGTTTCTTCTAGTGGATCATCAGCTTCATTGTATGGAATCACGGCAATATCCGCAATCTGATCATTTTCATCCAACCGAATCAATTTAACTCCCTGAGTCGCTCGTCCCATTACCCGCATATCACTGACCATCATTCTAATCACAATTCCCGAGCGGTTACTAATCACAACGTCGTCATTTTCCATCACCGCTTTGATCGCAATTAAAACTCCAGTTTTATCACTAATGTTCATTGTTTTTACCCCTTTACCACCCCGGTTGGTTTGACGGTAGTCTTCCAAAGAAGATCGCTTACCCATTCCTCTTTCACTTAATACCAGAATACCCACCGTCTCGTCCGTGGGATCAACACTAATCATTCCAACGACTTCATCATTTTCAATCTTATCCGATAAGGTAACCCCACGAACTCCCGCGGCACTTCGGCCCATCGGTCTTACCTTGGATTCCGGGAAACGAATGGCTCGACCACTTCGCTTGGCCATCAAAATATCGTTTTGACCATTGGTCAACTTGGCCTCTAATAATTGATCGCCTTCCTTGATCGTAATCGCATTGATACCATTGGTACGCGGACGACTAAAAGCTTCCACCAGGGTTTTCTTGATAATTCCTTTCTTGGTACAGAAAATTATGTAGTTGTTACTACAATATTCTTCGTCGGTAAGATTTTCGATTTTTATGTACGCTTTAACCTTATCATCTTTGGGCAGATTAATCAGGTTTTGGATTACCCGGCCGCTCGATGTTTTTCCAGCCTCCGGAATCTCGTATACTCGAATCCAGTGACAACGCCCTTGTTCGGTAAACAACAACAGGTAATTGTGGGTGGTGGCTACGAAAATATGTTCGATAAAATCAGCATCTCGGGTTTTGCTTCCTTTCGACCCGCGACCACCTCGGCCCTGAATCCGGTATTCGGAAGCCTTTGTTCTTTTGATATATCCCAACTGAGAAATCGTAATAATTACGTCTTCGTCGGCAATCATATCTTCCACGCTAATTTCACCATCGGCAAAGCTAACCTGAGTACGACGTTCATCGCCAAATTTCTCCATGATTTCGCCTAATTCCTCCTTAATGATATCGCGTTGCATAACTTCACTGCCAAGAATAGCATTATAGTGGGCAATTTTCTTTTGTAACTCATCGTATTCTTCCCGAACTTTATCTCTTTCCAGACCAGTCAGCTTTTGCAAACGCATTTCCAGAATGGCCTTCGCCTGAATTTCGGACAGCTCGAATTTTTCCATCAACCCGTTTCTGGCATCTTCCACGGTCTTGGAAGCACGGATCAAAGCAATGACTTCATCGAGGTGGTCCAGCGCAATTAGTAGTCCTTCCAGAATGTGGGCACGCTCCTCTGCTTTCCGCAGATCATATTGCGTTCGTCGGACAATTACTTCTAATCTGAATTTTACATATTCTTCAATAATCTGCTTTAAATTAAGCATCTCGGGTCGACCGTTGACCAACGCAATATTATTGACGCCATAAGAAGATTGTAAAGGCGTATATTTATAAAGTTTGCTTAGTACGACGTTGGCCATCGCATCCCGCTTAATCTCCACGACCACCCGTAAGCCGTTACGATCCGATTCGTCCCGTAAGGCACTGATACCCTCAATTTTTTTTGAGTTAACCAATTCCGCCATTTTAACGATCATTTGGGCCTTATTAACCTGATAGGGTATTTCGGAGATGATGATGGTTTCTTTTCCCGTGGAAGATACTTCGATATCCACTTTACCCCGCAGAACTACTCTACCACGTCCGGTTAGGAAAGCTTCTTTAACGCCAGAAGTACCGTAGATAATTCCTCCGGTTGGAAAGTCAGGAGCCGTAATGTGTTCCATTAAGCCTTCGATCGTAATCTCCGGATTATCAATGAGTGCGATGGTTCCGTTAATAACTTCGGTGAGGTTATGCGGCAGCATATTGGTGGCCATCCCTACCGCAATCCCGGAAGCCCCGTTGATCAACAGATTGGGCAATTTGGTAGGCAGCACGGTGGGCTCTTTCAGGGTATCATCAAAATTATACCTGAAGTCGACCGTATCCTTATTTATATCCGCCAGAATTTCGTCGGTGATACGTTCCATTCTGGCCTCTGTATATCGCATCGCAGCGGGACTGTCACCATCCATAGAGCCAAAGTTCCCCTGTCCATCTACGAGCGGGTAACGAAGTGACCAGTCCTGGGCCATTCGCACCATAGAGTCATAAACGGATTGATCACCGTGGGGGTGATATTTACCGAGTACTTCCCCGACGATACGAGCTGATTTTTTGTGTGATTTATTGTAAGCTAATCCCAGGTCGGACATACCGTATAAAACTCTTCGGTGAACTGGTTTTAGTCCATCCCTTACGTCCGGTAATGCTCTGGAAACGATCACGGACATCGAATAATCGATGTAGGCCGATTTCATTTCATCCTCAATATTGATAGGAATAATTCTTTCAGAAGCCATTTAACAGTTTTTTTGATAAAAATTAATACGCTAAACATCAGATAATCAGCATATTGGCATTTCATAGTTAAAGAGGAAAAGCAACTTCTTTTTTTTTGTAAAAAAAAGATGGTTTCCTGCTAAAAAGAAGACGGGCAAAAATACGAAATTTAAGTGGTTTATACCAACTTACCGGCAGGTAAAAGCAAAGGAATCTGGAATAAAATGGGCAAAAAAAAACGCGTGTTTTACCAACCGCCATTATTGGATAAATCCATTGTGGTACCGGTAGTAAAACACACGCGTTGATCCGAGTAAAAGATCAGTTTAAGTTGTTACTCTATCATAAAAACCAGTCAATTAGATTGCCTGATTTCTACGGCTCTTTATTATTGTTTCATGGCGACGCGGTATTCACCGGCATCGTGTTGATTGGCAACCCAATAGTTATAGTCTCTGACCATTCTATCGAGGTTTTTGTACAAGAAATCCTTGCGTCCAATCCGGTTGCTCATGGCAGTATAATCTTTAAAAAGTGTTTTTGATACCTTTTTAAAATCATCCTTTTCAATTTTACTAAGTTTACCATTTTGATCTTTCAAGTAGTAAACGTAGCGAAATGGTTGTTTTGGGTTGTTACGCACCTCAATATAGTAGCAGTATAGTGATACAGCTCCTTCTGATTCCCGCTGCATAAATACATCCTTGGATGCAAAAGGCTTTGGTGGGTAATCAGCTTTGGTACTTTCGTAAAATACCCATTCAGTGTCCCCTAACCCTAAATCATCTTCAATTTCGGCTTCGTATCCGTACCCTTTGATGTCTTTGGGTTTATAGGTTTTTTTCTGTCCGGAACGGCTAATAAAAGTGATTTTTAACTCATTATCGGTAATGGATCCAGGTACAATTTTGCCTTCGATTTTTTTACCATTCTTTTCCAGAATAAAACCGGGCACTTTTACCTCTTTTTTTACTGCAATTCCATCAACCTCTTCGCTACCTCTCTGTTCTGGGTTTGTAAAGGCGGAAGTCAGAAAGACCAACAGTCCAAGGCTTAAAAAGTTTCTCATGGTCATAAATATAAATTTAAAATGTTATAGAAAAAATGTGTGTATCAATCTCTGTCGGGGGGAAGAGGGTGAGGGGCAATAAGGGAAACGGAAGACAAATTATATTGCTTAAAAGGAAGCAGGAAAGGGAATATTGGGTGGGAAATAATTATAAAAACTTACTTACAAATTCAATACCGGAAAAAGGAAGTGAAACCTATCAGAATTATTATCTGCGTCCAATAGTCTCGTCTAAGCTATCATTTACTTTGATCCCGTGGCACTAGTTGTATTTTGTTTTAAAATAAAAATTACGTATCTGACAGATTTCAACTTCGATCCGGTTAATTATGAGATGACCTTAGTCACTTTACAATACAATAATAAGGAGAGTCGTTATTTATTAATTTTCACTTTCCAGTACTCTTGTGACAGGCTTTAATTGAAAATACTAAGGAGATCTAACATACAAGCCAGGTTATACGTCTAATGATCGTGACAATTTTGTGAAGAAGATTAAGCAGTTGATTTCCAACTTAATTTGCCGAATACTGTTGAATAGAGAAGTTGTTTAATAATGGAGCACATACTACTGGACATTTTTAACCAACTTCTGAAAATAAATCATGTTAGAGTCCATTTATTTACCTAATGACTCTAAAAGTTAATAAATTTGCACAAATTTTGAATATGACTAAGGTAGTAAAGCCCGTACAGAACGATCAGACCGGAAAGAAGGAGCAAGTATCAAAAATGTTTGACAGTATTGCGCCGTATTACGATTTTTTAAATCGCTTTCTTTCTTTGGGAATTGATACTATTTGGCGTAAGCAGATGATCGACCGGCTCAAGCCTTTTGATCCCAAAAGAATTCTGGATGTTGCCACGGGTACTGCCGACGTTGCCATCGAAATGACGAAGCGTTTGAATGCAGAAAAAATTACTGGATTGGATATTTCGGCAGAAATGCTGGAAGTCGGAGATAAAAAAATTAATAAAAAGGAACTGGCTCATATTATTGATTTACAAAAGGGAGATTCGGAGAATCTACCTTTTGAAGACAATACCTTTGACGCGATAACCGTTGCATTTGGAGTCAGAAATTTTGAGAATCTGGAAAAAGGGATGCACGAAATGCACCGGGTACTCAAACCTAAAGGACAATTGGTGGTACTCGAATTTTCGCGCCCCACTGCTTTTCCTTTTAAACAAGCTTTTAATGGCTATTTTAAATATATCTTGCCACAAATTGGCAAAATAACTTCAAAGGACCCCCACGCCTACCGGTATCTTTACGAATCGGTGCAAGCTTTTCCGGATGGGCCCGACTTTTTGGAGGTTATGAATAAAACCGGTTATAATTCTAATCAATGCAAAAGACTCAGTTTAGGAATCTGTTCCATCTATCAGGGCGAAAAATAACCTTTTTCCTCGCCGTGTTATTTCTGGCAAACACTGCTTCGGCACAAAAGGCAAAGGGTAACTATAATTTTCTGGAATTCCAGCAAAAACCTTATTACTTCGGGATTACCCTGGCCTACAATACTTCTGATTTACGTCTTTTCCGCTCCAGTGACTTTTTGACAAGTGACAGTATCTCTTCGGCCAGTTCGGTAACGGGTCCCGGCTTTAATCTGGGGATTGTCAGTAATCTGAAAATTGGGGATTATTTCGATTTTCGCTTTCTCCCCACATTATCTTTCGCCGAAAGAAATATCGAATATGTCAACCCCCGGGGTGGTAGAGTACCTTCGCAAAAACTAGAGTCTGTATTTGTGGAACTGCCTTTTCAGATTCGTTATAAATCTCAGCCTTACAACGATATTCGTTTATTTATCATCGGTGGGGTCAAATATAGTTTTGACGTTGCCAGTGATTCGCGGACCCGGCAGGCCGACAGCCTGGTCAAGATTTCTCCTACGGATTTTGCGTTCGAGTACGGAGCGGGTATACAATTCTTTTTCCCTTATTTTATCTTCTCACCAGAACTAAAGGTTTCGCACGGATTAAGTAACGTACTGATTTTTGATGAGAATCTGGAACGTTCACGGGTGATCGAAAAAATATTGAGTCGTGCATTTACGATTTCATTGCATTTTGAAGGCTAAGGATAGTTAAGATTTTTTTTCTGGTTTGGCTGGCTTAGACTAATTGCTTATTTTAAAAAACGATCCGGAGAATCAGGATGGCGTAGCCCTCTACCCTATTATTTCGGTTACCTCCCTATTTAACCGACAGAAAAAGGGGACACTCCGCAAAAAGGCCAGGCTAGTGCCTCGGGATCAAAGTTCCCGAGGCACTAGCGCGTGGTGTTTTACACAAAAAAAAAATACGGTTTTACAATGTCTCAGCCGGCATCTTTCGATCAACCCGTTTGATAAAACCACGAATCACTTTTCCATTTCCACCTACTTCGTAAAATTCAGTAACGCCATCGGTAATCATATTTTGCATCGTCTGCGTCCAGCGTACGGGCGAAGTTAGTTGCGCAATCAGATTGGCTTTGATCAACTCGGGATCGGTGACGGGCGAGGCATTAACGTTTTGATAAATCGGGCAGCGAGGAGCGGCCAGTGGGGTCGCTTCGATGGCCGCTTGTAAAGATTCCTGGGCGGGCTGCATTAGCGGCGAGTGGAAGGCACCCCCCACGTTGAGAATGATCGCTCGCTTCGCCCCCGCTTCGGTAAGGCGCGCAACGGCGGTTTCGATACCTGACAGCGAACCGGAGATCACCAGTTGCCCGGGACAATTATAATTAGCTGGCACTACTTCGGGGCCGACTTCTGCACAAATTTTTTCAACCATCTCGTCTTCCATACCCACAATGGCAGCCATCGTACCGGGATTGGCTTCGCAGGCAGCCTGCATGGCCTGAGCGCGTTGCTGCACCAACAAGAGTCCATCTTTCCAGGCGAGGGCTCCGGCGGCAACCAGTGCGGAAAATTCCCCCAACGAATGACCAGCAACCATACCTGGTTTGGGTCGATCGGTGGCCAGTAAATTTTTGACTACGGAATGTAAGTAAACGGCGGGTTGGGTAATCCTGGTTTCTTTCAGGTCTTCTTCTGTCCCGTTAAACATCACATCAGAAAGACGGTAACCGAGCAAATCGTTGGCCTCCTCAAAAATATTTTTGGCGAAAGCAGAGGTTTCGTATAAATCTTTGCCCATTCCGATAAATTGAGCGGCTTGTCCGGGGAAGACGTAAGCGATCATAGTTCGTTTGTTTTGTTTAATAGATGTTTGAATCAGTGGTTGAGAGCTTGTTTGAACTAAATGCAGTTTGATGTTTTTGCTTCTTGCTGCTCGCTTCGTGCTTTTTGCCCTCTTCTAACGCGATAGAAAGAAGCAATGAGCAAGCTGCAAATAACATTTTCAAAGGTACTATTCTAATTTATGCTTTGGGTTTTAGCTACACTTCAATTACTGATTCGCATAAGACTTTATTCTTTTTTCCTAATGTAAATGCGAACCGATTAGTTTTAGAAATTCGTTTCGGGTTTCTATCTTTTCAAATTGTCCGGTAAAAGCAGAGGTAGTGGTCACAGAATTTTGTTTTTGTACGCCACGCATCATCATACAGAGGTGAGATGCTTCAATCACGACCGCTACTCCAAGCGGATTGAGGGTGGAATCAATGGCGTTCAGAATCTGATCGGTCAGTCGTTCTTGTACCTGCAAGCGCCGAGAAAAGACGTCGACGACTCTAGGAATTTTACTTAGACCGACGATATATCCATCCGGAATGTAGGCGATGTGCGCCTTTCCGTAAAAAGGGAGTAAGTGATGTTCACAAAGAGAGTACAATTCGATATCCTTAATGATGACCATTTTGTCATAGTCCTCCTTAAACATGGCAGAGCGCAGAATTTTTTCGGCATCCATTCCGTATCCCTGATTGAGAAATTGCATAGCTTTGGCGGCACGTTCGGGAGTTTTCAAAAGTCCTTCCCGTTTGGGGTTTTCACCGATCTGGGTGATTACTTTTTTGTAGGCTTTTTTTAGTTCTGTCGTTTTCTTAGCGTCGTAAGTTTCTTTCTTTTCGTATCCCATAATGTTGATTTTCTAATCCTACGTCCTTCCGTTGTGTTTACCAAGATCCGGATTAGTAGTAAGTTATTCTCCCCGGTATTCGGCGTAAATATTCTCGGTTTCTTCCAGCCGGATTGAGTATAATTTACAACCTTTAATATGAGGCTTTAGTTGTTTCCAGATAAGGATAACCAAATTTTCGGTAGTTGGTTGTAAATTTTCGGGAATAAAATCCACGTCCAGGTTGAGATTAGCGTGATCCAGCTTGCTGGTGATATGTTTGCGAACGATGGTGCTGAGTTTTTTAGCATCCATCACAAAGCCGGTATTCTTATTCGGTTTGCCTTTTACGGTAATATATAAGGTGTAATTATGTCCATGCCAGTTAGGATTCGCACATTTACCAAAAGTCCGTTTATTTTTTTTATCGCTCCATTTTTCCACCCAAAGCTTGTGGGCGGCGTTGAAACGCTCTTTTCTTGTGAGATATACCATTGCATTAGCTTGTTGAAGCGCAAATTTACGAATTAAGGAACGGTCGAACAATAATTTCCCGATTTATGACGGAATCTTTTGGATTAACACCTTGACGCTCTTTTTGCCACTGATAAAAGCTGGATCTGGGGTACGAAAGCATCGTTTAACTACCCGAATCTTCTTGGTCAGAAGGAGTAATTTAGTATTTATTCCTTTATAATAAACAAAACAATGGATCGGTAATTATTAATTCAAAAAGTTACCGATCCATTAATAAAAGAGAAAAAACAAGAGGTTAGGTCCTTAAAAAACCGAAGAATAAGGCCACTGATCGAATCGAACGATGTTTTGATCTAAATTTATTATCTTCTTTCCAAATTTTGCGTTTCTTGTGATCCAAGAAATGAGGATAAATAATATAACCCAAAATTACTTAATGCATCAAACACTATCTCGAAATCTCTGGCTACACGAACTACGAAACCATAAGGGGACCTGGATGATTCACATTCTGAGCTGGTCACTGCTTTTTATTGGTTTGGTATGGATTGATCAGTCTGATCGACCTTTGGCATTTAAGATGCTGGTGGAAGCAATCAGTATTCTTTTTTATATCGCATTGGTTTATTTTAATATAAAATACCTGATTCCGAAATTTCTAACAGAAAAGACCTTTCTGAAATATTGTCTTTTTTTATTAGTAACCATCCTGGTATTGACACCGATAAAAGTATTCATCGTTTATACGCTTTTTCATCATTACCCCGAGGTTCAACCTACGATCATCAGGGACCAGTCCTGGTATTTTTTGACGAATTTTCTGGTAACGGGTGGTTCGACTTTAGTAAAAATCATTACCGACTGGCTGGCATACCAACGGGATAGTAAGGATTTACAAACCCAAACGATGCAGAGTGAATTGCGTTTTTTAAAATCTCAAATCAATCCGCATTTTCTCTTCAATACACTCAATAATCTCTACGCGCTTACGCTAAAAAAATCGGATAAGGCACCGAACATCGTTATCAAACTATCCGAAATGATGCGCTACATGCTGTACGAGTGCAACGAAAAAAGAGTGGAATTGCGCAAAGAAGTACATTACTTAAAGAACTACCTGGACCTGGAGGAACTCCGAAAGGGAAAAACGGTAGAAATAAAATTTGAGGTAAATGGAACCGTCCAAAATCAACAAATCGCTCCTCTGCTCTTTATTCCTTTCCTAGAAAACAGTTTTAAGCACGGAGCCAACAACCACATCTCAAAAGGATTTGTGAATATATTGTTGGAAGTCGACGTTCACCACGTTCGCTTCTTTATCGAAAATAGTAAAGCAGAATCTCTGCCCACCCAAAACCATAAACGAAGTGGCGGTATTGGATTAGTGAACGTGCGCAGAAGACTAGATCTTCTTTATCCGCATAAACACGAACTGACCATTGCGGACAATCCGAATACCTACGCGATTACACTGGATTTGGAGCTTTGAGGTGTTAAATCGCTTTGCTTGTTGATTTGATTAAAAAATAAAAATATACCAAAAAATGATTAATGCAATTATTGTAGACGACGAACCTTTAGCACTGGATGTTTTGGAAACTTATATCAGTCAACTTTCCGAAATCAACCTGGTGGCACGTTGCGAGAACGCACTAGAGGCCAATGAGATTTTAAAAATACACGATGTAGATTTAATGTTTTTGGATATCCAGATGCCACAGTTGACGGGTACAGATTTTTTAAAGACATTGACCCACCCTCCGTTGGTCATTTTCACCACGGCCTACGCTAACTACGCCGTGGAAGGTTTTGAATTAAATGCCATCGATTATTTATTAAAACCAATTTCACTGGAACGGTTTATGAAAGCAACCAACAAAGCAATTACACAAGTTGCCTTACAAAATAAAGACGTTGGTTCAGAAGGCAATACCGTCCCGGAAGAGGAGGCGGATTTTATTTTTGTAAAATCCGACAAACGACTGGTAAAAATAAAATTTTTAGATATTCTTTACGTCGAAGGTTTAAAGGACTACGTTATCATTCGTTGCCCGGATAGTCGCGTCATCACTTTACAGACGATGAAGAGCCTCGAATCTAAACTTCCATCTGATATCTTTAAACGGATTCACCGCTCCTACATCGTCAATATCCACCAAATCAAAGCGGTCATGGGAAATATGATAGAGGTGATTGAAAAGGGTCAAGCCAAACATCTTCCCATCGGAAAAAATTACCGAGAAGAGTTGTTGGAAATCATTAATCGAAATCGATTATAACTCGTACCACTCTTCTACCCTCAGGTTTTCCCGACGACCCGTTTCCACGGGGCCGTAGTATTTTGCCAGATAGTCGAGGATTTGCGGTTCGTGGTCATCAAATTGCCACAATCCCTGGGTGGCCTGCATCCAGTCGATCATCGAGGACCAACCTTCACGCGTAGCTCGATTTTGGGTGATTAGTTTAGCAGAATGACAAGAGGTGCAATTGGCGATGATGAGGGGAAAAGTTTCGTCCATCACTAGTCCAGTGGCTTCGTTTACTTCTGGCATTACAAGAGCATCAACACTCGTTTCTTCAGTTGTTGACGCAGCAGTTTGAGGTTTGGTTTCACAGGCCAGCAAGGTGATGGCGATGAGGGTAGCTATAAGAATGGATGCTTTGTATTTCATATTTTATTTTGACAATGGGCCAACGGCTAACAACTTGTTTTTTTCTACTATGTTTGAATTTCAACAGGCGCTCTTCAATTTCTGAGGATTTTTTTATTAAAATTGTAATTGAGTTTACCCCCGCCTGTCCGGCCAGCAAGTTGATTTTATTTTATTTGACCCTTACCGCAATCCGGTGGCAGGCATTATTCAAATATCCTTTTGGATTCCAGCCCGGTAAAATCATGGGTTGTGTTTTTCCATTTTCGTCGGTGGCCCGGGCCCAGACTTCGTAATAACCTGGTTTTGGAAAACGGACCGTTGCCGAAAAATCCTGCCAGGCCAACCGATTGGCCGGCGGCGAAAGCTGAGCAGGTTGCCAGGACTGTCCAAAGTCGATAGAGCATTCCATTTTCCGGACCGACACATCGCCCGCCCAGGCGTGACCCTTTATTTTCAATTCTCGGGCGTTTAAAATAGCGCCCGTCCTGGGAAAGGTGATCAGTGATTTAACGGGCATGGATTCGATAATACACATATCTTCGTCCGCTACTTTTGTTCCCGGTGCTACCGGGTCACAGGGAATCCGATAAGATTGTCCTCCCATTTTTGGACCATCGTGAATCCGGTCTCGAATACTAATTCTTTCGAGCCATTTACCCGAGCAGGATGCGGGCCATCCGCCGACCACAAGGCGCAGTGGATATCCATTATGTAAAGGAATGTCCGCTCCGTTCATGGACCAGGCAATCAGGGTTTCGGGTTCCAGTGCTTTGGCGATCGGACATCCCCGCGAAATCGGACGTTTATTTTTATCTCCACTGAGGTGGGTATCTTTTCCGTAGTACCCAATATAAACTGCATTGTCTTTTATACCGGTGGCCCGCAAGACATCTGCTAATCGTACCCCGGTCCAGACGGCACAGCCCACGGCACCCGTTGTCCATTGGTTGCCTTTGGCAGGAGGCGAAAATTCAGAGCGGCCGTTTCCACCACATTCCAGTACCAATTGGTAGGAATATTCATTAAATTGACTTTTTAATGCTGCCAGAGAAAAAGTTCGGTTAGATTTGGCGGATTCTCCATCAATGGTAAGCGTCCATTTTTCCGGATCAATATTTTCGGGAGGTAATCCGTTGTTGCGAATAAAAAATTTGTCGGCCGGAGTGATGGAATCGTTGAGCAGATGCGGAGGTGTCTGGGCGTTAAGGGGACGATCGTTTAACAAGGTAAGGTCTGGATGTTTACCTTCGATGGGAGAATCTTTTTCCAAAATAACTGGTAAGAGGTTCTGGGGTAAGTAGTGACCAAAAACAATGGGCATTCCGATCGCAGTTCCAAAAGCTGTCAAAGTGGACTGCTGGATAAAACTCCGTCTGGTAAGCTGTTTCTTTTTCATTGAATAAATGTAAGAAAAAAGGCGAAAAGATAAAAATCAGGAGGTACATAAAAAAGCCAACAGATAAGGTATCTGTTGACTCTTTCCAACTTTTTTAATCAATAATTAATCACAAAACAAAAACGGTACCTTTCCCGCTAATATTGGGAACAGGTAAAAAAGGATCAGCGTATCACTGCAAGCTTACGCCAATTTAACCATATCTCTGATCAAAATACTCTTACGGGTAAAATGAATGAGATTTGATTTTTTCAGGTCATTTAAAACAGAAGTAACAGTTTGTCGGGATGTGCCCGTAATATTTGCAATATCCTGCTGTGTAAGCGAATGCTTAACCAGCGTTTCGTCGATACCGATACGACGTCCGCGTTTTTCGGCGGAATCTTTGATAAAATCGATGATCCGAGTACGAGCGTCCTTAAATATGAGGGATTCCAATCGGCTTTCCACACGATGCAATCGTTCACCCATCATAAATAATATTTTGTTGGACAACCGATGGTTGGTCCGCATAATTTTCCGTAAATCTTCTAGTTTTAATGAGAAGTAGTGTACTTCCTGATTCATGGCTTTGGCGTAATCGGTTCTATTTTCCTGACCAACAATACATAGCTCACCAAACATTGATAGTGGGTGTAAGACAGATTTGATCACCTCTTTTTCGTCATTACTGTGGGTAACGATTTTGATGGTTCCTTTCAGCAGGAAGTAAATAAATTCGGAAGCATCATTACGGGAATAAATGTAAGCGTATTTAGGTCGTTTTTTTAATTCAACCATTTCACCCAATTGGGTCAGCTCCTCGTTAGTAAGTACATCAAAAATCGGAAATTGCTCAAGAAAGGTAATTTTAGAAGAAATATTCATGCTTCAGTAATTTTGGTGTAACGTAAATTCCTGTACTGATTAAATACCGTCAGGGTTAGTTTGTAGTGTTGGATCGCTTAGTTAAGAAAGTAGTAGTTAACGCTTTAAAAACACGTTTGTATAATGGTAGACACTTATTTTTCACTTGACCCCTACGTCAATTCTAAAAAAAGAAAATTTTTATTTCCATTACACCTTAGGACACCAAACAAAACCAGCAATTAGCTGAAATTACCCCAATTTATACTATCCAAATCCCCGATTATAATAGCCGAACCAAATTTCATCCTGATTTTATTAAAAAATTATAAGTTCGGATAAAGAAGCTGTTTAAAAATAAATTAACTAACCATGCAGCGAATCCCGTTACTCAAGACTTATAAAGGTAAGAGCTTGATCAAAATGCTTAATTACACTACTTTAACTGCTCATTTATTCGTTAATAATTATTTCAACAAACACTAAATTTTAATTTTAACATGAAAAAGATATATTTTTTATTTCCATTCGTTATCCTCATGCTATTCTCTGCCTGCCGGAAAGACGTAGATTCAATAGGTGACAGTATTACTACTCCTCCTCCTGAAGTAATCATTGAAAACTATAATCCGGAGGTAAAGACCGTTACCAGTTCGGTGGAAGGACAGGTAAAAGATGAAAATCAGAACCCCGTCGAAAACGCTACCGTTAGAATAGGCAACGCTACCACGCTCACTGATGAATACGGTTTTTTTTCTTTTGAGAATATGCCTATGAACGAAAAAGGGACCTTTATAACCGTTCAGCAGGAAGGCTTTCTGGATGGAAGTCGCCGGTTTTTCCCAAGAGAAAATACGGAGTCTAAAATCGTGATCGAGATGATTACCGCAAATTATCGTCCTTCGTTTGAAGCAGCAACGGGAGGAACCGTTTCCATCAATGGAACGACCGGAGTCGCTTTTTTACCTAATAGTATTATCAATGCCAACGGGGAAGTATTTGACGGCGAAGTTTACGTTGCTTCTGCCTATCTTGATCCAACGGCAAGTACCACGGCAGATCGAATGCCGGGTAACTTACAGGGAGTTCGCACCGATTTGGAAGAAGTATCCTTACAAAGTTTCGGGATGATCAACGTCAGCCTCGAAGATGCTGAGGGCGCACCACTAAATATCGGAGAAGGCTTTACGGCCACCATCAGCGTTGCACTTCCGGCATCTATTGCCGCCAACGCCCCCAGTGAAATTCCCCTCTGGTCTTTTAACGAGACTTTTGGAATCTGGGTAGAAGAAGGATCAGCTACTAAAGTAAACGGAGTTTACGTAGGAGAAGTAGAACACTTTAGCTGGTGGAACTGTGATGCACCATTTCCTTTAATCGAACTGGATGTAACCTTAGTCGACGAAAACGATAATCCCGTTTCCAATCATATTGTAGCCATTGGTTTTGGTAGCGACAGTCTTGCTACGTATTACGCTTATACCAACAGCGAAGGATTTACCAGTGGAAAGGTACCCGCCGACGAAGAATTACTTTTACAAATCCGAGGTCTTTGCGGAGATATTATTTATTCTGAATTGGTTGGACCATTTTCGGATAATACTTCCCTGGTAATTTCTGTCGATAATTCAAACGTTAATAATACCCAAATCACGGGAAACCTGGTAGATTGTGATGGTAACAATGTTGCCAATGGTGCTGTCATTGTAACTGTTGGGGACGAAGAATATATTTTTCTAGTCGATGACGGTAATTTTGATTTCTTTATTTCTTCTTGTGGTGGAGAAACGGATTTAACCGTGCGGGGAGTAGATATTGATGCTTCCTTTGAAAGTGATTCATTTGCTGGTATGGTAGGAACTACAGTTAACACAGGAACTATTTCGGTCTGTAGTAATCCAATTACGTTTAGTACTTTAACGATTAATGTAGGTAGTGAAACTTATGACTATAATAGTATTACCGGTAATTTGATCGGTGGAGAAACTGGTAACGGAACTATACTTGTTGAGTATTTCCCACAAGATTCTTCAGGACAAGAAACTTATATTCGTCTGCAGCTCAACGGCAATACCGCTGGTAATTATGACAATAATAATAATTGCACCATGTTTAACTTTTCACTAGTTGACATGGCTTTTAACTTGCAACCCCTGGACCCTAACACACAGGAGCTGAATTTGGCTAATTTTACAATTTCATCCCTTGCTCCAAATCTGACAGGTAGCTTTAGCGATACGGTAGTAAATACCGTTGGAATTTTTCAGGATACGGTTTTAGTCACCGGTAATTTTACCATTATTCAATAAAAAGCCTAGAAAACCAAAACACTTTAAATTATCTGATGTTGACGGAAATACAACTAATTAAAAATTGCCAGCAAGGTATTAAATCCAGCCAGTACGAACTGGTCCGGCGGTACGCCGGCAAACTCCTTTCGGTAGCCAGACGCTACGTACCTGACCAATCTACGGCCAAAGATATTTTGCAAGAATCTTTAATTCGTATTTTCGCCAACATTGATAATTACAAATCCACCGGATCATTTGAAGGTTGGATGCGAACCATTACCGTGCGCTGTGCGCTCGCCTATCTTCGCAAAGCCCATCGGGCCTACGAAGTAGAAATGAATCCAGTCCATAGTGATCCAAGGGTTGATCCTTCGGTTTTTGATAAAATGGGAATGGAGGAATTAATCCGCTTAATCCAACAACTACCCGACGGCTTCAGATCGGTTTTTAACCTTCGGGAAATCGACGGCCACAGTCATACTGAGATTGCCGAAATACTTGGTATCACCGAAAGTACTTCCCGTTCCCAACTCACCCGTGCAAAAAAAACATTAGGTAAACTTTGGCTGGAACAACAGTCTTCAAATTCTGTCACCAGTCAAAAAATAAAATCATGAATAAAGATATAACAAATCATCCGTCCGCTTTGGACATTGATGAAATCTGGGCCGCTATTGAGCCTCAGGTAGATGAAATCAATGCGCAGCGAAAGAAACGTAAACCAATGTTTATCTACTGGTTATCCGGATTCATTTTGTTGGTCGGACTGGGAATCGCGGGCTTTTTCCTGTTCGGAGATAGTTTCCAGACTGACACTATTTCAAACGAATCAATATCTGAACCAACTGGTCAGACAGCAGCTACGCCCAGCTACGTTAGCGAAAATAAAGCGTTGGTGGTTGAGCACGCAGTTTCACCGCTTGCTGCTGAGCAAGAAACCGCTCCGGCAGCCAAAACGACTTTGTCTACTAAAGCTGAAATCAAAGAGCCTGGCATTTTTAAAAATTCGCCAATAGTAGAAAAATTTGCTGGAAAAACTTTACCGTCCGCAACAGCTATTAACAGTAAACCTTCAAATTCAGAAGTTGATTTAGCTACGCTTTCTGAAAACAATATGAATGCAAATAATCAAATATTTACAACCACTCCAATCCAGGAAGAAATTAAAGAAAATAGCAATAGTACGATTTCCGCAAAGGAGGAGAAAATCGGTTCTTTATCGCCATTAACGGTGGCCAATATCGATTTAACGACCACCACTGATTTACCAAAACTTAATTTTTCAATAAAAAATACCAAGTCACTGGTACCGCCTCCAATTTATATAGAACGACCTACTTTTTCATTAGAATTTCAAACGGGCATCAGTGCGGTGAATCGAACGCTGAACACAACCAGAATCAGCAATAATAATTTAGATACGTTAGTCAGCCTTAGAAATACATTTGAAGAACCACTCGAAGCCTTACATGCTAACCTCCTGGTCAACGCACATTTCCCGTCTGGGTTTTTCGTTTCTTCCGGAGTAGGTTTTACTCAGATTAACGAGCGATACAGTAATAACAGTACCGTCACTGAGCAAGTGGTGGACTCTATGGGTATTCAAAAATTAATCGTCAATCTTACGGGTGATACCATCCCCATGATTGGACCAGTGACCTCCACGCGAACCACTACCTTTACCAAAAAATATTATAATTCCTACAGAATGATTGACATCCCGTTTTTTGTGGGGTACCAATACGACTTTGGAGATTGGAAAACCGATTTCTCCCTGGGTGTTTTTGCTAATATTTTGCTCGCTACGGAAGGCCGCGTTCCTAATACACCGACTACTGATTTAGATCTGGATACGAACGGCGATGACATCTACCGCAGCCGGGTGGATTATAGTCTGCAGTTTGGAATCGGGGTCAGTAAAAGTTTGACTGATAAACTATCGCTGCGCGTTAATCCGATGTTCCGCTATTATTCCAGAAATTTTATCAAGGAAGATGTTGGTTTAAACCAACGGTACTTATTGTTTGGTGGAACGGTAGGGCTTAGAATGGATTTGTAATTGAAACTGAAAATATAAAGTTACCATCGAAATCAAACCTGGCGTTTGGTTTCGATTTTTTTATTAAAGTTTTTAATCAAGGCCGGTAATTTTTTAATGCTGAGATCATTGAATTATAAAAAACTTTTTCTCAAAACCTATCGAAACCTTCTTAATGAACCTCCATTTAAATAATTCTAATAAAAGGTAAAACCGTTCCTTTTTCAAAAACATCTTTTCCCCTTGGTACTTCTAAAAAAGCAGTGGCGCCGACCAGGTTTGCCAAATCTCCGCTACCATTTCCTTCAATTGGGGTAGCTAATAAATTACCCGCTTTGTCGTTAGTAATTTTTACCTGCGCAAAATAAGTCAAATCTGGTTTAAAATGAATCGGTGCCGTGAGCGCAGCGTATTGCGTTGGCACTACCGACCGACTCAGACATTTTTGGAGCCACGGAAGAAAGTAAATTTGTGCACACATAAAGGAAGAAACCGGATTACCCGGAAAGGCAAAAACGGTAGCACCTTTGGGATACTGTCCAAACCAAAACGGCTTTCCAGGTCGTTGTTTTATTTTATGAAATATTTTTTTGACACCTAGCTGATCCATCGCTTCCGGTAGAAAATCAAATTTTCCTTTGGAGACCCCACCGCTCATTAATACCACATCATACTCGATTAGGAGTTCTTTCAAAATGCTGGTAATTTCCTTAAAATCATCATTCAAATGACGATGTACTGCCGATATTCCGAAGTGCTGCAAAATCGCTGACAATTGGTAAACATTGGATTTACGAATTTGGTGCGAAAGCGGTTGATCGGCTATCTCCACCAGTTCGTCCCCCGTAGATAAGATGATTACCCTGGGTAGCTTACTAACTTTGAGTTTGGTTTTACCGATAGTTGCAGCGATCCCGATGGCTGCCGGATTCAGTCGGTAACCAGTCTGTAGTAGCTCGGTTCCCTGTGGACGATCACTTCCCTTCCGGTGTACGTTTTGTCCATCCCGGATGGCATCTGTCGTAACGAAAGCGAATCCATTTTCTATTCGAAGATCTTCGTATCTAATAATGGTATCAGCTCCGTTTGGTAACATCGCACCCGTCATAATTTCCACGCAGGTATTCGAATGAGACAAAGTAATCTGTGGTAGTCCGGCGGCTCCGATTCCGTCGATTTTAAAGTTCCGCGTACCTGCTGCGAAGTCCCCGTACCGGATCGCAATCCCATCCATCGTGACCCGATCGTACGGCGGAGAATCCCGGTCGGCCCTCAATGGCTCCCTCAAAATCCGGCCGATGGCTTGCATTAAGGGAACGGATTCTATGCCAAAATCCCGGGTGGTTTCATAAATCAATTTTCGGGCTTCGTGGACGGTAAT
This sequence comes from uncultured Saprospiraceae bacterium, assembly GCA_938008185.1. Lineage (GTDB taxonomy): Bacteria > Bacteroidota > Bacteroidia > Chitinophagales > Saprospiraceae > JALZUU01. The sequence continues at coordinate 54,580 of CALLLR010000144.1, forward strand.
CATATTGTTGAGTTGTTGAGGCGCTTTGCTTGTTGATTCTGTTCTGCGAATATGCGGAGTTGTTGATTCTTGACCCCAGTTTAGAATCTAGACCGGAACAAGTTTATTTCATTTTATTTGTAAAATAATAGATACGGACCTTTTCTTTTACCGTGCCTTCCCTTCGGGTAAAAAAGATATATCTTGCCACAAGATAAGCTCGGATGAAAACAGTCGGAAGATAGCAAAAAGCCACGTACCAATTAAGGTACGCGGCTTATATTTTATAAATATAATTTATTTAAATTTTAGCCTAAGACATTTACACAATTCAAATCTTCAAAAGCCGTTTTCAAACGAACTACAAAAGATTCCTCTGCTACCCGCAACCATTTTCTTGGATCGTAGTATTTTTTGTTAGGCTTATCCTCTCCATCCGGGTTACCGATTTGAGCCTGT